>NZ_JBSFIH010000078.1:0-33061 GCF_053597455.1 Streptomyces sp. NPDC001393
GCGGGGCCGGCCTCGATACGGCGGCGCAGCTCTTCGGTGTCGTAGGCGGAGAAGTCGTAGGCGATTTCCAGCGGGCCGGAACTTCACGGTTCCGGCCACCCCGGCGGCTTTTTCGCGGCCTGAGGTCCGCTGCCCGGGGAAGACGCCAGAGGGCCCGCAGCACAGGCATGCTGCGGGCCCTCCGGCGACGGTCGTACCGAGCCCTTACGCCCCGTCCCGGCGCAGGGACGGCTTGAGCTCCTTCAACCGGCCCAGCAGACCGTTCACGAACGAGGGCGACTCGTCCGTGGAGAACTCCTTGGCCAGCTGCACCATCTCGTCCAGGACGACGGCGTCCGGGGTCTCGTCGACCCAGATCAGCTCGTACGCGCCCAGCCGCAGGATGTTGCGGTCCACGACCGGCATCCGGTCGAGCGTCCAGCCGACCGCATACTGGGCGATCAGCTCGTCGATCCGCGTCGCGTGCTCGGCGTAGCCCTCGACCAGCTGCATCGTGTACTCGCTGACCGGCGGCTGCCGGGTGTCGGACCGGGACAGCCGGATCCAGTCCGCGAGGACCGTCAGGACGTCGGCGCCGCGCTGGTCGCCCTCGAAGAGGATCTGGAAGGCGCGCTTGCGGGCCGTGTTGCGGGCAGCCACGGTTAGCTGTTCACCCGGCCGAGGTAGTCGCTGGTGCGGGTGTCGACCTTGATCTTCTCACCGGTGGTGATGAAGAGCGGGACCTGGATCTGGTGGCCGGTCTCCAGGGTGGCGGGCTTGGTGCCACCGGTGGAGCGGTCGCCCTGGACGCCCGGCTCGGTCTCGGCGATGGTCAGCTCGACGGCGGCCGGCAGCTCGACGAAGAGCACCTCGCCCTCGTGCTGGGCCACGGTGGCGGTGAAGCCCTCGATCAGGAAGTTCGCGGCGTCGCCGACGGCCTTCTTGTCGATGTGCAGCTGGTCGTAGGTCTCCATGTCCATGAAGACGAAGTACTCGCCGTCCATGTACGAGAACTGCATGTCGCGCTTGTCGACAGTGGCGGTCTCGACCTTGACGCCGGCGTTGAAGGTCTTGTCGACCACCTTGCCGGACAGCACGTTCTTCAGCTTGGTGCGCACGAAGGCCGGGCCCTTGCCGGGCTTGACGTGCTGGAACTCGACGACGGACCAGAGCTGGCCGCCTTCGAGCTTGAGCACCATGCCGTTCTTGAGGTCGTTCGTGGAAGCCACGGTTGCGGAATCTCCTGGACTGACGTACGACCCCGGCGCACGCCACTGCCTAGAGGGCGAGCAGCTCCTTGGTCGTGATGGTGAGTAGCTCGGGTCCGCCGTCCGCCTCGGGGCGCACGACGAGCGTGTCATCGATCCGGACACCGCCCCGGCCCGGGAGGTGGACCCCCGGTTCGACGGTGACCGGCACGCAAGCGTCCAGTTTACCCATGGCCGCGGGCGCCAACTGCGGGTCCTCGTCGATTTCGAGTCCGACGCCGTGTCCGGTCAGCGGGGGCAGGGCCTCCGCATAGCCGGCCGAGTCCAGGACCTGGCGTGCCGCGCGGTCCACATCGGCGTACCCGGCGCCGGGCGCCAGGGACTCGCGTCCGGCGCGCTGAGCGGCGAAGACCAGGTCGTACAGCTCGATCTGCCACTCGGCGGGCGAGGTGCCGATCACGAAGGTACGGCCGATCTCGCAGCGGTAGCCGCGGTAGGTCGCGCCGAGGCACACGGAGAGGAAGTCGCCCTCCTCCACCCGCCGGTCGGTGGGGCGGTGCCCGCGGCGGCCGGCGTTCGGCCCGGTGGCGACCGAGGTGGCGAAGGCCGGACCGTCGGCGCCGTGGTCGACCAGACGGCGCTCCAGTTCCAGCGCGAGGTGCCGCTCGGTGCGGCCGACCAGGATGGACTCCAGCAGCTCGCCGAGGGCCTGGTCGGCGATCTCGGCGCCGATGCGCAGGCAGGAGATCTCCTCCTCGTCCTTGACCACCCTGAGCTGTTCCACGGCTCCGCCGAGGTCGCCGAGGCGCAGCGTGGGGGCGACCGCGGCGATCGCTCGGTGTCGGGCGACCGTGAGGTGGTGTTCCTCGACTGCCAGGGAGTCGGCGTTCTGCGCCACGGCCAGGTCCGCCGCCGCGACCGCGGCATCACCGCCGGAGCCGTTCGGTGGGAGGACGTGCAGGCGCAGGTTGTCGTCCGGGCGGCCCTCAAACGGGCGGTCGTCGGGCTGGCCGATGCATACGAGGAGGTCCTCGCGTTTGCCGAGCAGCAGCGCGGAGCCCTGCGGGGCTGCGGCGGCGAGGTAGCGCACGTTGGCTGGGCGGGTGACGAGCGCTGCCGCGGTGCCGGCCGCGGTGAAGTGGTCTCTCAGCCGGGATCGGCGGGTCGCGTACACCTCTGACATGAGATGAGCGTAGGAGTTTTGACCGGATTGTGCTGATTTTAAGGGGCCGAGTGGGGTTTGTGGGGGGTGTGCTGCGGTCCGCCGACAGGGTGGGGTCCGGGCCCCCGTGGTCACCAGCTCGGTGGGCTCGCTATGGCCCTGGCCAGAACCTCGTCCAGGACGCTCGCCGTGCCCGGGATGTCCAGTTGCGAGTTGTCGATGATCGGCAGGCCCGAGCCGTACCAACCCGCCATGCGGCCGTGGATGCGGGCCACCTCCTCGTCGGTGAGGCGGCGGTTGCCGGTGCGCTCGGCGTTGCGCTCCAGGACGATGTCCAGGCCGGGCAGGAGGACGACCGGGAGCAGGCCGGGGCCGACGTGGCGCTTCCAGCCGCCGAGGCCGACGACCGGGCGGTCCGGGAAGACCGCGTCATCGAGGATGCAGGAGATGCCGTTGGCGAGGAAGTTGCGGGCGGCGAAGCCGCAGGTGCGGCGGGCCAGACGGTACTGGGCCTCGGAGTTGTCGTTCCAGCCGGACTGAGGGTCGGCGAAGCCCGAGCGGACCCATTCGCGGACGTCGTCCAGGCTGATGTGAGCGGTGGGCACACGGCGGTGGTCCGCCCAGTACTTGGCGACGCTGGTCTTGCCCGCGCCGGCCGGGCCGATCAGCAGGACGGCCAGCGTGGTCGTCGCCGGGTCGGGGGCCGCGGCGGGAGCCGGGGGCACCGTGGGCACACCGACCGGGCCGCCGGGCGGCAGCGGGACGTGACCGGTGGTGTCGGGGGCCGGTGCGGCGGTGGCCTGGGGCGCCGGGGGCTGGGGCGCCAGGGGTTGCGGGGGCGTCGGCGGGACGGCGCCGGTGGGGGCCGGGAAGCCCGGTGGCGGGGGCATGGGGACGGGCCCCTGGGAGGCTCCCGGGTGCGGGCCCGGGTGGTGTGCGGCCGACGACCAGCCGGCGTGCGGCGGCTGCCCCGGCTGGTGGGGCGGCGGCAGCGGAGACCCCACTGCGTGCTGCATCCGTTGCCACTCCGTCTCGTACAAGGCAGTTCGTGCTGGCAGCGGGGGTGAGCCCGCTGCCTACCGAACGGTACCGTCCCCCGCCGTCGTTTGGTGAAACGGACGGGGGCGGCTCGAAGTGCCCACTCCGGAGAGGCAATCGGACGGACGGAACAGTCCGGGACCTACTGCCCGACCTCGCCGTACGCGGCGAGCAGGACGGCCGGGTCCGGGCCCTCCAGAACGGTCGGCTTGGCCAGGCCGTCGAGGACGATGAAGCGCAGCAGGTCGCCGCGGGACTTCTTGTCGATCTTCATCGTCTCCAGCAGCTTGGGCCACTGGTCGTAGCGGTAGTGCAGCGGCAGGCCGACCGCTTCCAGGACCGTACGGTGGCGGTCCGCCGTCGCGTCGTCCAACCGGCCCGCCAGACGGCCGAGTTCGGCGGCGAAGTGCATGCCGACCGCGACCGCGGCACCGTGCCGCCACTTGTAGCGCTCGTTCTTCTCGATGGCGTGGCCGAGCGTGTGGCCGTAGTTGAGGATCTCGCGCAGGCCCGACTCCTTCAGGTCCGAGGAGACGACCTCCGCCTTCACCCGGATCGAGCGCTCGATCAGCTCGGCCGTGTGCGGGCCCGCCGGGGTCCGGGCGGCCTCGGGGTCGGACTCGATCAGGTCCAGGATCACCGGGTCGGCGATGAAGCCGGCCTTGATGACCTCGGCGAGTCCGGAGACGTAGTCGTTGACCGGGAGGGAGTCCAGGGCGGCCAGGTCGCACAGGACGCCGGCCGGCGGGTGGAAGGCGCCGACGAGGTTCTTGCCCTCGGCGGTGTTGATGCCGGTCTTGCCGCCGACCGCCGCGTCCACCATGGCCAGCACGGTGGTCGGGACGGCGACCCAGCGCACCCCGCGCAGCCAGGTCGCGGCGACGAAGCCGGCGAGGTCGGTGGTCGCGCCGCCGCCCACGCCGACGACGACGTCGGAGCGGGTGAAGTTCGACTGCCCGAGCGCCTTCCAGCAGTAGGCGGCCACCTCGGCGGTCTTGGCCTCCTCGGCGTTCGGCACCTGGATGGCGACCGCCTCGTAGCCCTGCTCGGCCAGGTCGGCCCGCAGCGCGTCACCGGTCTCGGCCAGCGCCTCGGGGTGGATCACCGCGACCCGCTTGGCCTTCTGGCCGATCAACCCGCCCAGCTCGCCGAGCAGTTGGCGCCCGACCAGCACCTCGTAGGGGTCGGTGCCCGCGGTGCCGGCGACCTGGATCCGGGTGACTGCCTCGCTCATGCTTCCTTCAACTCCAGTGCGTCGAGCGCCTGTTGGGTGACCTCTTCGGGGCTGCGGCCGTCGGTCGCCACGACGGCGGTGGCGACCTCCTCGTACAGGTGCCGCCGGGCCTCCATCAGCTCGCGCCACTGCTTGCGCGGGTTGACCGCGAGCAGCGGCCGGGCCACGTTCAGCCCGGTGCGCTTGACGGCCTCCTCCACGTCCATGGAGAGGTAGACCACCTGCTGCCCGGCGAGCAGGGCACGCGTGTCCGCGTCGAGGATGGCGCCGCCACCGAGCGCGAGGACACCCTCGTGCTCGGCGAGCGCGGCATGCACGGCCCGCTTCTCGATCGCGCGGAAGGCGGGCTCGCCCTCGTCGACGAAGATCTCGGCGATGGTGCGGCCCTCGGCGGCGACGATGTCCTCGTCGGTGTCCCGGTAACCGAGCCCGAGGCGCTCGGCGAGCATCCGGCCCACGGTGGACTTGCCGACGCCCATCGGGCCGACCAGGACGACCGCTGGCACAGCGCTCACCTGATCGCGAGGTTGTCGAGGTACGACCGCACGTTGCGCCGGGTCTCGGCCACGGAGTCGCCGCCGAACTTCTCGGCGACCGCGTCGGCGAGGACGAGCGCGACCATGGCCTCGGCGACGATGCCGGCGGCCGGCACGGCGGAGACGTCCGAGCGCTGGTGGTGGGCCTGGGCGGCCTCGCCGGTGGTGACGTCCACGGTCCGCAGCGCCCGCGGCACGGTCGCGATCGGCTTCATCGCGGCCCGCACCCGCAGCAGCTCGCCGGTGCTCAGGCCGCCCTCGGTGCCGCCGGCGCGACCGGAGAGGCGCTTGATGCCCTCGGGCGTGCCCACGATCTCGTCGTGCGCCTTGGAGCCGGGCACCCGGGCGAGCTCGAAGCCGTCGCCGATCTCGACGCCCTTGATCGCCTGGATGCCCATCAGGGCACCGGCCAGCCGGGCGTCCAGCTTGCGGTCCCAGTGCACGTGCGAGCCGAGGCCGACCGGGACGCCGTACGCCAGCACCTCGACGACGCCGCCGAGCGTGTCGCCGTCCTTGTGGGCCTGGTCGACCTCCGCGACCATCGCCTTCGAGGCGTCCGCGTCCAGGCAGCGCAGCGGGTCGGCGTCCAGCTTCTCGACGTCGGCCGGCGTGGGGTACACGCCCTGGGGAGCCTTCACGGAGCACAGCTCGACGACGTGCGAGACGATCTCGATGCCCGCGGTCTCCTTCAGATACGACCGCGCCACCGCACCCAGCGCCACCCGGGCCGCGGTCTCGCGGGCGGAGGCGCGCTCCAGGATCGGGCGGGCCTCGTCGAAGCCGTACTTCTGCATACCGGCGAGGTCGGCGTGGCCGGGGCGGGGCCGGGTGAGCGGCGCGTTGCGGGCCAGACCCGCGAGGATCTCCGGGTCGACCGGGTCGGCCGCCATGACCTGCTCCCACTTGGGCCACTCGGTGTTGCCCACCATGATCGCGACCGGGGAGCCGAGGGTGAGGCCGTGCCGGACGCCGCCCAGGAAGGCGACCTCGTCCCGCTCGAACTTCATGCGCGCACCACGGCCATAGCCGAGCCGCCGCCGCGCCAGGTGGTCCGCCACCATCTCCGTGGTGATCGGCACGCCGGCGGGAAGCCCCTCCAGCGTCGCGACAAGTGCGGGACCGTGGGACTCCCCCGCGGTCAGCCAACGCAGCCTGCTCAACGGTGCTCCTCAGTGTTCGCGCCCGGTACTGCCCTGCGTACGCACGTCCTCGCGTACGGCGACGGCGACCGGGTGCGCGACCCCGGCCCGCCACCTCCGATCCTCCCACGTCCGGGGCCGGATTCCGGTCACCGGTCCACAGGGCGGACGTGCCCGGAGCGATCAGCGGGCGGCGAGCGCCTTCTCACCGGCTCGGCGCATGACCTCAAGGGGCGCCGGGGACCGGCCGGTCATCCGCTCGACCTGCAGGGCGGCCTGGTGGACCAGCAGGTCGAGGCCGCTGACCACGGCACCTGAGAACATGGACCAGCGGGCCGCCAGCTCGGTGGGCCAGGGGTCGTAGAGCACGTCGAAGAGGGTGGCGGGACGCTCGGGCACGGCGGCGGCGAGGGCGTCGGTGGCGCCGGCGGGCGTGGTGGCGATCACCAGCGGGGCGCGCAGCGCCTGTTCGGCGTCCGCCCAGTCCGCCGTACGCACCTCCACGTCGAGCCGCTCGCCCCACTGCCGCATCTCGGCGGCGCGGGCCTCGCTGCGGACGTAGGCGACGACCTCGCCGGTGCAGATCCGGGCGAGGGCGGCGAGTGCGGAGGAGGCGGTGGCGCCGGCGCCGAGGATCGCGGCGGAGTCGACCTGCTCGATACCGTGCTCGCGCAGGGCGGCCACCATGCCCGGGATGTCGGTGTTGTCGCCGAGGCGGCGGCCGTCCTCGGTGAACACCACGGTGTTGACGGCGTCGACGGAGGCGGCCGTCTCGCTGATCTCGTCCACCAGCGGAATGACCGCCCGCTTCAGCGGCATCGTCAGCGACAGCCCCGCCCACTCGGGCCCCAGCTTCTCGAAGAAACCGGGCAGGCCTGCCTCGTCCACCTCGAAGCAGTCGTACGACCACTCGCCGAGCCCCAGCTCGTCGTACGCGGCCCGGTGCAGCACCGGGGAGAGCGAGTGGGCGATGGGCTTGCCGAGTACGGCGGCCCGGCGGGCGTCAGTTGCCCGAGCTGGCATTGAACTTTTCCTTGAGTTGCTTGAATTCGGCGTAGGTCTTCGCGAATTCGGTGTTGTTCACACCGTCGGTCGCGACGAAATAGATCCAGCCGTCGTGCGTCGGGTTCAGCGCCGCGTTGATCGCGTCCTCGCCGGGGTTGCCGATCGGACCGGGCGGGAGCCCCTTGTGCCGGTAGGTGTTGTACGGGCTGGTGTTGCTGTTGATCTCCTTCTCGGAGATATGGATGTTGCTGGTGCCCTTGAGGTAGTTGTACGTCGAGTCGAACTGCAGCAGCTGGTTCGTCTCGGTGTTGGTGGGCTTGAGGCGGTTGTAGACGACCTCCGCCATCTTGCGGTAGTCGTCGGGCGTCTTGCCCTCGGCCTGCACCAGGCTCGCGACCGTGACCAGCTCGAACGCGTTGTTCAGGCCCAGCGCCTGCGCCTTGGAGGCGAGGCCGTAGGCGTCGTACTTGGACTTGGCCTCGGCGACCATCTGCTTCAGGATCGCGTCCGGCTTCATGCCCTTGGCGGCCGGATAGTTGCCCGGGAAGAGGAAGCCCTCCAGCGGGTCCCTGATCTCGCTGCTGTGCGCCGTGTTCTGCGCCCAGGCCGGCAGACCGAGGTTCTTGTATTCCTGCTTGGCGACGTTCTCGGTGGTGCCGGCGGAGAGTTCGAGTTTCTTGTCGATCGCCTGGTAGACACGCGCATTGCGCTCACCCGGAGTCACCATGATGACGTTCTGGCTCTTCGGGTCCAGCATCATGCGCACGGCGCTGGCGGCGGACATCTCCTTCTTCAGGAGGTACACGCCGGCCTGGATGCTGCCGCCGCCGGGGACCGCGCCCTGCGCGTGCACGAAGGCCTCGGCGCTCTTGACGACCCCGGCCTGCTTCAGGCGGTTGCCGATGTCCCAGCCGCCCGCGCCCTTGGGGATCTCGACCGTCACGGTCTGGCCGGTGCCGTCGCCCGTGTAGTCGGGCGCCGGGGCGAAACGATTTTGGTAGAACTTGTAGCCGAAGTAACCCGCCGTGGCGACGCCGCCACCGAAGACCAGGACGACGACCAGGCAGGCGCAGCCGTTGCGTCGCTTCTGCCCCTTCTTGGCGGGTTTCTTCGCCTTGTCGCGCCGGTCACGGCGGCTCTGGAGCTCGTGTTCCTCGTCGTCGTCATCGTCGCCGCCTCCCGTGAAGAAGGGGTGCTCCTCCTCGGGCGCGGCCTCGGGCTCGGGTTCGGGTTCCGGCTCGGAGTGCCTGCGGCCGGGCGGCACCGGCGGCGGGTAGGCGTCCTCGGTGCCGTAGAAGTCGGGCTGCTCGCCGCCGTAGCCGACGGGCTGCCGGCCGTAGGGGTCACCGGGGTCCGGGTGGTACGGCATCTGGCCCTGGGGACCGGCCGCCTCCCAGCCGCCCTGCTGCTGGTACTGCTGCGGGGCGTGACCGGCGTACTGCTGGTGGCCCTGTTCGTCGTAGTAGGGGTACGGCTCGTGGCCGTACCCGGGGTGCTGCTGCTGGTTCCAGTCGCCGTACTGCGGCTGCTGCGGGTACTGCTGCTGCGGCTGGCCGCCGTAGACAGGCTGATGGCCGACGTGGGCCTGCTGCCCTTCCCATTCGCCGTCCCCGTACAACGGGTCCTGCGGATGCCACGGTTCGGAGCCCGGGCCCCGGCCATACTCAGTCATCGATCCCCTAGAGCCGCGAGGCCGACCGGTCACGCGGCCGGTGGGCCGGCTTCCGTTCCGCCTCCTCTTGCTATGTGCCGACTGTTCGAACACCGGCACATAGCGCGGAACGTTACCGTATCGCGATCAGATGACCACTTCGACGCCCTCGCCGGGTGCTTTACCTGACACTCGTTCGGATTCGAGGGCCTGCTGCAGGATGATGACGGCGGCGGCCTGGTCGATGACGGAGCGGCCCTTCTTCGATTTCACCCCCGAGGCGCGCAGTCCCTGACTGGCCGTCACGGTCGTCATCCGTTCGTCCACCAGGCGCACCGGCACCGGCTTGATGCCCTTGGCCAGCTCCTGGGCGAAGGCGCGGACCTTGACGGCGGCCGGGCCCTCGCCTCCCTTGAGGGAGCGAGGGAGCCCGACGACGACCTCGATCGGCTCGTACTCCTCCACCAGTTGACGAAGGCGGCGGTGGGCGGCGGGGATGTCCCGGCCGGGGACGGTCTCCACCGGTGTGGCGAGGATCCCATCGGGGTCGCACGAGGCGACCCCGATCCGGGCGTCCCCGACGTCGATCGCGAGTCGACGTCCTCTGCGCATTTCCGACCGTATCCTTACTTCGCCGTCTTCGTCGCCGTAGCGTTCGTCGTCTTGTCCGTCGTCTTGTCGGTCGTCGTCTTCGCCGTCACTTGGCGGTGTCGGCGACGAGGCGCTCGACAGCCTCGACGGCCTCACCGACGGCGGCCGGGTTCTGGCCGCCGCCCTGGGCGACGTCCGGCTTGCCGCCACCGCCGCCGCCGAGGGTCTTGGCGGCGGTGCGGACCAGGTCACCGGCCTTGAGGCCGCGCTCGCGGGCGGCCTCGTTGGTGGCGATGACCGTCAGCGGCTTGCCGTTGTTGACGGTGAAGAGGGCGACCACGGCGGCCCGTCCGCCCTGGATGCGGCCGCGCACGTCGAGGACCAGCTTGCGCAGGTCGTCCGGGGTGGTGCCGTCCGGGACCTGGCCGGTGACGACGGCCACCCCGCGCACGTCCTTGGCGGACTCGGCGAGACCGGCGGCGGCCTGCAGCACCTTCTCGGCGCGGAACTTCTCGATCTCCTTCTCGGCGTCCTTCAGCTTGCCGAGCATCGAGGAGACCTTCTCCGGCAGCTCCTCCGGGCGCCCCTTGAGCAGCTCGGTCAGCTGGTTGACGACCGTGTGCTCGCGGGCGAGGAAGGTGTAGGCGTCCACGCCGACCAGGGCCTCGATACGGCGGACACCCGAGCCGATGGAGGACTCGCCGAGCAGCTTCACCAGGCCCAGCTGGGCGGTGTTGTGCACGTGCGTGCCGCCGCACAGCTCCTTGGAGAAGTCGCCGATGGTCACCACGCGGACCCGCTCGCCGTACTTCTCGCCGAACTCGGCGATGGCGCCCTGCTTCTTGGCCTCGTCGATGCCCATGATCTCGGCGTGCACATCGAGATCGCGGGCGAGCACCTCGTTGATCTTCTGCTCGACGTCGGTCATCACGGCCGTCGGCACGGCGGACGGGGAGCCGAAGTCGAAGCGGAAGCGGCCGGGCTGGTTCTCCGAACCGGCCTGGGCGGCCGTCGGGCCGAGGGCGTCGCGCAGGGCCTGGTGGGTCAGGTGGGTGGCCGAGTGGGCGCGGGCGATGGCCTTGCGGCGGCGGGCGTCGATCGAGGCGTGGGCCTTGGCACCGACGGTGACCTCGCCGACCTGGACGACGCCCTTGTGGACGTACACGCCCGGGACCGGCTTCTGGCAGTCGCGGACCTCGATGACGGCACCGGAGTCGACCTTGATCCGGCCGGTGTCGCCGATCTGGCCGCCGCCCTCGGCGTAGAACGGGGTGCGGTCCAGGACGACCTCGACCTCGTCGCCCTCGGTGGCGGCCGGCGAGGAGACGCCGTCGACGAGGAGGCCGACGATCGTGGTCTCGCCCTCGGTGTCGGAGTAGCCGATGAAGTCGGTCTCGCCGGCGGTGTCGGCGATCTCGCGGTAGGCGCCCATGTCGGCGTGGCCGGTCTTCTTGGCCTGGGCGTCGGCCTTGGCGCGCTCCCGCTGCTCCTTCATCAGGCGGCGGAAGCCCTCCTCGTCCACGGAGAGGCCCTGCTCGGCGGCCATCTCCAGGGTGAGGTCGATCGGGAAGCCCCAGGTGTCGTGGAGCAGGAAGGCCTTGTCGCCGGCCAGGACCGTGCCGCCGGCCTGCTTGGTCTCGGTGACGGCCGTGTCGAGGATGTTGGTGCCGGCCTTCAGCGTCTTGAGGAAGGCGTTCTCCTCCGCGATGGCGACCTTCTCGATGCGCTCGCGGTCGGTGACCAGCTCGGGGTACTGCTGGCCCATCATCTGGATCACGGTGTCGAGGAGGTCCTTGACGACCGGGCCGGTGGCGCCGAGCAGGCGCATATTGCGGATGGCGCGGCGCATGATGCGGCGCAGCACATAGCCGCGGCCCTCGTTGCCGGGGGTGACGCCGTCGCCGATGAGCATGGTGGCCGTGCGCATGTGGTCGGTGACCACGCGGAGGGACACGTCCGAGTCATGGGCGTCGCCGTAGCGGACGCCGGTCAGCTCGGTGGCCTTGTCGATGACGGCCATGGAGGTGTCGATCTCGTACATGTTCTGCACGCCCTGCAGAATCATGGCGAGCCGCTCCAGGCCGAGGCCCGTGTCGATGTTCTTGCTCGGCAGGTCCCCGAGGATCTCGAAGTTGTCCTTGCCGGTGCCCTCGCCGCGCTCGTACTGCATGAAGACGAGGTTCCAGATCTCCACGTACCGCTCGTCGTTGACGGCGGGGCCGCCCTCGACGCCGAACTCGGGGCCGCGGTCGTAGTTGATCTCGGAGCAGGGGCCACAGGGGCCGGGTACGCCCATGGACCAGTAGTTGTCCTTCATGCCCAGGCGCTGGATGCGCTCCTTCGGCACACCGACGACCTCGTGCCAGATGCGCTCGGCCTCGTCGTCGTCCTTGTAGACGGTGATCCAGAGCTTCTCCGGCTCCAGGCCGTAACCGCCCTTGTCCTGGGGCGTGGTGAGCAGCTCCCAGGCGTACTTGATGGCGCCTTCCTTGAAGTAGTCGCCGAAGGAGAAGTTGCCGCACATCTGGAAGAAGGTGCCGTGGCGCGTGGTCTTGCCGACCTCTTCGATGTCGGGCGTGCGCACGCACTTCTGCACGCTGGTGGCGCGCGAGAACGGGGGCTTGACCTCACCCAGGAAGTAGGGCTTGAAGGGCACCATGCCGGCGGGGACGAGGAGCAGAGTCGGGTCGTCCGCGATGAGCGACGCCGAAGGGACGACGGTGTGCCCGCGCTCCTCGAAGAAGCTCAGCCAGCGGCGGCGAATCTCGGCCGACTCCATCAGTGGTCCTCATTCCGGTTGTACGAGTACATCGGGGCTTCGATGTACTTCGGTGTGCTGCTGTTGTCGCGGTTGTTCTCGATGGCGGTGTACCGCCGGGGCGCGGGGAGTTCGGGGTTCTCGTGGATCCCCAGCGCCTCCTCCAGCTCGGCCTCCCGCTGGGCCATGTTGTCGCGGACGTCGAGCGCGAAGCCCACCGCGCGGTCCTTCAGCCGCTGACCCGTCTCCAGCGCCTTGTTCGCCGCGGTCGCGGCGAGGCTCTCCGGGGTCAGCTGCTTGAGCTTGCGGTTGACCTTGGTGGTCGCCCACACACCGGCGGCGACACCGGTGGTGAACCAGAACGTACGGCGGAACATCGCTCGGTCTCAGTCCTTACTTCCGCTTGCGTCGTGCGGCAGGGACCGTGCGGCCCACGATCACGGTACGCCGGGGCGCCTTCGCGGGCACGTCCTCCTTGCGGCCGCCCAGCGCCCGGCGGACGCCGTAGCCGAACGCCGCGACCTTGACCAGCGGGCCGCCGAAGGTGGAGGCGACCGTGGTCGACAGCGCTGAGGCGTTCGACGTGACCTCCTGGACGTCGGAGGCGATCGCGTCGACGCGGTCGATCTGGGTCTGTGCGGAACGCACGGCGGCGGAGGCGTCGGCGAGCAGCGGGACGGCCTGGTCGGTCACATCCGCCACCAGCTTGGTGGTCGCCCTGAGCGTCTGGGCCAGCCTCGCGAGAGCCACCGCGAGGAAGGAGACCAGGATCGCCCAGAAGACGGCCACCAGGATCCCGGCCACCTCTCCACCGGACACTGTGCGCACCCGCTCCCTGAAACGTGCCTCACCATCGAAAAAGTCGTGTCCGAGCCTATCGCGCCATGGCCAGGGCTCCGTACCGGATTACCGGGCGGCGCGGACGGAGTTGCGGGAAGCGATTGTACGCAGTGAACACGGTTCAGTACGCTCCGTGTCCCATGCGAGGTTCTCAGCGCCCAGCCCCTTTCCCCGACGGCGATCCGCCCCTGGAACTGACCACTTTCGTCGGGCGCTCGGCCGAACTCGCCGGACTGGCGGACGCGCTCGGCGGGGCGCGGCTGGTGACCGTGACCGGGGTCGGCGGTGTCGGCAAGTCCCGGCTCGCCGCGCGGTTCGCCGCCGGGTGGGAGGCAGGGGCGGGGCGGGTGGAGCTGGCGCCCGTGCGCGATCCGCAGTTCGTGGAGTACGCGGTGGCGGAGGCCCTGGGCCTGACCGACCACACCGCCCGGCCGCCCCGGCAGACGCTGCTGGAGCATCTCGCCGGCCGACCGGCCCTGCTGGTGCTGGACGGGTTCGAGCATCTGGCGGACGCCTGCGCCGAGTTGACGGCGGAGCTGCTGCGGAAGCTGCCGGAGCTGCGGGCGCTGGCCGTGGGCCGGCGTCCGCTGGGTCTGGCGGGCGAGCGGCTGTTCCCGCTGGCGCCGCTCGGCGAGGACGAGGCGGTGGAGCTGTTCACCGACCGGGCCCGGGAGCAGGGGCTGGAGGTGTCCGACGGCTTCGAGGTGCGCGAGGTGTGCCGGCGGCTGGAGGGGATTCCGCTGGCACTGGAGCTGGCGGCCGGGCGGCTGCGGGCGCTGTCCCCGGCGCAGTTGCTGGGGCGGCTGGACGACCGGTTCCGGTTGCTGACGACGGGCAACGGGTCGCATCCCGTCCCCGGGGGCCCTCCGGCCCGGCACCAGACGCTGCGCACCGCCATCGGCTGGAGCCACGAGCTGTGCACGCCCGCCGAGCGACTGCTGTGGGCGCGTCTTTCGGTGTTCGCGCAGACCTTCGACCTGGAGGCGGCCGAGTATGTGTGCAGCGGGGACGGGCTCGCCGCCGAGGACGTCCTGGACGTGCTGTCGGAGCTGGTGGCCCAGTCGGTCGTGACCCGCGAGGAGAGCCCGGCGGGCCCTCGCTACCGGATACTGGACACGGTCCGGGCCTACGGCGCCGAGTGGCTGGAGGGGATCGGGGACGCGAGCCGGCTGCGCAGACGCCACCGGGACTGGTACCTGGGCCTGGCGACCTGGTGCGAGCTGGACTGGTTCTCGCCCCGGCAGGGCGAGGTCGCCGCGCGGGTCGAGGCGGAGCTGCCCAATCTGCGGGAGGCGCTGGAGTTCTGTCTGACCGAGCCGGAGGAGGCCCATCTCGGGCAGTACCTCGCGGGGTCGCTGTGGTTCTGCTGGGTCGGCTGCGGGCGGCTCGCGGAGGGACGCCGCTGGCTGGCGCGCAGCGTGGAGCTGGAGTCGGGGTACGAGCAGTCGCGGCTGAAGGCGCTGTGGGTGCTCGGCTATGTGGCGATCCTCCAGGGCGACACCGTGCCGGCGCTGGCGGCGCTGCGGGAGTGCCGGGAGCAGGCCGAGCGGGTCGCGGATGCGACGGCGGTGGCGTACGCCGAGCACCGCACCGGCTGTCTGGCGCTGGTCACCGATGACATGGCCCGTGCAGAAACGCTGCTGCGGTCCGCGCTGGAGCGCTATCAGGAGATCGGCGAGCTCAACAGCAACGTGCTGATGGGCCAGGTGGAGCTGGCGATGACGCGGGCCTTCCAGGGGGATCTGCCGGACGCGGTGCGGCTGTGCGAGGACGTGCGCCGGGTGTGCGAGGACCACGGGGAGCGCTGGGCCCGCTCCTACGCGCTGTATGTGCTGGCGTACGCGGCCTGGCGGGAGGGTGCCCAGGACAGGGCGCGGGAACTGCTCGCCGAGTGCCTGCGCAACGCCCACGCCTTCCACGACCTGCTCGGCTCGGTGCTGTCGCTGGAGCTGCTGGCACTGGTGACGGCGGCTCAGGGCGAACCGGCCGAGGCGGCACTCCTCCAGGGCGCGGCCGGCCGCATCTGGCCGTCGGTGGGGCTGCCGCTGTTCGGCTCGGCGTACTACAACGCCCCGCACGAGCGGTGCGAGTCGATGGCGCGGCAGTCGCTGGGCGACGCCCGGTACGAGGAGTGCGTGCGGGAGGGTGCGCGGCTGGACCGCGCGGACGCCGTGGCCCGCGCGCTGGAGCATGGGGCGGTACGACCGTTGGGGGCGCTGCCGGCTCCGCGGGGGGCTGACGTGCCCCGAAGGGGCACGGCGAACGGCGCGACCAGCCCCCACCGGCCCGCACTGTCCGAACGACCGGACCTGCCTGCGACGTGAGGTGCGGGAAACACAAACCCACCGTCTCCCCGCCCCGGCAGAGCCGGGCGGGGAGACGGCGGGCTGAAGTAGTACGCCGTGGCTGGGGTCAGCGGGCGTAGTACTCGACGACGAGCTGCTCGTCGCAGATCACCGGGATCTCCTTGCGGTTCGGCTCGCGGTCCAGGCGGAACGCCAGGGCCTTGAGGTTCACCTGCAGGTAGCGCGGGGTCTCACCCTCGGGGGCGAAGCCACCCTCGCGGGCGATCGTGAAGAGCGTCTTGTCCTTGGAGCGGTCGCGGACCTGCACGACGTCGTCCGGACGGACCCGGAAGGACGGCTTGTCGACCTTCTGGCCGTTGACCTGGATGTGGCCGTGGACGACCATCTGACGGGCCTGGTAGATGGTGCGGGCGATGCCCGAACGCAGGACCAGGGCGTCGAGACGGCGCTCGAGCTCCACGATCAGGGCCTCACCGGTCTTGCCCTGGACCTTGGACGCGCGCTCGTAGGCGCGGACCAGCTGGCGCTCGGAGATGTCGTACTGCGCGCGCAGACGCTGCTTCTCCAGCAGACGGACCTTGTAGTCCGAGTTCTGCTTGCGGCCACGGCCGTGCTCGCCCGGCGGGTAGGGGCGGGCCTCGAAGTACTTGACGGCCTTCGGGGTCAGCGCGATGCCGAGGGCACGCGACTTCTTGACCTTGGGGCGGGACTGGTTCGCCACTGTCTCAATCTCTTTCGTAGTGTTCGGCTCGTCAGCGTTAGGGAGGTCGCATCCGCAGCCGGGAAAACCCGCCGGGTCCCTGCGGGACCTGCCGGGCAGCCGCTTCCCTGGTCTGGGCACATACGTGCAGCACGCGAGTGGCCCACCGACCGTCCCCGAGCTCCGGGTGGTGGTGGGCTGCCCGCGACACCGTTCGACGGTGCGCGACGCTCCTGGAGTCCGTTTTCCCGAGGACTGGCCTCAGGGGCCGGACTCCGGCCGGGTGTCCCGCTCTGACTGCGCGGGACTCGGCGCTTCGGGCAAGTCTACAGGGCGCTCACGACCGCCTGCGACCGAGGTGCCCCCGGGTCCACTCCACCGCGTCCGCGTACCGCGCCTCGGTGCCGTGCCGGGTCGGGGTGTAGTACTCGCGGTCCTTCAGGGCGTCCGGGGCGTACTGCTGCCGGGCGATGCCCTCCGGCAGGTCGTGCGGGTAGACGTATCCCTGGGCGTGGCCGAGTTTGGCGGCGCCCTTGTAGTGCCCGTCGCGCAGGTGGGGCGGGACCGGTCCGGCCAGGCCCTTGCGTACGTCCTCCAGGGCGGCGCCGATGGCGGTGGTCGCCGAGTTGGACTTGGGGGCCAGCGCGAGGGCGATGGTGGCGTGGCTGAGGGTGAGGGCGGCCTCGGGGAAGCCGATCATCGCGACTGCCTGGGCGGCGGCGACGGCTATGGGGAGGGCGTTGGGGTCGGCCAGCCCGATGTCCTCACTCGCCGAGATCATCAGCCTGCGGGCGATGAAGCGGGGGTCCTCGCCGGCTTCGATCATGCGGGCCAGGTAGTGCAGGGCCGCGTCGACGTCGGAGCCCCTGATGGACTTGATGAGGGCGCTGGCGACGTCGTAGTGCTGGTCGCCGTCGCGGTCGTACTTCACCGCCGCCCGGTCGACCGTCTGCTCCAGTGTCTCGAGGCCGATCTCGCTCTCGCCCTTGTCCAGGGCGGCTCCGGCGGCGGCCTCCAGGGCGGTCAGGGCCCGGCGGGCGTCGCCGCCGGCGATGCGCAGCAGGTGCTCCTCGGTGTCCCCGGGGAGGCCGACGGCGTCCTTCAGGCCGCGCTCGTCGGTCAGGGCGCGCCTCAGCAGGCCGCGGATGTCGGCGTCGGTGAGCGGTTCGAGGGTCAGCAGGAGCGAACGGGAGAGCAGGGGCGAGATCACCGAGAAGTACGGGTTCTCCGTGGTGGCCGCGATCAGGGTCACCCAGCGGTTCTCGACCGCCGGGAGCAGGGAGTCCTGCTGGGCCTTGCTGAAGCGGTGGATCTCGTCCAGGAAGAGGACGGTCTCCTTGCCGAAGCCGCCGGTGGCACGGCGGGCGCCGTCGATGACCGCGCGGACCTCCTTGACGCCCGCGGTGATCGCGGACAGCTCCACGAACCGCTTGTTCGTCGCCTTGGAGACGACGTACGCCAGGGTGGTCTTGCCGGTGCCGGGCGGGCCCCAGAGGATCACCGAGGACGGTCCGGCCGGGCCGCCGGAGCCCTCCCCGACCAGTCGGCGCAGGGGAGAGCCGGGCTTCAGCAGATGCTGCTGGCCCACGACCTCGTCGAGGCTGCGCGGGCGCATCCGCACCGCCAGGGGGCTCGCTGCCGGGTCCTTCTCCTGGCGTTCTTCTGCTGCGGCGGTGAACAGGTCGGGTTCCACGCTGAAACCCTAAGACACGGCACTGACAATGCCGTGCGGCCCGGGGTCAGGCCCAGAGCTGACTGCCCCAGCGGGTCAGGATCAGCATGGCGATGATGCCGCAGTGCGTGACCGGCACGACCCAGGTGAACTCGCCGAAGAAGGACTTCAGCCAGCGCGGGGCCGGCAGGAAGTCGTTGCGGACGTTGAACGAGGTCACGTACCAGAACATGGTGATCGTCGCGACCCACGCCAGGGAGCACCACAGGCACAGCGCGTTGATCCGGTACAGCGACTGGAACTGCAGCCAGGTGACGAAGCAGACGCCGAAGAGCGTGCCGAAGTTGAACGTCAGCCAGTACCAGCGCGGGAACCGGGCGCGGCCCAGCAGGCTCATGCCGACGCAGATCACGATGCCGTAGCAGACCAGGCCGAGCCAGGGGTTCGGGAAGCCGAAGGCCGCCGCCTGCTTGCTCTCCATCACGCTGCCGCAGGACACGATCGGGTTGACGCTGCAGCCCGGCGTGAACGTCTTCCCGGCGAGCTTCGCCTCGAGGATCTTGTTCTTGTCGAGCGTGATGACCCAGGCGGCCAGCAGTCCGGCCGCGCCGGTGATCACCAGCAGCAGGGCGAAGGCACGGCTGCCGCCCACCGTGCGCGCGGTGTCGGCGGCACGCTCGGGACCCGACTCCGTGGAGACGTCGTTGACTGTCGTCTTGCTCATCACGCCGATTCCGTCACTTGAGAGTTGGACCATCTTCCGGCACGGCTCATTGTGCCGCACGCAGGCGTGTGTCCACCGTTCGAACGACATAAGGAGGTACGCACGGTGGTCACGGAGCGCTCGGTTCCGGCCGATGCTCGTGGCCATGACAGCACACGCGAACGAACTCGCGGTGGACGTCCGGGGGCTGCACCACGGTGGAGATCCTTCAGGGCAACCGGTCACGGGACGGGGTGAGGTGTCCGCCCTCGGCGCGGACCCGGCGACGGGCACGCGCGCGTGGGGATCCCGTGTGGGAATCATCTGGCAGGGCGAATCGACGACCGCGGAGTTGACGGTGGGGCGAGACGGTACGGCGCTTCGCCCGCGCAGCCCCGAGAAGATCATCCGCCTGGTCGGCCTGGAGGCGCAGGCAGACTGCTGGAACAGTGAGAGGGCGCCGGGAACGCCCGGCGCCCTCTCATCGCTCGACTCAGCCGAGCCGCGCCTCCAGTTCCGCCACGATCTCGTTGACACCGATCGCCGACTGCTCGCCGGACTCCATGTCCTTGAGCTGGACGACGCCCTCGGCGAGGTCGCGCTCGCCGGCCACGAGGGCGTAGCGGGCGCCGCTGCGGTTGGCGTTCTTCATGGCGCCCTTCAGGCCCTTGCCGCCGTAACTGAAGTCCGCCGAGATGCCGACCTTGCGCAGCTCGGTGACCTTCGCGAACAGCACCCGGCGGGCCTCCTCACCGAGCGGGACGGCGTACACCGACGTCGTGGACGGGAGGTCCAGCTCCACGCCCTCCGCCTCCAGGGCGAGGACCGTGCGGTCGACGCCGAGGGCCCAGCCGACCGACGGCAGCGAGGGGCCGCCGATCATCTCGGACAGGCCGTCGTAGCGGCCGCCGCCGCCCACCGCGGACTGCGATCCGAGGCCGTCGTGCACGAACTCGAAGGTGGTGCGGGTGTAGTAGTCCAGGCCGCGCACCAGCTTCGGGTCGTCCTCGAAGGAGACGCCCGCCACGGTGATCAGCTCGCGGACCTCCTCGTGGTACGCCTTGCAGGCGTCGCACAGGTAGTCGCGCAGGAGGGGCGCGCCGGTCAGCTGCTTCTGCACCGACTCGCGCTTGTCGTCGAGGACCCGGAGCGGGTTGATGTCGACGCGGCGGCGCGTGTCCTCGTCCAGGTCGAGGCCGAGCAGGAACTCCTGGAGCGCGGCCCGGTACACCGGACGGCACTCCTTGTCGCCGAGGCTGTTCAGCAGGATGCGGAAGTCACGCAGGCCCAGCGAGCGGTACGCCTGGTCGGCCAGGATGATCAGCTCGGCGTCGAGGGCCGGGTCCTCCGCGCCGATCGCCTCGGCGCCGACCTGGGAGAAGTGCCGGTAGCGGCCCTTCTGCGGGCGCTCGTAGCGGTACTGCGAGCCCGAGTACCAGACCTTCACCGGGAGGTTGCCCGTCTTGTACAGGTTGGCCTCCAGGACCGCGCGCAGCACGGGCGCGGTCGTCTCCGGGCGCAGGGCCAGCTTGTCGCCGCCCTTGGTCTCGAAGACGTACATCTCCTTCGTGACGATGTCGGTGGACTCACCGACACCGCGCGCGAACAGCTCCACGCTCTCGAAACCGGGCGTCTCGATGTAGCCGTAGCCGGAGCTCCTGAGCGGCGCGGCGATCGCCTCGCGGACGGCCAGGAACTTGGCGCTGTCCGGCGGCAGCAGGTCGTAGGTGCCCTTGGGGGCCTTGAAAGTGCTCACGGAAATCTCTCGTCACATTCCTCGTCGGGGAGCCGGGGATGCTCCCTGGCCGGCCGCCACCTGTCGCAGATAGGGGTTGGTGGCGCGCTCCTGGCCGATGGTCGTCTGGGGGCCGTGGCCGGACAGCACCACGGTGGAGTCGTCGAGCGGCAGGCACACGCGGGCCAGCGACTCGAGCATGTCCTCCATGGATCCGCCCGGCAGGTCGGTGCGTCCGATGGAGCCGGCGAACAGCAGATCCCCGGAGAAGAACACCGACGGGATGTCGGCGGTCTCGGGCATCCGGAAGGTCACCGACCCCTTGGTATGGCCCGGCGCGTGCGCGACGGAGAACTCCAGACCGGCCAGTTCGAGGGTGGTGCCGTTGGTCAGCTCGCGGACGTCGTCCGGCTCCCCCACGGTCAGCTCGCCCAGCAGCGGCATCCCGATGGACCGGCCGAGCGCCTTCTCGGGGTCGCTCATCATGTACCGGTCCTCGGGGTGGATCCAGGCCGGCACGTCGTGCGCGCCGCAGACCGGGACGACCGAGGCCACGTGATCGATGTGCCCGTGGGTGAGGACGACGGCGACGGGCTTGAGCCGATGCTTCTTCAGTGCTTCCTCGACGCCTTCGGCGGCCTGGTGGCCGGGGTCGATGATCACGCACTCCTCACCGGCGGCGGGGGCGACGAGATAACAGTTCGTCCCCCAGGCCCCGGCGGGGAACCCGGCAATGAGCACGATCGTCCTTCGTTGTGTCGATACGGGTGGCCACAAGCTGTGGTCCAGAGCCTACCGGCGCTGCCGTTTCCTCAGCGAACCCATATACGGTACGGGGCTACACGCAACGGTCGGCTCACGGGCACGCACGCGTACCGGTCGACACACGACACGCATGAGGAGAGAACCCGGTGGTCAGCCAGGAGCAGCGGCGGCGTCAGCTCGCCCGGGAGAAGTTCTTGCGGCAGCAGCAGCGGCGCACGCAGGCGCGCCGCAAGGCCCGCGTGCGCAACTCCGTGATCGCGTCGGTACTCGGCGTGGTCGTGATCGGGAGTGTCGCGCTGTACACGACCGGAGTGCTGAAGGGCGACGACAAGAAGACCAACACCGCCGCCGACGTCACGCCCAGCGCCACGCCCACCAGCAAGGCCCCGGACCCGTGCGCGAAGCCGGCGGCCGGCTCGGCGAAGAAGCTGAGCTGGAAGAAGGAGCCGGCGATGACGATCGACACGTCGGCGAAGTACACGATGAAGCTCGCCACGACGTGCGGTGACATCGACATCGCGCTGAAGACGGCCGCCGCCCCGCACACCGTGAACTCGTTCAACTTCCTTGCGGGTCAAGGCTTCTTCGACCACACCAAGTGCCACCGTCTGACCACGGACGGTATCTTCGTGCTCCAGTGCGGCGACCCGCAGGGCACCGGCATGGGCGGGCCGGGCTACACGCTCCCGGACGAGAACCTGAAGGACACGAGCCTGAAGGGCAACACGTACCCGGCGGGCACGGTGGCGATGGCCAACACCGGTCAGAAGCACACCGGCGGCAGCCAGTTCTTCCTGGTCTACAAGAACAGCCCGCTGCCGCCCAGCTACACGCCGTTCGGCACGGTGTCGGACGCGGGCATGAAGGTGCTGCAGAAGATCGCCGCCGCGGGCGCCCAGCCGGCCGACCCGACCACGCAGAACACCGCTCCGAACGCGACCGTGGTGATCAACAGGGCGACGGTGACGAAGTCCTGACGCCGTCGCGAAGACCAAGACGGCCATCTGCGGAATTTCGGTCGCGCTGGATGCGGACAGGCAACCCGCTGGTCGCCTATGTTGGCCGTGACGAAACTGTGGACGATGCCCGGGGGTGCTGAGGCCCCCCGCAGGCATCATGTGGAGGAGGCGCTGTGAGCAGCGACCCGTGGGGCCGCGTCGACGAGACGGGGACCGTGTACGTGCGTACGGCCGACGGCGAGAAGGTCGTCGGTTCCTGGGCGGCCGGCTCCCCCGAGGAGGCGCTGGCCTACTTCGAGCGCAAGTACGAGGGCCTGGTTGTCGAGATCGGCCTCCTCGAGAAGCGAGTGCGGACCACCGACCTGTCGGCGAAGGACGCCATGGCCGCGATCGGCCACCTGCGCGAGCAGGTCGACGCGCATCACGCGGTCGGCGATCTGGACGCGCTCAGGGAGCGGCTGGACAAGCTGGTGGAGACCGTCGAGGCCCGCCGTGAGGAGCGCAAGCAGCAGCGGGCCAAGCAGTCCGACGAGGCCCGCAAGGCCAAGGAGGACCTGGTCGCCGAGGCGGAGCAGCTGGCGCAGTCCGACCAGTGGCGGGCGGCCGGCGAGCGGCTGCGGGCGCTGGTGGACACCTGGAAGGGTCTGCCGCGTCTGGACCGCAAGTCGGACGACGAGCTGTGGCATCGCTTCTCGCACGCCCGGTCGGCGTTCTCCAAGCGGCGCAAGGCGCACTTCGCGCAGCTGGACGCGCAGCGCGAGGAGGCCCGCCGGACCAAGGAGCGGCTGGTCGCCGAAGCCGAGGCGCTGTCCGGTTCGACGGACTGGGGTCCGACGGCGGCCCACTACCGCGACCTGATGGCGCAGTGGAAGGCCGCGGGCCGTGCCCAGCGTGAGCACGAGGACGACCTGTGGAACCGCTTCCGCAGCGCCCAGGACGTGTTCTTCGCCGCCCGCAGCTCGGTGTTCGCCGAGCGGGACGCGGAGCAGACCGAGAACCTGAAGCTGAAGGAGGAGCTGGCCGAGGAGGCCGAGAAGCTCCTGCCGATCGGCGACCTGAAGTCCGCGCGGGCCGCCTTCCGCTCGATCAACGAGCGCTGGGAGGCCATCGGCCATGTCCCGCGGGACGCGCGTCCGAAGGTCGAGGGCCGGATGCACGCGGTCGAGCGGGCGATCCAGGAGGCCGAGGAGGCCGAGTGGCGCCGGACGAACCCGGAGGCACGCGCGCGTGCCGAGGGTCTGACCGGTCAGCTGCAGGCGGCCGTCGACAAGCTGAAGGCGCAGATCGAGCAGGCCCGCGCCCAGGGCAACAGCTCCAAGGCCGACAAGCTGGAGCGCGAGCTGGAGGGCCGCCAGGCGCTCCTGGACCAGGCTCTGAAGGGCCTGCAGGAGTTCGGCGGCTGATCCCCCGGTACGCAGGTGAAAGGCCCCGTACGGCGCGTACGGGGCCTTGTCCATGGGCTGCCGGCGACTCGCCTCACACGGCTGCTTACGACCGCGAGCGTCCGGACGTCACGCGGTAGACGTCGTACACGCCCTCCACACCCCGTACGGCCTTCAGGACGTGGCCGAGGTGCTTCGGGTCGCCCATCTCGAAGGTGAACCGGGAGGTGGCCACCCGGTCGCGGGAGGTCTGGACGGCCGCCGAGAGGATGTTGACGTGCTGGTCGGACAGGACGCGGGTGACGTCCGACAGCAGGCGGGAACGGTCCAGCGCCTCGACCTGGATGGCGACCAGGAAGACCGAGGACTGGGTCGGCGCCCACTCGACGTCGAGGATCCGCTCCGGCTCCCGGGACAGCGACTCGACGTTGAGGCAGTCGCTGCGGTGAACCGATACGCCGCTGCCCCGGGTGACGAACCCGATGATCGGATCGCCGGGCACGGGCGTGCAGCAGCGGGCCAGCTTGACCCACACGTCGTCGACGCCCTTGACGACGACACCAGGGTCGGCGCTGGAGCGGCGCTTGCGGCCCCGGCTGCGGGACGGCGGGACCGCCTCGTCGATCTCCTCGGTGGCCGCCTCCTCGCCGCCGAGGGCCTGTACGAGCTTCTGCACGATGTGCTGGGCGGAGACATGGCCCTCGCCGATCGCCGCGTACAACGCCGAGATGTCCGAGTAGCGCATCTCGTGCGCGAGCGTGACGAGGGAGTCCCCGGTGAGGATGCGCTGGATCGGCAGGTTCTGCTTGCGCATCGCCCGGACGATCGCGTCCTTGCCCTGCTCGATCGCCTCGTCCCGGCGCTCCTTGGAGAACCAGGCCCGGATCTTGTTGCGCGCCCGGGGCGACTTGACGAAGCCGAGCCAGTCGCGGGACGGTCCGGCGCCGGGCGCCTTGGAGGTGAAGACCTCCACCAGGTCGCCGTTGTCCAGGGTGGATTCGAGCGGTACGAGCCGGCCGTTGACCCGCGCCCCTATGGTGCGGTGGCCGACCTCGGTGTGGACGGCGTAGGCGAAGTCGACGGGGGTGGCCCCCGCGGGCAGGGCGATGACGTCGCCCTTGGGGGTGAACACGAAGACCTCGTTGCGGGACAGGTCGAAGCGCAGGGACTCCAGGAACTCGCCCGGGTCCTCCGTCTCCTTCTGCCAGTCCAGCAACTGCCGCAGCCACGCCATGTCGTTGATGGCGTCCTTGTCCTTGCCGGAGGCCTTGGGCACGTCCGTACGCACCTTGGAGGCGCCGGCGACGGCCTCCTGCTTGTACTTCCAGTGCGCGGCGATGCCGTACTCGGCGCGGCGGTGCATGTCGAAGGTGCGGATCTGCAGTTCGACCGGCTTGCCGTTGGGTCCGATGACCGTCGTGTGCAGCGACTGGTACATGTTGAACTTGGGCATCGCGATGTAGTCCTTGAACCGGCCGGGGACCGGGTTCCATCGCGCGTGCACGGTGCCGAGGGCGGCGTAACAGTCACGGACCGTGTCGACCAGGACACGGATGCCCACCAGGTCGTAGATCTCGGCGAAGTCGCGGCCCCGCACGATCATCTTCTGGTAGACGCTGTAGTAGTGCTTCGGGCGCCCGGTGACGGTCGCCTTGATGCGGGCGGCCCGGAGGTCGGCCTGGACCTCGTCGGTCACTATGGCGAGGTATTCGTCCCGCTTGGGCGCGCGCTCGGCGACGAGCCGGACGATCTCGTCGTACATCTTGGGGTAGAGGATCGCGAACGCGAGGTCCTCCAGCTCCCACTTGATGGTGTTCATGCCGAGCCGGTGGGCGAGCGGCGCGTAGATCTCCAGCGTCTCGCGCGCCTTCTTCTCCTGCTTCTCGCGCTTCAGGTAGCGCATGGTGCGCATGTTGTGCAGGCGGTCGGCGAGCTTGATGACCAGGACACGCGGGTCCTTGGCCATCGCCACGACCATCTTGCGCACGGTCTCGGCCTGCGCGGCCTCGCCGAACTTGACCTTGTCCAGCTTGGTGACGCCGTCGACGAGCAGGGCGACGGTGTCGCCGAAGTCGCGGCGCAGCTGGTCGAGGCCGTACTCGGTGTCCTCGACGGTGTCGTGCAGCAGACCCGCCATGAGCGTGGCCGGGTCCATGCCCAGCTCGGCGAGGATGGTGGTGACGGCGAGCGGGTGCGTGATGTACGGGTCGCCGCTCTTGCGCTTCTGGCCGCGGTGCCAGCGCTCGGCGACCTGGTAGGCGCGCTCGATCTGCCGCAGAGTCGAGTTCTCGATCTTCGGATCATTGCTGCGCACTATCCGCAGCAGCGGCTCGAGAACCGGGTTGTAGGGGTTCGCACGCTGCACGCCGAGGCGGGCCAGGCGGGCGCGCACGCGGTTGGAGGAGCCGGTGCGGCCGGGCTGGACGACGGGCGGGCGCACCACGGGCGGCTGGACCGGGCGCTCGGGCGGGGCCGGCTTGGGACGCGAGGCCTCGGCAGCCTTCTCGACGGGCGCGGACTGGGCGTGCTCGATCGGCCCGCGGGTGTCGTTCTTCGCGTTGGACACGTGCGGCGCGGGCTTCGCCGCGGCGGCCGAGGCGGACTCGGGCTTTGCGGCGGTCAGGTGCTGGGCCTCGTCTGGCAAGAGGGCTCCTCGTGCGCGATCCGGGTCCCCCGGTCAGGCTCCGGAGACCCCATGGTAGCGATCCTGCGGCTGGTCATCGCCTTCAGGCGGAAGTGAGGACCGTCCACCTCTGCAAACGCGGGGGGCTTCCGCCGGATTCCGGGACGTGGATTCCGGGTGATGCGGGGGCCTGCGGGGGGTGTCCTGGTGGTGGCCCCCGGCTTCGCCTTGGGCCGGATTCCGTGTGGCTTTCGTCGCCATGTGCGGGTGACCCCGGGTGACTCAGCCCCTCTTGGCGTGTGGGAAACACAAAGCGGCCTACGGCGAAGCCGAGGCCGCTTTGTGCGGTGCGGACGGTCAGATCTGGAGCAGGGCCTCCAGCGGGGCGCCGCTCAGCGCCGGCTCCAGTCGGACGCGGCCGCCCAGGAAGCCCAGTTCCATCAGCACCGCCAGGCCCGAGACCTCGGCGCCGGCCCGCTGGATGAGCTGGATCGCGGCCTCGGCCGTACCGCCCGTGGCGAGGACGTCGTCCACGATCAGGACGCGGTCGCCGGCCGCCAGGTCCTCCGCGTGCACCTCGATCTCGGCCGAGCCGTACTCCAGGTCGTACGCCTGGCGCAGCGTCGCTCCGGGCAGCTTGCCCGCCTTGCGGACCGGGATGAAGCCGAGGCCCGCGCGCACGGCGACCGGGGCGCCCAGGATGAATCCGCGGGCCTCCAGGCCGACGACCTTGGTCGCGCCGGTGTCGGCGGCGATCTCGGCCAGTGCGTCGGTGAGCGCGGTGAAGGCCGCCGGGTCCGCCAGGAGCGGGGTGATGTCCTTGAACATCACCCCCGGCTCCGGATAGTCGGCGACATCCCGGATCCGGCTGAGCAGCAGTTCCCTGATCTCGGTCATCGGCGCTTCCCGGAAGGTCGGCCGCGGCCCCGGCTGCGGGACGCGGGCTGGTTGCGGGGGCCCACGACGGCAGGGGCTGCATCGTCGTCGTCGGCGGCGCGGTCCGCGGCGAGGTCCTCCTCGGCGGCGGCCTGGGCACGCTTGGCCATGACCCGCTTGGTCAGGGCCTTCATCGCCGGCTCGCGCTCCTTGAGGTCCGCGACCAGCGGCGTGGCGATGAAGATCGACGAGTAGGCACCGGCCGCGAGGCCGACGAACAGCGACAGCGAGATGTCGTTCAGCGTGCCGGCGCCGAGGAAGCCACCGCCGATGAACAGCAGGCCCGCGACCGGCAGCAGGGCGACGACCGTGGTGTTGATGGAGCGGACGAGGGTGCCGTTGATCGACCGGTTGGCGATGTCGCTGTAGGTGAAGCGGGTCTGCTTGGTGATGTCCTTCGTCTGCTCCTTGAGGCTGTCGAACACGACGACCGTGTCGTAGAGCGAGTAACCGAGGATCGTCAGCAGACCGATGACCGTACCGGGCGTGACCTCGAAACCGACGAGGGCGTAGATACCGGTCGTGATCGTGATGTCGTGGATCAGCGCGACCAGGGCCGCGACGGCCATGCGCCACTCGAAGGCGATGGCCAGGTAGATCACGACGAGGACCATGAAGATCGCCAGGCCCTCCCAGGCCTTGTTGGCGATCTGCTGGCCCCAGCTCGGTCCGACCAGGTCGGCGGCGAGCTTCTCGGGGTTGAGGTTCAGGTCCTTGGCCAGGTCCTGCTTGATCTTGTCGGACTGGCCGGTGTCGATGCCGGCGATCTGGATGCGCAGGCTGCCGTTGCCGAGCTTCTGCACGATCGCCTCATGGCCGGAGGCGTCCTTGGCGTAGCCCTCCGCCTGGGTCACCGAGGTGCTCATGTGGGTCGGCGTGGTGAAGACCGCGCCGCCCTTGAACTCGATGCCCATGTTCAGCCCGCGCACCGCCAGGCCGACGATGGCCGTGATGGTGATCAGGATGGAGACGCCGTACCAGATCTTGCGCTTGCCGACGAAGTCGTACGAGATCTCGCCGCGGTGCAGTCGAGCGCCGAGGTTGCCGAGTTTCGACATCGCTCAGGCCTCCTTCGGGTCGACAGGGCCGGCGGCGGGACCGGCGGGACGGCGGGTGCGGCGCAGCGGTGGCTTGGCACCCAGGCTCTGCGGGTCGAGGCCGGACCACTTGTGGCCGTTCGCGAAGAACTTGCGGCGGGCGAGGAGCGTCATCAGCGGCTTGGTGAACAGGAAGACGACGACGACGTCGAGCAGGGTGGTCAGGCCGAGCGTGAACGCGAAGCCCTGGACCTTGCCGACGGTCACGATGAACAGGACGGCGGCGGCCAGGAACGACACGAAGTCGGAGACGAGGACGGTGCGCCGGGCGCGCGGCCAGGCCCGCTCGACGGCGGGGCGCAGCGAGCGGCCCTCGCGGATCTCGTCCCGGATGCGCTCGAAGTACACGATGAACGAGTCCGCGGTGATACCGATGGCGACGATGGCACCGCAGACGGCCGGCAGGTTCAGCGCGAAGCCGATGGCCGGGCCGAGCAGCGACATGATCACGTAGGTGAGGATCGCCGAGACGACCAGGGAGGCCATGGCGACGACCGACAGGCCGCGGTAGTAGGCGACCAGGTAGATCACGACCAGGGCGAGGCCGATCGCGCCGGCCAGCAGACCGGCGTGCAGCTGCTCACCGCCGAGCGCGGCGGTGACGGTGGTCACGGACTGCTCCTGGAAGGAGAGCGGCAGGGCGCCGTAGGACAGCATGTTGGCGAGGCTCTGGGCGTCCTGCTGGGTGAAGCTGCCGGAGATCTCGGCCTGGCCGCCGGTGATGGCCTGCTGCACGTACGGGCTGGAGACGACGTCGCCGTCCAGGACGATGGCGAACTCGTTCTGCGGCTGCTGGTTCTTCGCCAGCTCGCCGGTGATGTCGGCGAACTTCTTGGCGCCGCTGTTGCTGAAGGTCATCTGGACCTGCCAGCCGGAGGCGCCCTGGGTGTCGAAGACGGCCTGCGCCTTCTTCACCTCGGTGCCGTCGACGGCGACCGGGCCGAGGATGTACTTGTACCAGACCTTCCTGATCTGGCCGCAGGCGATGGTGGGCTCGCCGGGCTTGGCGGCGCCTCCGACCTTGGCCCGCTCGGCGGGCTTGGTGCAGTCCAGGGCGGCGTACTGCGCCTGGAGCTTGGCGGCGGCGGTGGCGGCGCTGGAGGAGGCCGACGGGGTGGCCGAGGGGGTGGCCGACGGCTTGGTGCTGCCGGAGGCGGACGAGCTCGGCGTGGGGGTGGAGCCGGCCTTCAGCGCGTCGCTGACGGCGCGGCCCTGGGAGGTCGCCGAGGCCCTGGGGGACACGGTGGAGGACCCGGAGGAGGACGACGCCTTCTGCTGGGAGGAGGAAGAGGCGGACGGGCTCGTGCTCGGCTTGGAGCTGCCGCTCGGGGTGGCGCTCGGCGACGGGCTCTGCGTGGCGCCGACGCTGGGCCCGCTGGCCAGGACCGGGCGGAAGTACAGCTTGGCGGTGGTGCCGACCTGCGCTTGCGCTTCCTTGGAGTTGGTGCCCTTGGGGATGTTGACGATGATGTTGTCGGTCCCCTGGGTCTGCACCTCCGCCTCGGAGACGCCGAGGCCGTTGACACGGCGGTTCATGATGTCGACCGCGGTGTCCATGTTGGCCTTGTTGACCGCGGACCCCTGGTCGGCCTTCGCCTTGAGCGTGATGCTCGTGCCACCGGCGAGGTCGATGCCGAGACGCGGAGTCTTGTTCCCGGAGAGGAACATGCCTCCGGTGAGCGCCACGATGGCGATCAGGATGAGGGCCAGCGAGCGCCCTGGCTTGCTCTGGGCACTCGCGCTCCGGCCCCTCTTCGGTGCTGCCACCTTCTCGTACTCCCTCTCGGGCCGCCCCACGCGGTCGGCGCGGTCGGCCATGACATGGTGTCGGGCTGTTCCGTACGCGAAACAGACGCCCGGTGGTGCGCGGGGCGTGATTATGCCGCGCAGCGCACCACCGGGGCGTGACTACTTCGCGTCGGAGTCGCCGTCGGTCTTCTTCGGCTCGTCGTCCGCCTTGGCCTCGGCGGCCTCGGCCGTGTCGGTGCCGTCCTCGTCGGCGTCCTTCTTACCGAGGTCGACGGCCTTGTCGTCGGAGGCGGCGGCAGCGGGCGAGTCGGACTCGTCGGTCTCGGTGAGGGAGGAGGCGTCGTCCGGGACGATGTCGGCGTCGGACTTCAGGTCGTGCTCGATGCCGTGGACGATGCGGTTGTACTCGTCGTCGGTGAGGACGGCGCCGATCGCGTTCTTGGCGAAGAGGAGCTCAACGCCCGGGCCGGCGTCGAGGAGGACCGTGTCCTCGTTGACCTCCTTGACCGTCGCGTACATCCCCCCGATCGTGCGGACACCGGAGCCGGGCTGCATCTCGTTCCGCATGTTGGCAGCCTGCTGCTGCTTCTTCTTGGCCGAGCGCGTCATGAGGAACATGGCCGCGATGAGCACGATGAAGGGGAGAAGGGTAAAGGCATTCACGGGACGGGGTTTCCTTCGCGCGACCGCGACGGAGAGCGGCCTGTTGATGGGGGTGTGGGTCGGCGCCGCCCGCAAGGGCGGCATCGGCGGAGTCTAAGCGAGTCCGCGTGCATGGAACAACGCTCAGCATGGCACCTGAGTTCCTGCCCGGGCCAATGGCCTCGCCGTCCCGGAACATCATCGCGCCGTCAGCCGCCGAACAGGTCCTGTTGTCCGTTTCCCCCGGTCGTCCCCCCGCTCGCCGAGGGCGCCGGGGTCAGACCGAGGTGTGCCCAGGCGGCCGGCGTGGCGACCCGGCCGCGCGGAGTACGGGCCAGCAGTCCCTCCCGGACGAGGAACGGTTCGGCGACCTCCTCGACGGTCTCCCGCTCCTCCCCCACCGCGACGGCGAGCGTGGACAGGCCGACCGGGCCGCCGCCGAAGAGCTTCAGCAGGGCCTTCAGGACGGCGCGGTCGAGGCGGTCGAGACCGCGCGCGTCGACCTCGTAGACGGCGAGGGCCGCCGCGGCGATCTCGCGGGTGATCACGCCGTCTGCCTTGACCTGCGCATAGTCGCGGACGCGGCGCAGCAGGCGGTTGGCGATGCGGGGCGTGCCCCGGGAGCGGCCGGCGATCTCGGCGGCGCCGTCCGGCTCGATCTCCACGTCCAGCAGGCTCGCCGAGCGGTGCACGACCCGCTCCAGCTCGTGCGGCTCGTAGAACTCCATGTGCGCGGTGAAGCCGAAGCGGTCGCGCAGCGGGGGCGGCAGCAGCCCCGCGCGCGTGGTGGCGCCGACCAGGGTGAACGGCGGCAGCTCCAGCGGGATCGCGGTGGCGCCGGGGCCCTTGCCGACGATGACGTCGACGCGGAAGTCCTCCATGGCCATGTACAGCATCTCCTCGGCGGGCCGGGACATGCGGTGGATCTCGTCGAGGAAGAGGACCTCGCCCTCCTGGAGGGAGGAGAGGATCGCGGCGAGGTCACCGGCGTGCTGGATGGCGGGGCCGGAGGTGATACGGATGGGGGCGCCCATCTCGGCGGCGATGATCATCGACAGGGTGGTCTTGCCGAGGCCGGGCGCGCCGGAGAGCAGCACATGGTCGGCGGTGGCGCCCCGCGCGCGTGCGGCCCGCAGGACGAGGTCGAGCTGTTCGCGGACCTTCTCCTGGCCGATGAACTCGCCGAGGTCCTTGGGGCGCAGCGCGGCCTCGACGGCCTGGTCCTCCCGGTCCGCGGACGCACCGACGAGCCGCTCGGGGGCGGGGGTGTCGGTCGAGTCGTCCCAGTTCATGTGCATGTGCCTCGATCGTCGTGGGGTCAGCGGGCGCGGTTCAGGGTCTGCAGGGCGGCCTTCAGCAGCTGTCCGACCTGCGGGGTGCCGCCCGCGGCCTCGGCCTGGGGAGCCACCGCGGCAACGGCCTCGTCGGCCTCGCGGGTGGCGTAGCCGAGGCCGATGAGGGCCGCGTGCAGCTGGTCGCGCCAGCCCTGGGTGACCGGAGCGCCGACCGCGGGGGCGCCGACGGGCTCGCCGAGCCGGTCCTTGAGCTCCAGCAGCAGCTTCTGCGCGCCCTTCTTGCCGATGCCGGGGACGGCGGTGAGGGCCTTCTCGTCACCGGTGGCGACGGCGCGGCGCAGCGCGTCCGGGGTGTGCACGGCGAGCATGGCCTGGGCCAGGCGGGGGCCGACGCCGCTCGCGGTCTGGAGCAGCTCGAAGACCTGGCGCTCGTCGTCGTCGGCGAAGCCGTACAGGGTCAGCGAGTCCTCGCGGACGACGAGGGAGGTGTGCAGCTTGGCGGGCCGGCCCATGCGGAGCGTGGACAGCGTGTTCGGCGTGCACTGTACGGCCATGCCGACGCCGCCGACCTCCACGACCGCGGCGTCGGGGGCGAGCGCGGCAACCGTGCCGCTGACGAAGGCGATCATGCCGTACGGCCTTTCGTTGCGTGGACTGTGTGGCGGGCGACCGCCTGCTGGAGCCGGTTCTGCGCGGGGGCGCGCCAGATGTGGCAGATGGCGAGCGCGAGGGCGTCGGCGGCGTCGGCGGGCTTCGGTGGCGCCGAGAGCCGGAGCAGCCGGGTGACCATGGCGCCGACCTGGGCCTTGTCGGCACGTCCGGAGCCGGTGACGGCGGCCTTGACCTCGCTCGGGGTGTGCAATACGACGGGGATGCCGCGCCGGGCGGCGCACAGCATGGCCACGGCGCTGGCCTGGGCGGTGCCCATCACGGTGCGCACGTTGTGCTGGCTGAAGACGCGCTCGACGGCGACGAACTCGGGTCGATACTCGTCCAGCCACCGCTCTATGCCCTGCTCGACGGCGAGGAGGCGGTGACTGAGATCGGCGTCCGCGGGCGTGCGCACGACACCGACGCCGAGCATGGTCAGCGGGCGGCCCGCGACCCCCTCGACGACGCCGACACCGCACCGGGTCAGCCCGGGGTCCACCCCCAGTACGCGCACCGAGCCCCTCCCTCCGATCGCCTCGATCACGTGTTTGTGCAGGCTATCGGGTCCCACTGACAATGACGGCGGGGCGGGGGGGGGGGGGGCCCCCCCCCCCCCCCCCAACACGGTAACCCCCGCGCAGTACGCGGAGTCCAAAGACCAGAAAAACGAGCCAAACAACAAAAAGGGGGAAAACAAGATCACGG
>NZ_JBSFIH010000079.1:0-33051 GCF_053597455.1 Streptomyces sp. NPDC001393
CCCTCGTGGAGCAGGCCATCGCCACCCTCAAGTCCTGGAGGCTCCTCCGCAAACTGCGGTGCTCGACCACCCGGATCACCAGCCTCGTCCAGGCCGTCCTCACCCTCCATCTGACCAGCTCAGAGTGAAGATGGAAAAGGCTCATTCGCGCCTTTCGCTTTCGACACGGAAAACATTACGGGATACGAGAGCCGGAAAAAGCCAATTCCGATGGGACCTCAATTAAAGAGCTCTGCGAGTAATTCACAGGGGTTTTGCGGAACCGCAGCGCCATTCACATAGGTTTTACGGGACGCCTGCCGTACCCTCTACGCATGAGCAGCGACGACATCGCCCGCCCCTTCCCCGCCCGCTCCATCGAGACCCGCTCCGCGCTCACCCCGGACCTGGCCGAGGCCGTGCGGGCCCTGCTCGCCGAGGCTGTCGCGGTCGACGGGCAGCAGCCTGTGTCCGAGCAGGGCCGGCTGCAGTTGCGCGGTGGTGCCCGCGAGGGCGTCTCGCATCTGCTGCTGACGGTCGACGGCGAACTCGTCGGCTACGCGCAGCTGGAGGACACCGATCCGGTGGAGGCGCCGGCCGCCGAACTCGTCGTACACCCCGCGCACCGCGGGCACGGGCACGGCCGGGCGCTCGGCTCGGCGCTGCTCGCCGCCTCCGGCAAGCGGCTTCGGGTGTGGGCGCACGGCGGGCACCCCGCCGCCCGGCATCTCGCCCAGGTGCTCGGCCTGACCCTGTTCCGTGAACTGCGCCAGATGCGGCGGCCGTTGACCGGTCTGCAGCTGGCCGACCCGGTGCTGCCGGAGGGGGTGAGCGTGCGCACCTTCGTGCCCGGCAAGGACGACGCGGCCTGGCTCGCGGTCAACGCGGCCGCCTTCGCCCACCACCCCGAGCAGGGCTCGCTGACCCAGCGCGACCTCGACGACCGCAAGGCCGAGCCGTGGTTCGACCCGGCCGGGTTCTTCCTCGCCGAGCGGCGCGGGGAGTTGGTCGGCTTCCACTGGACCAAGGTGCACGCCGAGGAGGGGCTGGGCGAGGTCTACGTCCTCGGGGTCCGCCCCGGCGAACAGGGCGGTGGGCTCGGCAAGGCCCTCACCACGATCGGCCTGCGCCACCTGGCCGGCCAGCAGCTGCCGACGGCGATGCTCTACGTAGACGCCGACAACCAGGCGGCGGTGTCGGTGTACGAGCGGCTGGGGTTCACGACGTACGAGACGGACCTGATGTACCGCACGGAGACCTGACCCACGACTGAGCCAGGGGCGCCCGCCGGACCAGGGGCCTGCTCAGACCGGGAGCCCGACGGGCCGCCCCTCCGTACCGAGCCGGAGGCATGGGCCGAGAGGTGTACGGCTTTCGCCGGCCTGATGACCGGCTTGGCCGCCATACAGCTCGCCGGGGCCGGATCGGCACGGCCAAGCGCCGGAACGGCCTGGGAACCTTCCACGCCAGCGGCCCCACCACCGCCCGCCCCTCGCCGGGCTCCCGGCCGGGCTGCTGCCCCGCCGTACGCTGCCCGCGCTGGTCGTCGGCACGCTGCTGACCGGGGCCTCGGGGTCCTGGCGGCGAAGCTGATGCCTCACGTGTGGCCGACGATCACCCCGGGTCACCACGCCGAAGCAGGGCGGCACCGGCTCCGGCATGCCCATGCCCCAGTGCGGCAGCACCATCGCGCCACTCCACGCCGTCGCCGGGCCGCTGATTCCGGCCCCTTTCGGCCTCACCCACGCAGCCAGGACCCCCGTGATCCGCCCCGCGCTATCCCGCACGTCATGTCGCCGTAACCAATGATTCAGCCGGGCTTGCGACGCTCGGCCAATGAAGCCCGTCGTGCCAGAGCCTTCGCCGCCCCCCGAGGGGCCCGCGGGGAACGGGGCCGTGACGCTCCCGCCCGCACGTTCCGACGCGCCCGTAATGCCCATGGCGCGGAAGAATGGGGTCATGAGTCAGCCAGACACCCAGGCAGAGGTCCAGCGCATCCAGCCCGACGTGGGCTCCATAGCCGCGCACCGCACGCATGTCGCGCAGGGCGCGGTCTCCGACCTCGAACCCGACCTCGACGCGGACCTGGACGCGTACGAAGAGTCGAAGGCCGAGGGCACCCCCCTGCCCCAGGGCCGTTTCCTCGACCGTGAGCGCAGCTGGCTGGCCTTCAACGAGCGCGTTCTGGAGCTGGCCGAGGACCCGAACACGCCACTGCTGGAGCGGGCGAACTTCCTCGCGATCTTCGCCAGCAACCTGGACGAGTTCTTCATGGTCCGGGTGGCAGGGCTGAAGCGGCGCATCGCCACGGGCGTGGCCACGCGCTCCGCCTCCGGGCTGCAGCCGCGCGAGGTGCTGGAGATGATCTGGGCCCGCTCGCGCGAGCTCATGGCCCGGCACGCCGCCTGCTACCACGAGGACGTCGCCCCCGCGCTCGCGGAGGAGGGCATCCACCTGGTCCGCTGGAACGAGCTGGCCGAGAAGGAGCAGGCCCGCCTGTTCACGCTCTTCCGGCACCAGATCTTCCCGGTCCTCACCCCCCTGGCCGTGGACCCCGCGCACCCCTTCCCGTACATCTCCGGCCTGTCCCTGAACCTGGCCGTCGTCGTACGCAACCCGGTCAGCGGCCACAAGCACTTCGCCCGCGTGAAGGTGCCGCCGCTGCTGTCCCGCTTCCTGGAGAGCAGCCCCGGCCGGTACGTCCCCATCGAAGACGTCATCGCCGCGCACCTGGAGGAGCTGTTCCCGGGCATGGAGGTGCTGGAGCACCACGCCTTCCGGCTCACCCGCAACGAGGACCTGGAGGTCGAGGAGGACGACGCCGAGAACCTGCTCCAGGCCCTGGAGAAGGAGCTCATGCGGCGCCGCTTCGGCCCGCCGGTGCGCCTGGAGGTCGAGGAGTCCATCGACCGCGAGGTGCTGGACCTGCTGGTCCGCGAGCTGAAGATCAGCGAGGCGGAGGTGTACCCGCTGCCGGGTCCCCTCGACCTCACCGGCCTCTTCCGCATCCACAGCCTCGACCGGCCCGAGCTGAAGTACCCGAAGTTCGTCGCCGGCACCCACCGCGACCTCGCCGAGGTCGAGTCGGCATCCGCGCCGGACATCTTCGCCGCCCTGCGCACCCGGGACGTGCTGCTGCACCACCCGTACGACAGCTTCTCCACCTCCGTGCAGGCCTTCCTGGAGCAGGCGGCGGCCGACCCGGACGTCCTCGCGATCAAGCAGACCCTGTACCGCACCTCCGGCGACTCCCCGATAGTCGACGCGCTCATCGACGCGGCCGAGTCCGGCAAGCAGGTCCTCGTCCTGGTCGAGATCAAGGCCCGCTTCGACGAGCACGCCAACATCAAGTGGGCACGCAAGCTGGAGGAGGCCGGCTGCCACGTCGTCTACGGCCTGGTCGGCCTGAAGACGCACTGCAAGCTGTCCCTGGTGGTCCGCCAGGAGGGCGAGACCCTGCGCCGCTACAGCCACGTCGGCACGGGCAACTACCACCCGAAGACGGCGCGCCTGTACGAGGACCTGGGCCTGCTCACCGCCGACCAGCAGGTCGGCGCGGACCTCTCCGACCTCTTCAACCGCCTGTCGGGCTACTCCCGCCGAGAGACCTACCGCCGCCTGCTGGTGGCCCCCAAGTCCCTGCGCGACGGCCTGATCTCGCGGATAGAGAAGGAGGTCCAGCACCACCGCGCGGGCCGCCCGGCCTTCGTCCGCATCAAGGTCAACTCGATGGTCGACGAGGCGGTCGTCGACGCCCTCTACCGCGCGTCCCAGGCGGGCGTGCCGGTGGACATCTGGGTGCGCGGCATCTGCGCGGTCCGCCCCGGCGTCGCCGGCCTGTCCGAGAACATCCGGGTCCGCTCGGTCCTCGGCCGCTTCCTGGAGCACTCCCGCGTGTTCGCCTTCGGCAACGGCGGCGAGCCCGAGGTGTGGATCGGCAGCGCCGACATGATGCACCGCAACCTCGACCGCCGGATAGAGGCCCTGGTGCGGGTCGTCGACCCCGCCCACCGGGCGGCCCTCAACCGGCTGCTCGACACCGGTATGTCCGATTCGACCTCCTCCTGGCACCTCGGTCCGGACGGCGAGTGGACGCGACACGCGACCGACGCGGACGGCCAACCCCTGCGCAACATCCAGGAGATGCTCATAGACGCCCGGAGGCGCCGGCGTGGCACAGCAACACCTTGACCCGACGGACCCCACGGCCGAGGTGGTGACGGGGGACGCCCTCGCGGCGTACCTGCGCGCCCAGGCCACGGAGTTCCTCCGCGCCCTGCGCCTGCACCGCGAGAGCGGCGGCAACGGTGCGGGTGCCCCCGCGAGGCCGACGGCAGCGGCGGGCGAGGGCGGCGCGGAGGAGTCCGTCGACGCGGCGCGCCTGCTGCGCCGCTCGGCCCGCCGCATCAGCGGCAGCCTGCACACCTTCCGCCCGCTCCTCGACCCCGACTGGTCCGAGGAGATGCGCCCCGAACTGGCCTGGCTGTCCGGCACGCTGGGCCTGGAGCACGCGTACGAGGCCCGCCTGGAACGGCTGTTGCTGGCGCTGCACCGGTTGTCGGGGGCGACGGCCTTCCCGGGCCAGGTGGCCTCCGTGGAGGTGGCCGCGACGGCGCTTTCCCCGGCCGGTGGCCCGGCGGCCCCAACGCCGGAACGCGCCAACCTGACCGTGGGCGCGGCGAAAGCGGGCGCCCTGCTCGAACGCCAGCTGACCCTGGCCCGGACCCGGGCCCACTCCACGGCGCTCCAGGCACTGGGATCCAGCCGCTTTCACGCCGTCGCCGACAAGGTCGCCGTACTCGCCAGCGAGGTCCCCCTCACCCCCACCGCCCCCACCACCGACCTGCGCCCCCTGGCAGCCGCTGCGGAGGAACGGCTGACAGACGCCATCGCAGGGCTCCCCCTGGTCACCGCGGGCCACCCGTACAACGCGGAGGCCCTGGTGCACGGGCTGTCCCCGGACCCGTCCCCGCACCCCCAGGACGGCCCCTGGCACCAGGTCCGGCTGCTGCTGCGCCTGTACCGGTACGCCCAGGAGGCGCTGCACGGCGGCAACGCGCCGGTGAACGTGCGCGTGCTCACGGCCGGCCAGGCGCTGAACCGGCACCGGGACGCCTCGGAGGCGGCAGCGGCGGCGGCCCAGGCCGCCCGTACGCCGCGGATCGCCCCGGCGACGGCGTACGCGCTCGGCGTGCTCCACGCCGACCAGCGGCACGAGGTGGAGGCCGCCAGGTTCGCCTTCCAGCAGGCCTGGCAGAAGCAGACCGTCAGCACACCCTGAGTTCTCCCGAGGAGGCGGTGTGAACGACACGTTGGTGCGGGCGGCGGGCTGCGTGCTGTGGCGCCGCTCACCGGTCTCCGGCGACCTGGAGATCTGTCTGGTCCACCGGCCCAAGTACGACGACTGGTCGCACCCGAAGGGCAAACTCAAGCGCGGCGAGGACGCGCTCGCGGGCGCCCTTCGGGAGGTCGCGGAGGAGACCGGGTACACGGCCGCGCCCGGCGCGGAGCTGCCGACCCTGCGGTACGTCGCCAACGGCCGCCCGAAGCAGGTGCGTTACTGGGCGGCCGAGGCGGTCGGCGGGCACTTCACCCCGAGCGACGAGGTGGACCGCATCCTGTGGCTCTCCCCCGCCGCGGCCCGCAGCCGCCTCACCCAGCCCCGCGACCGCGAGCTCGTCGACGCCCTTCACAGCTCGGCGGCGTGAGCCTCCGCGTCCGTACGGGCCTGGCTGCGGGCCCGGCGGGCCGGACCGCGCCAGCCACAGCTGCAGCAGGCCACGCAGAAGCGGCCCTGTTCCGTCGTCGAGGTGCGGTGCTCCTGCCCCTGCCGGACGCGCTCCGGCCCCTCCTGCTGCGCCACGCTGACAACGTTACCCGCCGCACGGTAAAGGGCTCGTACGGCTTTCCCCGCCGCCGGCGGCGCGTGACGGCGCCCCCCACCTGTCGTTAACCGGACGTGTAGGGGGCCCGTGACGGACGTACCGGCTGGGGGTAGGCAGGCGATGGATCGGCGGCAGCACAGGAACGCGGGCAGGACGGTCGTCGCGGTGGGCATCATGCTCGGCCTCGGGGCGGGTGCCACGGGCTGTTCCGGCTTCGGGGCCGCCGCCGAGGACGTCAAGGGCGGAGGCGATCCGGTCGCGGTCCTGCGCCGGGCCGCCGACACCCTGGGCGGCGCGGGCACGTCCAAGGCCACCACCTCCATGGAGATGGCCACGGGCGGCACCCGGGTCACCATCCGCGGCCAGGGCGTCTACGACTACCGGCACCGGCTCGGCCGGCTCACCGTCGTCCTGCCCGAGGACCCGGCGGGCACCTCCGAGCACCAGCCGATCACCGAACTCCTCGCCCCCGGCGCCCTGTTCATGAAGAACCGGGGCGCGGGCGTGCCCGCCGACAAGTGGGTGCGGGTGGACACCGCCACGCTGTCCGACGGCAATCTGGTCACCGGCGGCGCGACCGACCCGTACGCGGCGGCCGAGGTGCTGCGCGGGACACGGACGGCGGCCTACGTCGGCCGGACCGAGGTCGGCGGCACCGCCGTACGGCACTACCGGGGCACGGCGGACCTGAGCAGCGCGGCCCGCCAGGCCTCCGCCGAGAACCGGGCGCCGCTGGCCGCGGCGGCGAAAGGGTTCGCCGCGGCCGAAGTACCGTTCGACGTGTATCTCGACGACCAGGGCCGCATCCGCAAGCTCAGGCAGCGCTTCAGCTTCGTCAACGGCCTGCAGAAGACCCCGGTGGCGGTCGCCTCGACGACCCTCCTGTACGACTTCGGCGCCCCCGCCGACGTACGGCTGCCGCGCTCGGCGGACATCTACGCGGGCCGGATCGCCGAGAACGGCAACTAGGTCCTGTCGTCAAATTCCCACCGTCCGCCCGGAGGGCGGGCCCTGCGGCGTCAGGTGCGTGCTCTGGGGGTCCCCCCGGCCGAAGGCTGGGGGAGTGCCGGGTCCTGGCCCTCGTACTGGTTGTACTCGGGCCCGGGCCCGGTGCGGCGAGTGGGGGCACCTCCCACGCCCTTAAGGCAGTGGGGGAGCGTGCATGGCGTCGCGGGGCAGGCGGGAATTTGACGACAGGGCCTAGTCCCCGGCACCACCCGGTAAGTAGCCCGTCCGTGCCATGCGCGGTGTGTAGAGCGCTGCCTACTCTAGGAAGTCGGTGACGGTGGAGAAGAGGTGAGGCGGGTGGCTCGGGCCGGCGGTACGGCGGTGCAGGACCATGTGGCCCTCGCCGAGATCGAGCTCTGCGGAGAGCTGATCATCGCGGCCTCCGCGGCCGAGGACCGGCTCAGCCTGGAGAGCATCGACGAGGTGCTGCGGGTGTCCGAGGAACGCGACGACCAGGACCGCCAGGACTAGGTGCACTCGGCCTAGGACCGGAGCAGGCGGCCGATCGCCTTGGTCGCCTCGTCCACCTTCATGTCGATCTCGTCGCCGCCCTTGAGGGCCGCGTCGGCCACGCAGTGCCGCAGATGCTCCTCCAGCAGTTGCAGCGCGAAGGACTGCAGCGCCTTGGTGGAGGCGGAGACCTGGGTGAGTATGTCGATGCAGTACGTGTCCTCGTCGACCATCCGCTGCAGGCCCCGGATCTGCCCCTCGATCCGGCGCAGCCGCTTGAGGTGCTCGTCCTTCTGCTTGTGGTAGCCGTGCGTGGCGCCGGCCTCGGTCGTCGTCATCACAGGCCTCCCTCTCCCGACGAGCTGCGGATACATACCCCTGGTGGGTATATGGTAACCAATTCCGTGGGGTAGGGAGCCCTTGGTACGCCCCCGTGCTGATCACTGTGCCCGATGGGCGACACTGGGATGCGGCCCGTTAGCCGTGGCCGGATGATGCGCCTAGCATCAGCCTGACCGAAACCGAAGCACCCCGAGGACCCCACGTGCGCTTTCGTCTGACCCCCAGGGAGACGAGCTTCTACGACATGTTCGCCGCCTCCGCGGACAACATCGTCACCGGCTCGAAACTCCTGATGGAACTGCTCGGGGCGGACGCATCTGCCCGAGCCGAGATCGCAGAGCGTATGCGGGCCGCGGAACACGCGGGTGACGACGCCACGCACGCGATCTTCCACCAGCTGAACTCCTCGTTCATCACGCCGTTCGACCGCGAGGACATCTACTCCCTCGCCGGGTCCCTCGACGACATCATGGACTTCATGGAGGAGGCCGTCGACCTGGTCGTCCTCTACAACGTCGAGGAACTGCCGAAGGGCGTCGAGCAGCAGATCGAGGTCCTGGCCCGGGCCGCCGAGCTGACGGCGGAGGCGATGCCGAACCTGCGCACCATGGACAACCTGACCGAGTACTGGATCGAGGTCAACCGCCTCGAGAACCAGGCCGACCAGATCCACCGCAAGCTGCTGGCCCACCTCTTCAACGGCAAGTACGACGCGATCGAGGTGCTCAAGCTCAAGCAGATCGTGGACGTCCTGGAAGAGGCGGCGGACGCGTTCGAGCACGTGGCGAACACGGTGGAGACCATCGCCGTCAAGGAGTCCTGAGGCGTCGATGGACACCTTCGCCCTCATCGTGACCATCCTGGTCGCGCTCTTCTTCACCTACACCAACGGCTTCCACGACTCGGCGAACGCGATCGCGACGTCGGTGTCGACGCGGGCGCTGACCCCGCGGGCGGCCCTCGCCATGGCGGCGGTCATGAACCTGGCCGGCGCGTTCCTGGGCTCGGGAGTCGCCAAGACGGTCAGCGAAGGCCTGATCGAGACGCCCTCCGGCGCACACGGGATGGGCATCCTCTTCGCCGCCCTGCTCGGCGCGATCACCTGGAACCTGATCACCTGGTACTTCGGCCTGCCGTCCTCGTCCTCGCACGCCCTGTTCGGCGGCCTGGTCGGCGCGGCCCTGGCGGGCGGTACGGCGGTCCACTGGAACGGGGTGCTGGACAAGATCATCATCCCGATGTTCCTGTCCCCGGTGGTCGGCCTGATCGTCGGCTACCTCGTCATGCTGGCGATCATGTGGCTGTTCCGCCGGGCCAACCCGCACAAGGCCAAGCGCGGCTTCCGTATCGCGCAGACGGTCTCCGCGGCCGGCATGGCCCTCGGTCACGGCCTCCAGGACGCCCAGAAGACCATGGGTGTGGTCGTGATGGCACTGGTGATTTCCGGCCACGAGACGTTCGGCGATCCGATCCCGGTCTGGGTGAAGATCGTTTCCGCACTGATGCTCTCTCTGGGCACCTACGCGGGCGGCTGGCGCATCATGCGCACCCTCGGCCGCAAGATCATCGAGCTGGACCCGCCGCAGGGCTTCGCGGCGGAGGCCACCGGCGCCTCGATCATGTTCGGCACGGCGTACCTCTTCAAGGCGCCGATCTCCACGACCCACGTCATCACCTCGGCGATCATGGGCGTGGGCGCGACCAAGCGCGTCAACGCCGTCCGCTGGGGCGTGGCCAAGAACATCGTCCTGGGCTGGTTCATCACCATGCCGGCAGCCGCGCTGGTCGCTGCGCTGGCCTTCGGAGTGGTCGACCTGGTGGCGCTGTAAAGGTACGGGTAGGTACTCGTACTGCAACGTCCCTGCCTCCCGGTTGATCCACCGCGCCCATGCGGAGACCGGCTGGCACCCGTACACCCCGACCGCAGAGCATCTCGCCGCCCTGCCTGCCATCAAGCGCTGAAACGCAGTGGGCCCGCCCCCGGGAGCCAGGGGCGGGCCCTCTTGCGTCCTCGCGGTGGCACCGCCATGCAGCACCGCGAGGGGTCGTACCGGCCTAGCCGAAGCGGCCGGAGATGTAGTCCTCCGTCGCCTGGACGGACGGGTTGGAGAAGATCCGCTCGGTGTCGTCGATCTCGATCAGCCGGCCCGGCTGGCCCACCGCCGCGAGGTTGAAGAACGCCGTACGGTCCGAGACACGCGCCGCCTGCTGCATGTTGTGCGTCACGATGACGATCGTGAAGCGCTCCTTCAGCTCACCGATCAGGTCCTCGATGGCGAGGGTGGAGATCGGGTCCAGGGCCGAGCAGGGCTCGTCCATCAGGAGGACGTTCGGCTCCACCGCGATCGCCCGCGCGATGCACAGCCGCTGCTGCTGACCGCCGGACAGGCCGGAGCCCGGCTTGTTCAGGCGGTCCTTGACCTCGTTCCAGAGGTTCGCGCCCTTGAGGGACTTCTCGACGATGTCGTTCAGTTCCGACTTCTTGTACTTGCCGTTCAGCCGCAGGCCCGCCGCCACGTTGTCGAAGATCGACATCGTCGGGAAGGGGTTCGGGCGCTGGAAGACCATGCCCACCTCGCGGCGGACGGACACCGGGTCGATCCCGGCGCCGTACAGGTTCTCGTCGTCCAGCAGCACCTTGCCCTCGACGCGGCCACCGGGGGTGACCTCGTGCATCCGGTTCAGCGTGCGCAGGAACGTCGACTTGCCGCAGCCGGAGGGGCCGATGAACGCCGTCACCGAACGCGGCTCGACGGTCATCGAGATGTCCTCGATCGCCTTGTGGGAGCCGTAGTAGGCGGTCAGTCCGCTTACGTCGATTCGCTTGGCCATGTCTTCTACTTCACTTCCAGAGATTCAGGCTCGGTCGCTGTTGGCCGCGTCAGCGACCGGTCTTCGGGGCCTTCCAGCGGGCGATGCCGCGGGCCACGAGGTTGAGGATCATCACGAAGGCGATCAGCGTGAGGGACGCCGCCCACGCGCGGTCGTACGCCGCGTTGGCGCCCGCGCTCTGCGCGTACTGCTGATAGATGTACAGCGGCAGCGACGCCTGCGCACCCTCGAACGGGTTGTTGTTGATGAACGGGTTGCCGAACACCAGCAGCAGCACCGGCGCGGTCTCGCCCGCGATTCGGGCGATGGCCAGCATGACGCCGGTGGTGATGCCGCCGATGGAGGTCGGCAGGACCACCTTCAGGATGGTCCGCCACTTCGGCACGCCGAGCGCCAGCGAGGCCTCGCGCAGCTCGTTCGGGACGAGCTTGAGCATCTCCTCGGTGGAGCGCACGACGACCGGCATCATCAGGATGGCCAGCGCCAGCGAACCGGCGAAGCCGAAGGGCTGCATCTGGAAGATGAGCATCAGCGACAGGATGAACAGGCCGGCGACGATCGACGGGATACCCGTCATGACGTCGACGAAGAACGTGACGGCCTGGGCGAGCCTGCCCCGCCCGTACTCCACCAGGTAGATCGCGGTCAGGATGCCGATCGGCGCACCGATGAGGGTGGCGAGCCCGACCTGCTCCAGGCTGCCGATGATGGCGTGGTAGATGCCGCCACCGGGCTCGGAGTCGGCGACGACCCCCATGGAGTGGGTGAGGAAGTAGACGTTGAGGACCTTCACGCCGCGCGAGATCGTCACCCAGATCAGGGAGACCAGCGGGACGACGGCGAGCAGGAAGGCGACCCAGACGAAGGAGGTGGCGACCCGGTCCTTGGCCTGTCGGCGGCCCTCCACCCGGGAGGCGATGCCGTAGGTGCCGAGGACGAAGAGGATCGCGGCGATCAGGCCCCACTGGATCTTGCTGTGCAGGCCGCCGACCAGGCCGATGACCACGGCCAGGGCGATCGAGCCGGCGGCGATGGCCCAGGGGGACCACTTCGGGAGGCTGGCGCCGCGCAGCGTGCTGGGGCGCTTGTCGGCGAGTGCGTGGCTCATGCGTTGGCCCCCGAGTACTCCTTGCGGCGGGCGATGATCATGCGGGCCGCGCCGTTGACCAGCAGGGTGATGACGAAGAGGACGAGACCGGAGGCGATCAGCGCGTCCCGGCCCTGCTCGGTGGCCTCACCGAACTTGCTGGCGATGTTCTGGGCGAAGGTGCCGCCGCCCGGGTTCAGCAGGCTGGCGTGGATGACGTAGTCCGGGGAGAGCACGGTGGCGACGGCCATCGTCTCGCCGAGGGCGCGGCCGAGGCCGAGCATGGACGCGGAGATCACACCGGAGCGGCCGAAGGGCAGGACGGCCATGCGGACGACCTCCCAGCGGGTGGCGCCGAGGGCCAGGGCGGCCTCCTCGTGCATCCGCGGGACCTGCCGGAACACCTCACGGCTGACGTTGGTGATGATCGGCAGGATCATGATCGCCAGCAGGATGCCGACGGTGAGCATGGCACGGGGGGCGCCCCCGTCCCAGGAGAAGATGCCGGTCCAGCCGAGGTAGTCGTTCAGCCAGCCGTACAGACCCGCCATGTGCGGGACGAGGATCAGGGCGCCCCAGAGGCCGTAGACGATGGACGGCACGGCGGCGAGCAGGTCGATCACATAGGCGATGGGACCGCTCAGCCGGCGCGGGGCGTAGTGGGTGAGGAACAGCGCGATCGCGACGGCGATCGGGACCGCGATGACCATGGCGATGATCGAGGAGACGATCGTGCCGTAGGCCAGCACCGCGATGCCGAAGCTCGGCGGGATGAGGTTGGTGTTCCACTCGAAGGTGGTCAGGAAGTTCCCGTGGTCCTTGCTGATCGCGAGGGAGGCACGGTAGGTGAGGAAGACCGCGATCGCGGCCATGATCACCAGCAGCAGGATGCCGGAGCCACGGGACAGGCCGAGGAAGATGCGGTCGCCGGGGCGGGTCGCGCCGCGGGCGTTGCGCTTCTGCTCGGTCGGCGAGGGCTGGGGCGTGGGGGGAGGTGCGTCGGTTGTCTTGGTCGATATGTCCATCGGGTTCTCCGGTCTGCGGAGCCGGGCGCCCTCACGGGCGGCGGCTCATGGCGGCGGTGCACCGGACGGTGCGGCCCGAGCCCTGCCGGGCACGGGCCGCACTTTCGGATCAGGTCAGCTCAGGCCCTCGATGGTGGTGCGGACCTTGCTGTTGATCTCTGCGGGGATCGGGGCGTAGTTGTTGCTCGTCAGAAGCTTCTGACCGTCCTCGCTGGCGATGTAGCGCAGGAACGCCTTGGTGGCGGGCAGGGTGTCCGCCTTGTTGCCCTTGTCGCAGACGATCTCGTACGTCACCAGGGTGATCGGGTAGGCACCCTCGGCCTTGGTGGCGTAGTCGAGCTTCAGCGACAGGTCCTTGCCGGTGCCGACGACCTTGGCGGCCGCGATGTCGGCGGTGGCGGAGTCGGTGGAGGGCTTCACCGGAGCCTTGGCACCGGTGTTGATGGCGACGGTGGTCATGTCCTTGGCGTAGGACAGCTCGAAGTAGCCGATCGCGCCGGTGTTCTGCTTGACGCCCTGGGCCACACCGGCGGAGCCGGAGGCCGCCTGGCCGCCCTTGGCCTGCCAGGCCTTGCCGCCGGAGTACTTCCAGTTGTCCGGGGTGGTGGCCTTCAGGTACTTGGTGAAGTTGTCCGTGGTGCCGGAGTCCTCGGAACGGTGGAAGGCCTGGATCTTCAGGTCGGGAAGCTTCGCCGAGGGGTTCAGCTTCTTGATCGCCGGGTCGTTCCAGTTGGTGATCTTGCTGTCGAAGATCTGGGCGATCGTCGGGGCGTCCAGGACGAGGTTGTCGACACCCGGGACGTTGTAGCCGAGGGCGATCGGACCGCCGACCATCGGCAGGTCGATGCCCTGGCCGCCGGAGCAGACCTGCTTGGAGGCAGCGACCTCGGCCGGCTTCAGCGCGGAGTCGGAACCGGCGAAGGCGAGCTGGCCCTGGTTGAAGGAGGTGACACCGGCGCCGGAGCCGCCGCCCTTGTAGTTGATCTGCACGCCACAGGCCTGGGAGAACTCCTTGACCCAGGCGTCGATCGCGTTCTTCTGCGCGGAGGAGCCGTCTGCGAGCAGCTGACCCTTGGCGTTGTCACACTTGATCGAGGAAGCGTTGGTGGCGCCGGACGGGTTGCCCGAGGACTTGCCACCGTTGCCGGTGTCGTCGGAGCCGCACGCCGTCAGGGCCAGGGCGCCGGTCACGGCGATCGCACCGAGGGACAGGGCGCGCAGCCGGTTCTTGCGCTGAAGCTTCACTTTCGGGAGTTCCTTCCAGGAGCCGCCGCGTTCGGCGGCGTGCGAGGTTTCGAGGAGTGCGCGAGCGCATCTATGGCCGCACTCCGCACCGTGCACGGCCGAAATTAGGCAGAACAGGTGAAGCCGCCGATGGCCGGAAGTGAACGGGGGGTGAACCCCTGCCGTCGGCCCGGTTAGGTCACGGAATGCTCACGGGGAGGGCACACGGAGGTTCCGACCGGCGGGTTACGCGCACACGTCTTCGACGTTCGTTTCCCTGTGCGAGAACTGTTACGAACCAACGTGCCCATGCGGTCGTCTCACCCCCCGTAGGGCCACGGGGGCCCGTGGAAGGGCGAATGAGGACGATGGGCATGGAACGGCGTACGTTCATCGCGGGCGGCACGGCCGTACTGGCCGCAACCGCACTGACCGGCTGCAGCTCGGGGACGAACGGGTCCACCGCCGCGGCGAACACCCGCTCATCCTCGCTCACGTCCCTCAAGACCACCAGCGCGAACGCCGCCGCGAACTGGACGGCCCTCGCCCATGACCTGGAGGGCACCCTGGTCCGGCCCGGCGACGCGACCTGGACGACGGCCCACCAGCTGTACAACACCCGCTTCGACGCACTGAGGCCCGCCGCGGTGGCGTACGTCGCCCACGCCGACGACATCCGTACGACCCTCGCCTACGCGCAGGCCCACGGCATCCGGGTGTCCATACGCAACGGCGGCCACTCCTACGCGGGCTACTCCTCCGGCGACAACCGCCTGATCCTCGACGTGTCCAGGCTGAACCGCATACGGGTCTCCGGCGGTACGGCGGTCGTCGGCGCCGGCTCCAAGCTGATCGACGTCTACCGGGGCCTGGCCGCGAAGGGCGTGACCATACCCGCCGGCTCCTGCCCCTCCGTCGGCGTCTCCGGCCTGGTGCTCGGCGGCGGCCACGGCGTCGCCTCCCGCGCCTACGGCCTGACCTGCGACAGCCTCACCCAGGCGACCATCATCACGGCGGACGGCACCCAGGTGACGGCGAACGCCTCGACCCACTCCGACCTCTTCTGGGCCCTGCGCGGCGCGGGCAACGGCAACTTCGGCGTCGTCACCGAGCTGCAGTTCAAGACCCACCCGGCCCCGCAGGCCGTGACGGCGTACATGACATGGCCCTGGTCCAGGGCCGCCGCCGTCCTGAAGGCCTGGCAGGAGTGGGGCCCGAGCCAGCCGGACGAGATCTGGTCCTCCCTCCACCTGTCCTGCTCACCGGGCGGCACGCCCTCCGTCTCGGTGGCCTGCTTCTCCCTCGGCACCTACGGCGAACTGCAGAACGCCGTGGACCGCCTGGCCCACGCGGCCGGCGCGAACGCCTCCTCCGTCACCCTGCGCCGCCGGGGATACGAGGAGGCGATGGAGATCTACGCCGGCTGCTCCTCCTTCTCCGGCGACGCCCAGTGCCATCTGCCCGGCTCCACCCCCGGCCGCTCCCCCCAGGGCCGCCTGGGCCGGGAGACGTACGCGGCCCGCTCCGACTTCTTCGACCGCTCGCTGTCGGCGGCGGGCATCCAGACGGTCCTGCAGCAGATCCGTTCCGTCCGGGGCGGCGCGGGCAGCATCGCGTTCACCGCCCTCGGCGGCGCGGTCAACCGCGTCTCGCCCACGGCGACGGCCTTCGTCCACCGCCGCTCCCGGATGCTGGCCCAGTACATCGCGTCCTGGGGCGCGGGGGCCTCCGGCGCCTCGGCCCAGTCCTGGCTGACGTCCGCCCACGGGGCGATGGCGCCGTACGCCTCCGGGGCGGCGTACCAGAACTACACCGACCCGACGCTGAAGGACTGGAAGAGGGCGTACTACGGGGACGCGGCGACCCGGCTGGGCAAGGTCAAGAAGCAGTACGACCCGCAGCGGTTCTTCTCGTACGCGCAGGGGCTGTAGGCGGCCGTAGCTGCGGGCAGTCGTGCCGCTGGGGCGACACGGGTGGGCGCAGTGAGCAGCGCCCGACCCATCCGGCCGCAGTAACGGCTAGGCCCTGTCGTCACATTCCCGCCGTCCGCCCGGAGGGCGGGCCCTGCGCCCGCCGCGATGGGGGTGCCCCCGCGCGGGCCTGTTCGAGCGTGGGGGAGGCTCATGTATGCCGTAGGTGCGTGCTCTGGGGGTCCCCCCGGCCGAAGGCTGGGGGAGTGCCGGGTCCTGGCCCTCGTACTGGATGTAGTTGGGCCCGGGCCCGGTGCGGCGAGTGGGGGCACCTCCCACGCCCTTGAGGCAGTGGGGGAGCGTGCATGACATCGCGGGGCAGGCGGGAATGTGACGACAGGACCTAGGCCGCCAGGTCCCGTTCCTCGGACTCCACCGGCTTACGGGCGCCGGGAAGCACCGACCCCTCGCCCGCCCCGCTCACCGACCGCCTCCGTACGACCCACCCCGCCCGCGGCGAGCGCTCCACCGCTCGCAGCAGCGGGGTGAGCAGCGCCATGGCCGGCGGCGACAGGAGCAGCGCGACCGCCGTACCCAGCGCGAAGCCCCCGACGACGTCCGTCGGATAGTGCACGCCCATGTACACCCGGCAGAACCCCTCCAGCAGCGCGAGCCCGATGCCCGCGATCCCGAAGCGGCGGTCGGCGACGAAGAGGCCGACGCCCAGCGCCATGGTGATGGTGGCGTGGTCGCTGACGAAGGAGAAGTCGGTCTTGCCGGAGACGAGGACGTCCAGCCCCTGGTGATCGACGAAGGGGCGAGGGCGCTCCACGAAGCCCCGGATCGGGACGTTGACCAGCACGGCGATGCCGGCCGCGAGCGGCGCCCAGACCAGCGCGGCGACTGAGGACGCGGCGTCCTCGGCGCCCCGGCGCCGCACGGACCACCAGCACCACAGCACGAGCAGCACCAGGGCGAGCAGCAGTCCGTACTCACCGACGAACTCCATGGCCCGGTCGAACCAGTGGGGCGCGTCCTTGGCCAGGCCGTTGATGTCGTAGAGCAGGTCGACGTCGGGGTTCGATCCGGATTCGGCGAGTACAGCCATGGTGCTGCGGCCCCTTCGTCGTCCACCGGACGCACCTCGTGTGCGCCGCTCCTACCCCCGTGGTTCGTAGATCCGCTTCCGCTGCACTGCCGCACTGCCCGTACTGACGTCCGCTCGGCTACGTCAACAGGAACGCACGGCCCCCATCAATACGTTCCACTCTCCACTGAATGATCACGCAGACGTTATCGAAGAGAGACTCATCATCGCAGCTCAGGCCGGTGTTTCACGCTCCGTCACCACGCCTGTCGCGATCTCACACCGCCTCACACCGCCGTGGGGAGCGCTTTTGCGCCATCTTCGGTGACGCGGGTGGCGCCGAAGTAGTCGGGCGTGTCGATCGGATCGAACCGGATGACGGCCCCGGTCCGCGGCGCGTCGATCATGTACCCGCCACCCACATAGATCCCCACGTGATGGATGGCCCGCGAGTCGCCCGGGTTGGTCGAGAAGAACACCAGGTCACCCGGGAGGAGCTGGTCCCGCGAGGGATGCGGCCCGGCGTTGTACTGGTCGTTCGCCACGCGCGGCAGGCTGATCCCCACGTTCGCGTACGCGGCCTGCGTCAGCCCCGAACAGTCGAACCGCCCACCCTGCTCGGCCGCCCCCTCCCCACCCCACAGATAGGGCGTCCCCAACTTCCCCTGCGCGAAGGCGATGGCACCGGCGGCTTGTTGGGTGGGGTCGACACGGGTCACGGGCGCGGCGAAGCTCTTCTCCAGAGTCGTGATCGTTTTCACGTAGTTCTGGGTCTCCTGGTACGGCGGTACACCCCCGTACTTGATCACCGCGTAAGCGCCCGCGTTGTAGGCGGCGAGCATGTTCTCCGAGACGTTCCCGGGCACGTCCTTGACGTACTTGGCGAGTTCACAGTCGTACGCGGCGGCCGAGGGAATCGCGTCGTTCGGGTCCCAGACGTTGCGGACGCCGTCGCCGTTGCCGTCGACTCCGTGCGTCGCCCACGTCCCGGGGATGAACTGCGCTATCCCCTCCGCCTTCGCCGGGCTCACGGCGTTGGGGTTGAAACCGCTCTCCTGGTACAACTGCGCAGCCAGCAGGGCCGGGTTGAGGGCCGTGCATAGATTGCCCCACTTCTGCACAAGCGTCTTGTACGCCGCCGGGACGGCTCCCTTGGCCAGTCCCACGCTGCCCGAGCCGACGCCGTTGACGAGGTTGCCGGCGACGATGTACACCCCCACGACGAGCAGCATCACGAAGCTCAGGCCGAGCCCGACCGCGACACCACCCACCACCCACACTTTGCGCACGACCCAACCCTCCCCCATACAGGGCCCGTTCAAGGCCACTTTCGCGGCACGTCCGTTCCCATGGCCAACATTTCGGCCTATTCATGACGCTCGTGCGGGCTACCCAGTGGATCACGGTAAGTCACGGCTCTGACAGTCCGCCCAGAGCAGCTTCCCGCCCCGGGATGCGCCCAGCTCCCGCAGCACGGAGACGCCCCAGGAGTCGGCACAGGCCCGTACGAGCTGCAGCCCGCGTCCGCTTTCCGCGTCCTCCGGTACGACATCGGGCGCGGCGTCGGCGGTGAAGCCGGGCGGCACGCGCGGGTCGCTGTCCCAGACGGCCACCGTCAGCCGCCCCGATTCCCTGCCGAGGAGGCGGAGCGCGTAGGGGCCGGAGGTGTGCAGGTGCGCGTTGGCGAGCAGCTCGGCGGCCAGGAGTTCGGCGGTGGGAGTGAGCGAGGAGAGCTCGTGCGCGGCGAGGACGGTACGGAGTGTTGCACGAGCGATCCCCGGTGCGCGTGGATCCTGCGGGAGGTGGAGAGTGTAGGCCCAGGGCTTGGATACGGTGGACATCGAAGTCTCCGTTCAGCAAGGGGGGTTGAAGTGCGGATGTTCGATTGCCCAGTGACCTGCCACCCCGTCGGGTGGTGCGCTTCCGGGCGAGGGCCCGGGCAATAAAGTAGCGGCGCGCGTAAAAGTTCTTAGACGGTTTGCGCGATAGAGCTGATTTGCCATCCATGTGGGTGACAGGGAGGGTGGGACACCCATGAGGAGCAACCCGACGGGGCGTCAACTCCGTTTGGGCGCCGAGCTGCGCAAACTCCGCGAGCGGGCCGGTCTGACGTCCACCCAGGCGAGTCAACTGCTCGGCGTACAGCAGAACCAGATCAGCAACGTCGAGGCGGCCCGCGCGGGCGTGAGCCCGGAGCGCGTGCGCACACTGGCCTGCCACTACGACTGCGCCGACACCGACCTCGTCCAAGCCCTGTGCGACATGGCCGGCGAGCGGTCGCGCGGCTGGTGGGAGGAGTACCGCGAGCTGCTGCCCACGGCGTTGTTGGACCTCGCCGAGCTGGAACACCACGCCACCCGCCTGCGCAGCGCCGTGGTGATCCACGTGCCGGGACTGTTCCAGACCGCCGAGTACGCCCGTGAGATCTTCCGCCAGGCAGTGCCCGAGCTCCCGGCGCCCGATGTGGAACACAGGGTGTCGTTCCGGGTGAAGCGGCAGGCCGTGCTCTTCCGGGACCCGCCCACCCCGCACCAGGTGATCGTCCATGAGGCCGCCCTCCGCATGAGGTTCGGCGGCCCGGACGTGACACGCGGACAGCTCCAGTACCTGCTGGACATGAGCGAACGGGCCGACATCACGATCCAGGTGCTGCCTTTCGGCTCGCTGGTCTTCCCTGGGTCGGGACAGGCGATCTACTACGCCGAGGGGCCGGTGCCCGAGCTGGACACGGTGAACCTCGACCAGTCACACGGCCCCGTGTTCCTCGACGCCGAGGCCCAGCTCACCAAGTACCGCGTACTGCTGGACCGTATGGAGGCCGCCGCCCTCACCCCCGAAGAGTCGCAGTCGTTCATCCACACCATGCTCAAGGACCTGTGAAGGAGCGGCCCATGCCCGGACTCGTCTGGCAGAAGTCGTCGTACTGCCCGGAGGGCAACTCCTGCATCCACATAGCCACAACCCCCGGCACCATCCACCTCACCGAATCCTCCGACCCCACCGGAGCCATCCTCACCACCACCCCCGCCGCCTTCGGCGCCCTCCTCGCCGCTCTCAAGAGGGAACCGGCCCCCGCCGGCCGGGGTGACCACGACGACGCCCCCCTCCGCCTCCGCTCCGCGGGCACCGTCGTCACGACCACCCGCCACAAGTGGAACGCCTTCGTACTCGGCGTACAGGCGGGCGAGTTCGACCACTTCACTGAAGAGAGCTTGACGCCCCGGCGCGATTGACCACGCACAGGGACGTCGTCCCGGTCACCGCGTCGACGTCTCCGTGCCGACCGGTGCCGCCCCGGCCGGCACGCGGGTGTCCGGCGCCTGGCCCACCGCTTCGGTGCTGATCTCCGGCAACCTGTGCCTGCGCCGGTCCGCCCAGCACACGGCGACGGCAGCGGCGGCGAAGGCCGCGGCCGAGAGGCCGGCGGTGAAGGCGACGGAGGGAACGACCTCGCCGACGGCGGCCCGCTGACCGAGCATCAGGGCATTCGAAGGCCGGATGCTCGCGGGTGCACCCCCCGCCGGAGCCACCTTCCCGCCGTCCTCTCTTCAGGGATCGCCGATCGCGTCCTTGTACAGCTCGGCCGCGCCGCTGCCCAGCACCACGCTGTACGACACGTCGTCGGTCGAGCCGCCCTCCTCGTGGCCGCCGAGGACGCCGACGACCTGGCCGTCACCGTTGATCCAGGGGCTGCCGCTGGTGCCGCTGGTCAGGGAGGGGCAGTCGATGCGCTGCTGGGTGCTGCTGTGCGCGACCGGTTTGTTGGTGCACCTGACGGGCACCTCACGGGAGCTCGGGTAGCCGACGACGGTGACGGCGGTGGCGCCGGTGGCCGTACCGGTGGTGAAGCGATTGGCTCCCACGACGTCCTCGATCCGCCTGCCGTCCAGGTCGTCGACGGTGACGAGGGCCAGGTCGCTGTCCTCGTCCTGGTCCTTGGCCCAGCCGTCGGGAAGGTAGCGCTTGGCGACCTTCCACACCCCGTACGGCGCCTGTCCGTCCCGGTAGCCCGGCACGAACACCAGCTCGTTGTCGGAGTTGCTCACGCAGTGCGCGGCGGTGACGAGGAGATTGCCCCGCGGGCTGTGCACGACCGAGGCCGTGCAGAAGTGGCCGCCGGACAGGTCGTCGGCCCGGTCGGCGCCGAACAGCGCGCCGATCCTCGCCGTGTGCCGGTTCGCGACAGCATCGGCGGTGACCCCGAGGGGCCCCGGCCCGTCATCGGCGGCCGCTACGGACGCCGAGGTCAGGGCGAGCATCACCACGGCTCCCAGCAGCGCGGGACGCGAGGTGACCGTGATGCGTGAGATGCGCTTCATCAGGTCTCACTGTCCCCCACGAACGTGAGAATCCGGCTGAGACTTATCTGAGATTTTCCTGTGAAACCTTGTGACGAGCGAGAGTCTTAACTGCAACACCCCGCCGACCAGGCGCGATTACGTCACGTGACGAATCCCGGTGCGACTGACTTGACCGTCACATGGCAACTCGACCCACATGACCCTACCCGCACGCACACCCGTACGACACTTCACGGTCGGCTGGCCGGCTTCAGCTCCCACTCCACCCCGGTCAGCTCCTCCGACAGCGTCCACAGGCGCCGGGCCGCCTGTGCGTCGCTGGCCGCCCTGCTGCGGCCCACCAGGGTGGGGGTGCCACGCATCTCACCGAGGCCGGAGGGGCCGACGTAGGACGCGCCGGGGAGGTCCTGGCTCGCGGCGTAGAGGGTGGGCAGGGCGCCTGCCCGGTCGCTCTGCGCGAAGACCCTGTTGCCGACGGCCATGAGGCCCCTCATCAGGGGGTTCGCGTGGTGGCTCTGGAGGTTGGTGGCCGCGTAGCCGGGGTGCGCGGCGAGGGCGCGGACGGGGGAGCCGGCCTCGGTGAGGCGGCGCTGGAGCTCCAGGGTGAACAGGAGGTTGGCCAACTTGGACTGGGCGTAGGCGCGGGACGGGGTGTAGCGGCCGCGCAGGTTGACGTCCTCGAAGTGGATCACTCCCCCGCGGTGGAGGCCCGAGGACACCGTCACCACCCGGTCCGTCACATGGGGCAGGAGCAGGTTCGTGAGCGCGAAGTGGCCCAGGTGGTTGGTGCCGAACTGCATCTCGAAGCCCTGCTTGGTGCGCTGCTCCGGCAGCATCATCACGCCCGCGTTGTTGATCAGCAGATCCAGCGGGCGGTCCCAGCCGGCCGCGAACTCCCGCACCGAGTCCAGGTCGGCCAGGTCCAGGCGGCGCACCTCGGTGCTGCCGCTCACCTTCGCCGCGGCGGCGCCGCCCCGCGCGAGGTCCCGTACGGCGAACACCACATGCGCTCCGGACCGGGCCAGGGCCTCGGCGGTGGCGAGGCCGAGGCCGCTGTTGGCGCCGGTGATCACGGCCGTACGGCCGGTCAGGTCGGGGAGGTGGGTCGCGTTCCATGTGTCAGCCATGGAGCAAAAGTAGACATCGACAACAATGATGTCAATGACAACATCCAGTTACGATGGTCCGCATGCCGCACATGTCCCCGTCACCGACGAACCGCCCCTATCACCACGGAGACCTGCGCGCCGCCCTGCTCAAGAGCGCCGAGCGCACCCTGCGCGAGAAGGGGGTCGGTGCGCTCTCGCTGCGCGAGCTGGCCCGGGACGTCGGGGTGAGCCATGCGGCACCCGGCCGGCACTTCAAGGACAAGCAGGCGCTCATGGACGCCCTCGCGCTGGACGGGTACGAGCGGCTGAACCGGGCCCTGGACACCGCCGCCGCACAGCCCGGGCTCACCTTCGAGGGGCGGATGACGGCCCTCGCCCGGGCCTACCTCGGCTTCGCCGTCGACAACCCCGAGCTGCTGGAGCTGATGTTCGCGCGCAAGCACGCCCCCGAAGGCTCTGCCGGCTCCGACCGGCTCGCCGCCGCCGTCGACCAGTCCCTCGGCTCCCTGACCCGGATGGTCGCGGACGCCCAGGAGCAGGGCGAGATCGTCGCCGGGGACCCCGAGCGGATCACCATGATCGCCGCCGCGAGCCTGCACGGCCTCGCCGCCCTCATCGCCGCTTGCGCGCTCGACGCCGAGGACGCCCTGAGCGGCCTGGACGAACACGTCCACCTGCTGCTCCACGGCCTCAAGCCCCGCTGAGCCCGGCCGCCCTCCTCTCCGCCCCCCTTCTGCGCGGCACCTCCACCCCCCTCTGCGCGACACCTGTGCCTCAGGTCAAGCCCCACCCAGCACAGCGCCAGCACACGGCCATTGATCAGTAAGCCGCCAACCGCCTTGGGTAACGCGGTGGTCAGGATTCCGAAAGTCTCTTGTTGTCGCGTACTCAACAAAGCGATGGTTCGTCGCGGGCCGCCGCCCCCACCGGTCACCCATCGGTGGTCCCCCACACCCGCAGGCCTCTGTCACCCATTTCCAGGAGGCTGTACCTTGCGTACCACCACCAACTCCCCCCACATACGCGGCAGATGGCGCCGCGTCGGCTCGGCAGCAGCGGCCACCGCCGCGCTCGTCATCGCCGGACTCGGCACCGCCGCCCACGCGAGTGCGGACACCGCCGTCACGAGCCACAAGGTGAGCGCCAAGGCGATCGCCGCCCAGGTCGCGAAGGCCCACGTGCAGTACACACGGGCATGCGGCGCCACCCCGAAGAAGGGCTTCGCGGCCTGCAACGCGCTGCGCGTCACCGGGGGCACCACCGCCTTCATGGAGAAGCAGGCGGCCCTGAAGGGCATCGCCCCCAAGACCATCAAGCCGAACGCCGCCTCCGCCTCCCCCACCGGATACGGCCCCTCGGACATCCAGTCGGCCTACGGCCTGACCTCCGCAGCCTCCTCGAACGGCTCCGGCGAGACCGTCGCCATCGTCGACGCCTACGACGACCCGAACGCCGAGTCCGACCTCGCGACCTACCGCTCGCAGTACGGCCTCCCGGCCTGCACCAGCGACAGCGGCTGCTTCAGCAAGGTCGGCCAGGACGGCTCCTCGTCCAACCTCCCCAGCGCCGACAGCGGCTGGGCCGGTGAGGAGTCCCTCGACCTCGACATGGTCAGCGCGGTCTGCCCGAACTGCAACATCCTCCTCGTCGAGGCCAACTCGGCCTCCGACGCCGACCTCGGGACCGCGGTGAACGAGGCCGTCTCCCTTGGCGCGAAGTTCGTCTCCAACTCCTACGGCGGCGCCGAGTCCTCCTCCGACACGACGTACGACGCCCAGTACTACAACCACCCGGGCGTCGCCATCACCGCCAGCGCGGGCGACAGCGGCTACGGCGCCGAGTACCCGGCAGCCTCCCAGTACGTCACCGCCGTCGGCGGCACCGCCCTGAAGACCTCCTCCGACAGCCGCGGCTGGACCGAGTCCGTCTGGAACACCTCCAGCACCGAGGGCACCGGCTCCGGCTGCTCCGCCAACGACCCCAAGCCGAGCTGGCAGACCGACAGCGGCTGCTCGAACCGCATGATCGCCGACGTCTCGGCCGTGGCCGACCCCGCCACCGGCGTCTCGGTCTACGACACCTACCAGGCGAGCGGCTGGAACACCTACGGCGGCACCAGCGCCTCCTCGCCCATCATCGCCTCGGTCTACGCCCTCGCCGGCACCCCGGGCAGCAGCGACTACCCGGCCCAGTACCCGTACAACGCGGCCGGCACCTCCGCCCTGAACGACGTCACCAGCGGCAGCAACGGCAGCTGCTCCACGTCGTACTTCTGCACCGCCGGGCCCGGCTACGACGGCCCGACCGGCTGGGGCACCCCGCAGGGCACGAGCGCCTTCTCCGCGAGCTGACCGACCCGCAAGGCCGCCCCGTCGGGTCACGGGGAGCCGCCGGATGAGGGGGACGTGGGGTCCCCTCGGCGGCACGGAAGGAAAACGGGCCACGGCACCCGGCCGCGGCCCGTTTTCCCTGTCCAACTCCCTTGAATCCCGATGCGACCTGACGGCCTTCACCGGCTGACCGCACCCACCGCCCCGCAGCTCAAGGGCCCGACGGCACCCGCCGCCGGGCCCTTGTCCATTTTCCGCTCCCCGCCCATGAGAACATCGTCTCGACCCCTCACCCGACCAGCCGTCAGAAACCGTGCCAGGTCGTAAAGGAGGACAACGACCGAACCACACGACAGGTTCCGGTCGGACCTCGTTGCCCGGCGTGACCTGCCGTGATACACAGAGTAACCGTACGCACCATTCGTACGAAACCCGCCAGTCAATGACGTCAAGTCGACATGCGTCGGCGGCGTTGTCGGCGACAATGAGGCCTGACCTCTGCACACCGCAGGGGCCGACGGAACTACCCACCAGGGGCGGTGACTTACATGCTCTTTGCGGCCGACAAGGGAGACATCAACACCATCATCGGCGGGATCGCCCCGAACTGGGGCCCCTTCGGCAGCCTGGGCAACGAGGCGAAGGTGATGATCGAGGTGGTCATGGCGGTGGCCATCCTGCTGTGCCTCGGCATCGCGGTATGGGGCGCGGCCAAGCAGCGCATCGGCGCCACGGCCCTGCGGGACACCTTCAGCGCGGAACAGGGCAAGGGCCTCATCATCGCCGGCCTCACCGGGGTCTTCATCATCGGCTCCCTCGGCACCCTGTTCACGATCGTGTACGGCATGGCGGTCTGAGTCCCCTGAAGGTTGCGTCTCCCTGATGTCGAGTCACCACACCGCGCCCGCGCGGCAACCAGCACGGCTACCGTCGTACGCCTACGAGGGTGAGGGAGCGCGCACGCCATGACCTCCGGAGACGACCAGTCCTACACCGACTACGGCGGCGACACGGGCCACACCCGCACCCGTCTCCCCGAAACCGACCCCTACGGCGGCGCCCCCCGCCGCTCCGCTCGCTCCTCCTCCCGCTCCCTGATCACCGTGGTCGGCGTAGTGGTCCTCCTCATCGCAGCGATCGCCTTCGCCAACAGGGGAGACCATTCGTCTGCCGACGGCTCGACCGCGAAGGGCTCCCGCCCGCAGACGTCACCCACGGCAGCCACGGGGACCCGTCCGGTGGAGACGAAGACGGGCGGCATCCCTTCGGGCTTCGCCCATACGGAGCAGGGGGCGGAGAGTGCGGCGGCGAATTATGCGGTGGTGCTCGGGTCTACCGGCATGTTCAACAAGGACAGCCGGCACAAGATCGTCGACACCATCTACACGCAGACCGCGGCAGCTAAGCTGCAGGACGCGATGGACGGCGCCTACTCGGCGAGCTTCCTCGGCACGATGGGGCTCGATGCGAACGGCAACCCCCCAACGGGCAGCACCTTCGTGTCTCGCACCATTCCAGTCGGTACCAAGGCCGAGCAATACAGCGACACCCAGGCCAAGGTGTCGGTCTGGTACATGGGTCTGATCGGCATGGCGGGAAACTCCTCCACCAACCCGGTGACCTCCACGTGGAAGACGTGGACGTGCGACCTGCAGTGGCTCAACGGTGACTGGAGAATCATCGCCGACAGCCAGAAGGACGGCCCGGCACCGGTTCCCGGCGACGACAAGGCCGCAAGCTCCGACGAAATCAGCAAGGCCATCGAGCAGTACGGAGGGTTCACTTATGCCCGGTAGCCCGCGCCGCGTACTGAAGCTCACCGGCCTGGTGGCCACCGTACAGACAGTCGCCGTCATGCTGGCCACCCATGCCGCCGCAGCGCCATCACCCAAGCCATCGAACAGCAGCGACCCCTGCAACCTGCTGATCGGCCCTGCCAAACAGTTCTGCGAAAAGGACGGCGGCGGCTCCAAGAGCGGTGTCACCGGCCCCACCAACAACCCCCTGACCGACACCCTCGACCCCCTCTCCTCCCTGGCCAAAGGCTGTGCCGATGCCGCCTCCTGGACCATCGACAAGCTCAGTAAGGCCGTGCAGGAGACCGCCAACGTCGACTTCACCAATACGAAGTTCCTGCAGCAGTACGCCGTCGTCTTCGCCGCGTCCACGATCCTCACGCTCGTGCTGTGGCTCCTGGCCGTGGCCAAGCGAGCCGTGCGCGGCGTGCCGCTGACGACCGCGATCTCGGAAGCCGTCGGGTTCCTCTGGCTGACCGTGCTCGCCTCCGCCTTCACCCCGCTGATCCTCTACACGGTCGTATCGGCCACCGACGGCGTCACGGACGTCCTCGCCAAGGCCACCGGCGACCAGGCAGACACGTTCTTCGGCACCTTCTCCGGCGCCCTCGGCAAGGGCACCAACATCGGCGGCGGCCCGATCATGCTGATCGTCGTCTCCCTCGTGAGCATCCTCGCCGCCGGCGTCCTCTGGCTGGAGCTGGTCATCAGGGCCGCGCTCCTCTACGTCGGCGCCCTCCTCGGCACCGTCGTCTACGCGGGCCTGGTGGACAAGAACCTGTGGGGACACGTCCGGCGCTGGGCCGGAATCATGATCGCCGTGATTCTCGTCAAGCCGGTGATCGTGATAGTGCTCGGACTCGCCGGTGCCCTCTCCTCCGGCAACGGCCCCGACTCCTTCTCCGCCGTCGTCTCCGGCCTCGCCATCATCCTGCTCGCCATCTTCGCCAGCGCGATGATCTACCGCTTCGTCCCCGGCTTCGGCGACGAGATCGCGAACGGCCGCAACAACCGCATCATGCAGGGCGCCGAGAGCAAGGCCGCCGCCGTCATAAGCTCCCCCGCCACCCTGGTCGCCCAGGGCATCAAGACCCACAGCACCCGCGCCGACAACAACGGAGCAGGGGGACAGTCGAGCAGCGCTCCCCGCCCCGCCAACCCCGCCACCGGCGGTGTCGCCGCCCACAGCAGCCGTACCCCCACCGGGGGCGGCGGAGCCGTCCCCTCCGCCACGCCCGCGCCCCGCGCGCCCAGCCCGGCCAGCCCCGCGAACACCCCGCACGCCAGTAACACCCGCAACATCAACCGCAGTGGAGGTGAAGGGCGTTGACGACCGAGTCCCACCTGTCCCATCCGGTCGCGCCCCGCCGTACGTATCTCATCGGCCGCGCCCGGCCGAACGCGATCGTCGGCCGGAACCGCGAGTCCGGCGAGATCGCGCTGATCATCGCCGGCGCGTTCCTCGGCATGATGTGCGGCCTCCTCGTCCCGGTGCTGTCCCTGCGGATCGTGCTGCTGACGGGCTTCCCGCTGCTCGCGCTCGCCGCGGTCTACGTGCCGTACAAGCACCGCACCTTCTACAAGTGGTTCGAGATCAACCGCAGCTACAAGCGCACCGTCAAGGGCGGCCACGCGGTCTACCGCTCGGCCGCCATGGAAGCCGGCACCCGCCTCGACGGACGCGAGGTCGAAGTCGGCCCCCCGCCCGGCATCGGACGGATCACCTGGCTCGCCGCACCCTTCGGGCCGGACGAGATCGCGGTGCTCCTGCACGCCGACCGCAAGACCGTCACCGCCGCCATCGAGATCGAGGGCCCCGGCGTCGGCCTGCGCGACTCCGAGGACCAGGAGGCCCTGGTCGACCGCTTCGGCACGCTGCTCAAGCACGTCGCCAACGGGGACGGATTCGTCACCCGCCTGCAGATGCTCGCCCGTACCCTCCCCGCCGACCCCGACGCCCACGCCAAGGACGTCACCCTGCGCGGCGACAACCGCGCCCCGCAGTGGCTGCGGCAGTCGTACGACCAACTGCAGTCCATGGTGTCCACCAGCAGCGAGCAGCACCGCGCCTACCTCGTCGCCTGCATGCCCTACAACCGCGAACTGGCCGCCGAGGCGCACGCCATGGCCCGCGCCGTCCGCGCCCGCGGCAACAAGGTCGACCGGGACACCGGTCTCGCGGTGGTCATGGCCCGCGAGCTGACGGACATCTGCTCGCGGCTCCAGGAAGCCGACATCCGGGTCCGCCAGCCGCTGGGGCAGGGACGGCTGGCGTCCCTGATCCACTCCATGTACGACCCCGACCACCCGATCGACCACATCCAGGCCATGACCCGGCGCAACGCCTGGCCGGCCGAGCTCGACGCCACCGAACCCACCTTCCTCCAGGCCAAGACCCGCGAGTCCAACACCCGCGCCCCCTGGTGCCACGCCACCGCCTGGGTGAAGGAGTGGCCGATGACCCCGGTGGGCGTCAACTTCCTGGCCCCGCTGCTCGTCCACACCCCGGACGTCATCCGGACGGTCGCCGTCACGATGGACCTCGAGCCCACCGAGGTGGCCATCGAACGCATGCTGACCGAGAAGACCAACGACGAGGCCGAAGCCTCCCGCGCCGCCAAGATGAACCGCACCGTCGACCCCCGCGACGTCGCCGCGCACAACCGCCTCGACCAGCGGGGCGAGGACCTCGCCAGCGGCGCCGCGGGCGTCAACCTCGTCGGCTACATCACCGTCTCCGCCCGCACCCCGGAAGCCCTGGGCCGCGACAAGCGCACGATAAGAGCCTCCGCCGGCAAGTCGTACCTCAAGCTGGAGTGGTGCGACCGAGAGCACCACCGCGCCTTCGTGAACACACTTCCCTTCGCCACCGGCATCCGAAGGTAGGGGCTGATTCGCCGATGCGGGATCCGCTGTCCGTCCTCACCGACGCCTTCACCTCCTTCCTCTTCGGGAAGGTCGAGACGACCCGGCCGCCGGTGCGCACCTCCACGGGCCAGGCCCAGGCGGTGTACCTGCCCACGGCCGCGCCCGGCCTCGGCGACTCCGGCGTCATCATCGGCCGCGAGGTCTACTCCGGCAAGGGCTACATCTACGACCCCTTCCAGCTCTACGGCCAGCAGCTCCCGGCCCCGCACTGGCTGGTCCTCGGCGAGTCCGGCAACGGCAAGTCGGCCCTGGAGAAGACCTACGTCCTGCGCCAGCTGCGCTTCCGCGACCGCCAGGTCGTCGTCCTGGACGCCCAGGGCGAGGACGGGGTCGGCGAATGGAACCTGATCGCGGAGGAGCTGGGGATAACTCCCATCCGGCTGGACCCGGCGGCCGCACTGGACCACGGCATCCGGCTCAACCCTCTCGACCCGGCGATCACCACCACCGGTCAGCTCGCGCTGCTCCGCACGATCATCGAGGTCGCGATGGGCCACGGCCTGGACGAGCGGTCCGGCTTCGCCCTCAAGGTCGCCCACTCCTACGTCAACGAGTCGATCCTGGACCGCCAGCCGGTCCTCTCCGACATCGTCGAGCAGCTACGGCACCCGGAGCCGGAGTCGGCCGAGGCGATGAACGTCGCCATAGACGACGTACGGGCCTGGGGCCTGGACGTCGCCCTGGTGCTGGACCGGCTGGTCGACGGTGACCTGCGCGGCATGTTCGACGGTCCGACGACCGTGGGGATCGACCTGGACGCCCCCCTGATCGTCTTCGACCTCTCCCACATCGACCGCAACTCCATCGCCATGCCCATCCTCATGGCCATCGTCGGCGTGTGGCTGGAACACACCTGGATCCGCCCCGACCGCAAGAAGCGCATCTTCCTGGTCGAGGAGGCCTGGCACATCATCAACAGCCCGTTCGTCGCCCAGCTCTTCCAGCGCCTGCTGAAGTTCGGCCGCCGGCTGGGTCTGTCGTTCGTGGCGGTGGTGCACCACCTGTCCGACGTCGTGGACGGCGCCGCGGCCAAGGAGGCGGCGGCGATCCTGAAGATGGCCTCCACCCGCACGATCTACGCCCAGAAGGCGGACGAGGCACGGGCCACCGGGCGGGTGCTGGGTTTGCCGAGGTGGGCCGTGGAAATCATCCCGACACTGACGCCCGGCATCGCCGTCTGGGACGTCAACGGCAACGTCCAGGTGGTCAAACACCTGGTCACGGAGACGGAGCGGCCGCTGGTCTTCACCGACCGCGCGATGACCGAGTCCTCCAGCGACCTCACGGCCGACGACGCCCTGCGCGCCGCCGAACTGGAGGCCGAGCAGCGGGCGGCGGCCTTCGTGGAACAGCATCTGGGCGACTCCGAGTCGACGGTGGCGTAGGGGCAGCGGCAGGCGCCGCGCGGAGGCGTGAGTCGGCAGAGGCAGGAGTCGGCAGAGGCAGGAGTCGGCAGAGGCAGGGGAGGAACGCGTGAGACCGGACGCTCGCGACCGTCGCGGGGACCGCCGGGAGGACCGCCGGGAGGGCCAGGGCGGCATCCCCGACGGCCTGCTGGTCGGCATACTCGCGTTCCTCCTCGGCATGACCCTGCTGGTGTGGACGGCCACCGGCCTCGCAGCCCTCTTCGCCAAGGGCGCCTGGCCGCACGGTGTCACCTTCACCCGCACCCCCCTTGCCATGCGCCACCTCATCGGCGAACCCCACGACATCACCGGCGCCTGGCCCGACACCCCCGCGTCCCAGCTCTCCGGCTGGGGCCTGTTCTGGGGGTTGTTCCTCGGCCAGCTGATGGTCCTGTTCGTCCTCACCGTGTTCGTGATGGGAGCGGTGGCCCGGTGGCGGGCGGGAAGGGCCGGGCGGAGAGCGGAGAAGGAAGCGGTGCCGGAGGCCACGCGGCCCGCACCTCGGCTCGCAAGGGCCGAAACGCCTCTCGTGGGGGCCAAAACGCCCCATGAAGTGCATGAAGTACATGAAGTGCATGAAGTACCCGCACCCCGCAGCGAACCCGAGCCGCAGCAGTTGGTCGGCCTCCCAGCCGACGGTGAACCGGTGGAACGGGTCGGCGGGTGGGAAAAGATCCTCGTGGCGCCCAGGGAAAGCCGCCAGACCAGCGCGACCCAGGCAATCCGCGACGCGGACGGCCCCGCCCTCGTCGTCACCTCGAACCCGACGCTCTGGCAGGACACAAAGGACGCCAGGGCCAAACTCGGCCCCACCCTCCTCTACGACCCCGCCCACCTCTGCGACACCCCGGCCCGCCTCCACTGGTCCCCCACAGCCGGCTGCGAGGACAAGCAGACCGCGCTGAACAGAGCAACAGCGCTCCTCAGCCCCGTACAGCCCACGGCCAGGATCGACCAGGCGGTCGCCGACACGGCGCTGACGCTCCTGCGGAGCTACCTCCACGCCGCCGCCCTGGAGAACCGCACCGTCCGTCACGTCCACCGCTGGGCCCAGGGCACCCAGATCCAGGAGGCCGTACGCACCCTCCGTACCCACCCCAAGGCCGCCCCCGGCGCCGCCGGCGAACTCGAGGCCGCCCTCACGGCACACCCGGAACGCCGGGACATCGCCCAGGAACTGACCAGCCGAGCCCTCTCGGCCCTGTCCACGGTCAACATCCGCGAGGCCTGCACACCGAACCGAACGGATGCCCTGTCACTGGATTCCTTCGTGCACGAAGGGGGCACGCTTTATGTGGTCGGTGAATCCATCGAGGACCCCAGGAGCAATCCCGGCGCGATGCCGCTCCTGACGGCCCTCGTCTCCAGCGTGGTCGAGCGCGGCCGGCGCATGGCCGAACGGTCATCCTCCGGTCGGCTCGACCCACCACTCACCCTGGTCCTGGAGGACATCGCGGCCGTGGCTCCCATCCCCCAGTTCCCCGACCTGCTCGCCACCGGTACCGACCAGGGCCTGCCCATCCTCGCCCTGCTCCGCTCCCGCGAACAGGCCCGCTCCCGCTGGCCGCACCAGGAACTGCCGGTCTAGGACGGTCTAGGACCGCCACTCCAGCGCGAACTCCAACTCGTTCTGGGAAGCGTCCTTGGAGAACGGCACGATCACCCCGCTCGGCACGAACCCCGCCTTCCGGTAGGCACCCTGGGCCCGTTCGTTGTCCACGTGCACCAGCAGCCGTACCCGCTCCGCACCCCGGTCCCGCGCCCACTCCACACCGGCGTCGAGCAGGGCCTTGATCAGCCCGTTCCCGCGATGCTCGGGCCGGACGAACACCCCGACCACATGCCCCTGCCGGCGCTCGACGGCAAACCCGGCCCAGTCCTTCGTCCCGGCTTCCTCGATGAGCACGGTCACCGAGCCGGCCCAGGTCCCGTCGGGCGCCTCCGCGATGAACTGCCGGGCCGCGGTCGCCCCCTCCCCGGACCCGACCGCGCGATCCTGCCAGAACGCGTCCGCGCGTGCCTCGGCCTCTTCGTAGGTCTCCAGGAAGGCGAGGTGCGCGATCGGGTCCCGCAGCGCGTCCAGCCGCAGTTGCTTCACTCGGGGCCAGTCGTCGGGTCGTATGGCGCGGATGACGTAGTCACCGCTGGTCGAGGCACTCATGTGCGCCAAGGTAGTGCCGCCCGCCGCCACCGGCATCCCATATTGTGCCCAAGGGTCGGCCGCCTCCTCACAACAGCCGACGTCAGCTTCTGAAATGCAGAAAGGCCCACGCCAGTCGGCGTGGGCCTTTCCCAAGAATTGTTCGGCGGCGTCCTACTCTCCCACAGGGTCCCCCCTGCAGTACCATCGGC
>NZ_JBSFIH010000080.1:0-32363 GCF_053597455.1 Streptomyces sp. NPDC001393
GACTGGGCGTCGTGGAAGTTGCCGTACCAGATGCCCAGCAGGCCCAGCAGCAGGGGCGCGTTGGCCTCGGCGGGAGCGGTGCGGAAGTGGTCGTCCATCAGCCGGAAGCCGTCGAGCATCTCCCGGAACCGCTCCGGGCCGATCGCGATCATCAGGGACAGGCCGATCGCGGAGTCGTACGAGTACCGGCCGCCGACCCAGTCCCAGAACTCGAACATGTTGTCCGGGTCGATGCCGAACCCGGTGACCTTCTCCGCGTTCGTGGACAGCGCCACGAAGTGCCGGGCGACGGCCTTCTCGTCGCCGTCGAAGGCCCTGAGCAGCCAGGAACGCGCGGAGGTCGCGTTGGTGATCGTCTCGATCGTGGTGAACGTCTTGGACGCGACGATGAACAGGGTCTCCGCCGGGTCCAGGTCACGGGTGGCCTCGTGCAGGTCGGCGCCGTCGACGTTCGACACGAACCGGAACGTCAACTCCCGTGCCGTGTACGGGCGGAGCACCTCGTAGGCCATCGCGGGGCCGAGGTCGGAGCCGCCGATGCCGATGTTGACGATGTTCCGGATCCGCCTGCCGGTGTGGCCGGTCCACTCGCCGGAGCGGATGCGCTCGGCGAAGGCGGCCATCTTGTCCAGCACCGCGTGCACCTTCGGGACGACGTTCTCGCCGTCGACCTCGATCACCGTGTCGCGCGGGGCGCGCAGCGCGGTGTGCAGCACCGCACGGTTCTCCGTGACGTTGATCCTCTCGCCGCGGAACATGGCGTCACGCAGGCCGAACACGCCGGCGGCGGTGGCGAGTTCCTGGAGCAGGGCCAGGGTCTCGTCGGTGATCAGATGCTTGCTGTAGTCGATGTACAGGTCGCCGACCCGTACGACGTACCGCTCGGCGCGGCCGGGGTCCGCCGCGAACAGCTCGCGCAGGTGCGGCTGCCCCTCGGCGCGGTGGTCGGCGAGGGCCGTCCACTCGGGCCGGTTGGTGAGCTTCACAAACTCGGACTGAGCCATCTCAGGCGTTCTCCTTGGCGGCCTCGCCCTTCAGGGCGATGGCGTACATCTCGTCGGCGTCGAGGCGGCGCAGCTCCTCGGCGATGAGCTCGGAGGTGGGGCGGACCTTCAGGGCCAGGGTGCGCGGTGGCTGGCCGGGCAGGCTCAGCGTGGCCAGGGGGCCCTCGGGGCGGTCGATGCGCACCTCGCCGTTCTGGGTGCCCAGCCGTACGGCGGTGACGACCGGCCCGGCGGTGACCACCCGGTCCACGGTCACCTGCAGGCGAGCCTCCAGCCAGCGGGCCAGCAGCTCGGCGCTGGGGTTGTCCGCCTCGGCCTCGACGGCCGCCGACGTGATCGGCACGCGGGCCTGGTCCAGGGCGGCGGCCAGCATGGACCGCCACAGGGTGAGCCGGGTCCAGGCGAGGTCCGTGTCGCCGGGTGCGTAGTTGCGGGCGCGGGTCTCCAGGACCTCCATCGGCCGCTCGAACGCGTACAGGTCGGTGATCCGGCGCTGCGCGAGCGCACCGAGCGGGTCCTCGGAGGGGGTGTCGGGCGCGTCCACCGGCCACCACACGACCACGGGCGCGTCCGGCAGCAGCAGGGGCAGCACGACCGAGTCGGCGTGGTCGGACACCTCGCCGTAGGTGCGCAGCACGACCGTCTCGCCGGTGCCGGCCTCGGAGCCGACCCGGACCTCGGCGTCGAGCCGGGAGTGCGTGCGGTCGCGCAGGGTGCGCACATGCCGCTTGATGACGACCAGGGTCCGCATGGGGTGCTCGTGCGAGGCGTCCTCTGCGGCCTTGATCGAGTCGTAGGCGTTCTCCTCGTCCGTGACGATGACCATCGTCAGGACCATGCCCACGGCCGGGGTGCCGATGGCGCGGCGGCCCTCCACCAGCGCCTTGTTGATCTTGCTTGCCGTGGTGTCGGTCAGGTCGATCTTCATGGCCTGCGCCAGCTCCGTCCGTCTCGTGCGAGCATCTCGTCCGCTTCACTCGGTCCCCAGCTGCCCGACGCGTACTGCGCCGGCCTGCCGTGCGCCGCCCAGTACTCCTCGATCGGGTCGAGGATCTTCCAGGACTCTTCCACTTCCTGGTGACGGGGGAACAAATTCGCGTCGCCGAGCAGCACGTCCAGGATGAGCCGCTCGTACGCCTCCGGGCTGGACTCGGTGAACGACTCGCCGTAGGCGAAGTCCATCGACACGTCCCGGATCTCCATCGAGGTGCCCGGCACCTTGGAGCCGAACCGCACGGTCATGCCCTCGTCGGGCTGGACGCGGATCACGATCGCGTTCTGCCCGAGTTCCTCGGTCGCGGTGGAGTCGAAGGGGGAGTGCGGGGCCCGCTTGAAGACCACCGCGATCTCGGTGACCCGGCGCCCCAGGCGCTTGCCGGTGCGCAGGTAGAAGGGGACGCCCGCCCAGCGGCGGTTGTCGATGCCCAGCTTGATCGCGGCGAAGGTGTCGGTCTTCGACTTGGGGTCGATGCCCTCCTCCTGGAGGTAGCCGACCACCTTCTCACCGCCCTGCCAGCCGCCCGCGTACTGCGCCCGCACGGTGTGCCTGCCGAGGTCCTCCGGCAGCCGCACCGACTTCAGCACCTTCAGCTTCTCGGTGAGCAGCGCCTCCGCGTCGAACGCGATCGGCTCCTCCATGGCGGTCAGCGCCATCAGCTGCAGCAGGTGGTTCTGGATGACATCGCGGGCGGCGCCGATGCCGTCGTAGTAGCCGGCCCGGCCGCCGATGCCGATGTCCTCCGCCATCGTGATCTGGATGTGGTCGACGTAACTGCGGTTCCAGATCGGCTCGTACATCTGGTTGGCGAAGCGCAGCGCCAGGATGTTCTGGACGGTCTCCTTGCCGAGGTAGTGGTCGATGCGGAACACCTGGTCCGGCTCGAAAACCTCGTGCACGATCGCGTTCAGCTCGCGGGCGCTGGCCAGGTCGTGCCCGAACGGCTTCTCGATGACCGCGCGCCGCCAGGAACCCTTGGGCGGGCTCGCCAGGCCGTGCTTCTTCAGCTGCTGCACGACCTTCGGGAAGAACTTCGGCGGCACCGAGAGGTAGAACGCGAAGTTGCCGCCGGTGCCGCGGGAGGAGTCCAGCTCCTCGACGGCGTCCTTCAGCTGCTTGAACGCTGTGTCGTCGTCGAAGTCGCCCGGGATGAACCGCATGCCCTCGGCCAGCTGCTGCCACACCTCCTCGCGGAAGGGGGTGCGGGCGTGCTCCTTCACGGAGTCGTGGACGACCTGCGCGAAGTCCTGGTCCTCCCACTCGCGGCGGGCGAAGCCGACCAGGGAGAAGCCCGGCGGCAGCAGACCGCGGTTGGCGAGGTCGTACACCGCAGGCATCAGCTTCTTGCGGGACAGGTCACCGGTCACACCGAAGATGACCAGCCCGGACGGGCCCGCGATCCGGGGGAGCCGGCGGTCGCGGGTGTCCCGCAGCGGGTTCTCCCAGTCGGTGGCCGGGGCCACCGGGACCTGCACCGCCCGGGGTGCAGGCGCTTGGGGTGCGGGCACCTCGGCGGCGGGGGCGTTCTCGCTCATCGGGCGTCAACTCCCTTGCTCTTCAGGGACTTCGCCACCGCGTCCAGCAGCTCCTGCCAGGCCGCCTCGAACTTGGCGACGCCCTCGTCCTCCAGCTGCTGGACGACCTCGTCGTAGGAGATGCCGAGCCGCTCCACGGCATCCAGGTCGGCGCGGGCCTGCACATAGCCGCCGGTCACCGTGTCGCCGGTGATCTCGCCGTGGTCGGCGACGGCGTTCAGGGTGGCCTCGGGCATGGTGTTGACGGTGCCCGGCGCGACCAGCTCGTCCACATACAGTGTGTCCTTGTAGGCAGGATCCTTCACACCGGTGGACGCCCACAGCGGACGCTGCTTGTTGGCCTTGTCCCCGGCGAGCGCGACCCAGCGCGCGGAGCCGAACACCTCCTCGTACGCCTCGTAGGCGAGCCGGGCGTTGGCGAGGGCCGCGCGGCCCTTGAGGGCGAGGGCCTCCTCGGTGCCGAGGCCGGTCAGCCGCTTGTCGATCTCGGAGTCCACGCGGGAGACGAAGAAGGACGCCACCGAGTGGATGGTGGAGAGGTCGATGCCGCGCTCGCGGGCCTTCTCCAGACCGGCCAGGTAGGCGGCCATGACCTCGCGGTAGCGCTCCAGGGAGAAGATCAGGGTCACGTTGACGCTGATGCCCAGCCCGATGACCTCGGTGATGGCCGGCAGGCCCGCCCTGGTCGCCGGGATCTTGATCATCACGTTGGGGCGGTCGACCAGCCAGAAGAGCTGCTTGGCCTCGGCGACGGTCGCCGCCGTGTCGTGCGCCAGGCGCGGGTCGACCTCGATGGAGACCCGGCCGTCCCGGCCGGCGGTGGCCTCGTACACGTCACGCAGGATGTCGGCGGCGTCGCGCACGTCGGCGGTCGTCATCATCCGCACCGCCTCGTCCACCGTCACCCCGCGTACGGCGAGGTCGGTGAGCTGCTCCTCGTAGCCCTCGCCGGAGCCGATGGCGGCCTGGAAGATCGAGGGGTTCGTCGTGACACCGACGGCGCTCCCGCTCGCCACCAGCTCGGCGAGGCTGCCCGAGGTGATCCGCTTGCGCGACAGGTCGTCGAGCCAGATCGACACGCCCTCGTCGGCGAGGCGCTTGAGGGCTCCCGGGGTCGCGATTGCTTCGGTCACAGTGATCATCTTTCTTTCGGGAAGGTGTGTCGGGCGTCGGTGTCAGGCGCGCGCGGCGGCGAGCGATTCGCGGGCCGCCGCGGCGACGTTCTCGGGGGTGAAGCCGAACTCGGCGAACAGGGTCTTCGCGTCGGCGGAGGCGCCGAAGTGCTCCAGGGAGACGATGCGTCCCGCGTCGCCCACGTACCGGTACCAGGTCAGCCCGATCCCGGCCTCGACGGCGCCCCGGGCCTTCACGGCCGGTGGCAGCACCCGCTCGCGGTATTCGCGCGGCTGCTCCTCGAACCACTCCACGGACGGCATCGACACCACGCGCGTGCCGATCCCCTCGGCCTGAAGCTGCTCCCGCGCGGCCACGGCCAGCTGCACCTCGGAGCCCGTCGCGATGATGATCACCTCCGGGACCTCGGTCGAGGACTCGCGCAGCACATAGCCGCCCTTGGCCGCGTCCTCGTTCGGCGCGTACACCGGCACGCCCTGGCGGGTGAGCGCGAGCCCGTGCGGGGCGGGGTTCGTGGCGTGCCTCTTCAGGATCTCGGCCCAGGCGATCGCGGTCTCGTTGGCGTCGGCCGGGCGGACGATGTTCAGGCCCGGGATGGCGCGCAGGGAGGCCAGGTGCTCGACCGGCTGGTGGGTCGGGCCGTCCTCACCGAGGCCGATGGAGTCGTGCGTCCACACGTACGTCACCGGCAGCTGCATCAGCGCCGACATGCGCACCGCGTTGCGCATGTAGTCGGAGAACACCAGGAAGGTGCCGCCGTAGATGCGGGTGTTGCCGTGCAGGGCGATGCCGTTCATCTCCGCGGCCATGGAGAACTCGCGGATGCCGAAGTGGACGGTGCGGCCGTACGGGTCGGCTTCCGGCAGCGGGTTGCCCGTCGGCAGGAAGGAGCTGGTCCGGTCGATGGTGGTGTTGTTGGAGCCGGCGAGGTCGGCGGAGCCGCCCCACAGCTCGGGGATCACCGGGCCGAGCGCCTGCAGCACCTTGCCGGAGGCGGCACGGGTGGCGACCGACTTGCCCTCCTCGAAGACGGGGACGCTCTGCTCCCAGCCCTCGGGCAGCTCGCCCTTGCTCACCCGGTCGAACAGCCCGGCCCGCTCCGGCTGGGCGGTGCGCCACTCGGCGATGCGCTTGTCCCAGGCGGCGTGCGCCTCGGCGCCCCGGTCCAGGGCCCGCCGGGTGTGCTTCAGGACGTCGTCCTCGACCTGGAAGGTCCGCTCCGGGTCGAAGCCGAGGACGCGCTTGGTGGCGGCGATCTCCTCCGCGCCGAGCGCCGAGCCGTGGGAAGCCTCGGTGTTCTGGGCGTTCGGGGCGGGCCAGGCGATGATGGTGCGCATGGCGATGATCGAGGGCCGCGCGGTCTCGGCCTGCGCGGCCCTCAGAGCCGCGTACAGGGCGGGGACGTCGATGTCGCCGTCGGCGGTGGGCTCGATGCGCTGGGTGTGCCAGCCGTAGGCCTCGTACCGCTTCAGCACGTCCTCGGAGAACGCGGTCGCGGTGTCGCCCTCGATGGAGATGTGGTTGTCGTCGTAGAGGAAGACCAGGTTGCCGAGCTTCTGGTGGCCGGCCAGGGAGGAGGCCTCGGCGGAGACGCCCTCCTCCAGGTCGCCGTCGGAGACGATCGCCCAGACGGTGTGGTCGAAGGGGGAGGTGCCCGCAGGGGCCTCCGGGTCGAACAGGCCGCGCTCGTAGCGGGCCGCCATCGCCATGCCGACCGCGTTGGCGACACCCTGGCCGAGCGGGCCGGTGGTGGTCTCGACGCCGGCGGTGTGGCCGTACTCGGGGTGGCCCGGGGTCTTGGAGCCATGGGTGCGGAACGCCTTCAGATCGTCCAGCTCCAGCTCGTACCCGGCCAGGAACAGCTGCGTGTACAGAGTCAGCGAGGTGTGGCCGGGGGAGAGGACGAAACGGTCCCGGCCGGTCCACTCGGGGTCGGCGGGATCGTGACGCATCACCTTCTGAAAGATCGTGTACGCGGCAGGTGCCAGGCTCATCGCCGTGCCCGGATGGCCGTTCCCCACCTTCTGGACCGCGTCGGCCGCCAGCAGACGGGCGGTGTCCACGGCACGCCGATCGAGGTCGGTCCACTCGAAGCCGTCGGAAGTCTGCGTGGTCATCTTCAAGAAGTCCTCGTTCAGTGCGGGATTGCTGGCCTGACGCGTTCAAACTTAAAAGTCTGACTTTTTCGAAGGAAGGTCGGGGTGTGTCAGCCTGTGGTGAATCTGGGACAGTGATCGCGCGACATGGACGGCACGAAAAGGACATGACAGGCAGAACCCCTCAAGCTGATGACCCCGACGTCGACGGCATCAGAACCTTCCCCTTCCCGACCGAGCTGGCCGTCGGCGGCGTCGGCATGCAGATCGGCCCCATGGGGACCGGCCGCCCCTGGCACGCCGACGCCCCCCTGCACCGCGTCCACCGCATCGACTTCCACGTCGTCATGCTGTTCACCGACGGCCCGGTACGGCACATGATCGACTTCACCGAGTACGAGGCCGGCGCCGGCGACCTGCTGTGGATCCGCCCCGGCCAGGTCCACCGCTTCTCCCGCGAGGCCGTGTACCGCGGAACCGTCCTGACCATGCAGCCCGGCTTCCTGCCCCGTGCCACCGTCGAGGCCACCGGCCTGTACCGCTACGACCTCCCGCCCCTGCTGCACCCCGACCCGGACCGGCTCGCCGCGCTCCAGGCGTCCCTCGACCAGCTGCGCCGCGAGTACGAGGACACCGCGACGCTCCCGCTGAGTCTGCACACGGCCGTCCTCCGCCACACCCTCTCCGCGTTCCTGCTGCGCCTCGCCCACCTAGCGGCCAGCGCCGCCGAGTCCTCCCGGCAACAGACGGACAGCACCTTCACCCGGTTCCGGGACGCCGTCGAGCAGGGCTTCGCCACCAACCACAGCGTCAGCGCCTACGCCGACGCCCTCGGCTACTCCCGCCGCACCCTGGTCCGCGCCGTCCGCGCCGCCACCGGCGAGACTCCCAAGGGCTTCATCGACAAACGTGTCGTCCTGGAGGCCAAACGCCTCCTCGCCCACACCGACCTGCCGATCGGCCGCGTCGGGGCGGCCGTGGGCTTCCCCGACGCGGCGAACTTCACCAAGTTCTTCCACCTGCACACCGGGCAGACGCCGGTGGCGTTCCGCGCGGAGCTGCGCTGACGCACGAGTCGTCCGCGAGCCGACCGCCCCGCACATGACGAGGCGGGGGCTGGCCCGTGGGTGCGGGCCAACCCCCTGTCGCCGACTGATCAGTGCCCGAAGTCGAACCAGTTCACGTTCACGAAGTCGGACGGCTGGCCGCTGCTGAAGGTCAGATACACGTCGTGCGTCCCGGTCACCGAGCCGATGTTGGCCGGAACCGTCTTCCATGACTGCCAGCCCCCGGTGTTGCCGACCGCGAAGCTGCCGATGGGTGGATTGCTACGGCTGTCCAGGCGCACCTCGACCAGACCACTCACCCCGGACGCCGCGCCGCTCGCCACCCGGCCGTAGAACTGGGTGGCCGGTGTCGAACCGAAGTTCACGCCCTTGTACAGCGCCCAGTCGCCGTTCGCGATCCAGCCGATGTCCTGGCCGCCGCCGGTGTCGGTCGTGGTCTCGGTGCTGATGCCGGACTGGTCGTCGTAGGACTCGGCCTGGACGGCGCTGTAGGCGTCGCGGTTGCCGGGCGGCGGGGGAGTGGTGCCACCGCCGCTGCCGGAGGACTGCAGGACCTGCACGTAGTCGACGACCATCGGGTGGCCGGGCTCGGTGGCGCCGGTCGGGCCGCCGCCGAAGGCCGCGGGGAAGCCGCCGCCCATCGCCACGTTCAGGATGACGAAGAAGCCGTGGTTCGTGGCGTTGGCCCAGGTGGTCGCGTCCATCTGGTTCGCCGTGACCGTCTGGTAGTTGACGCCGTCGACGTAGAAGCGGATCGCCTCCGGGCTCACCGAGCGGTCCCACTCCATGGTGTAGGTGTGGAATCCCGACTGGCAGGTGGTGTTCGGACAGGCGGTGGAGTTGCCCAGGCCCGTGGTCTCGTTGCAGGGGCCGCCCGGGTTGGTGCCGCAGTGCACGGTGGCCCAGGTCTTGTTCAGGCCCTGGACGTTCTCCATGACGTCCAGCTCGCCGACGCTCGGCCAGTTCTGGTAGTTGCCGCGGTAGGGCGCGCCCAGCATCCAGAACGCGGGCCAGTAGCCGGCGGCCGCGTCCCCGGTCACGTCGGGCATCTGGATGCGGGCTTCCACGCGCAGCTTGCCGCCGGCCGGGGGCTGGAAGTCGGTCCGGGCGGTCTCGATCCGGCCGGAGGTCCAGTTGCCGGCGGCGTCGCGGCGCGGGGTGATGAGCAGGTCGCCGTTGCCGTCCAGGGCGACGTTGTTCGTGCTGGAGGTCATCGACTCGACCTCGCCGGTGCCCCAGTTCGCGGCCCCGCCCGGGTACGAAGTGCCGGTGTCGTACTGCCAGTTGGACGTGTTGACGCCGGAGCCCGCCGCGCCGTCGAAGTCGTCCAGGAACACCTGGGTCCAGCCCGAGGGCGGGGTGGGGGCGGTGGCGTCGGCGGGTGCGGTGGCGGCCGTGGCGATCGCCGCCGCCAGGCCGAGCGTGGCGACGGCGGCGACGAGCGCGCGCCGCAGGGGGCGGCGGGGTCTGGGTATGCCGGAGGAATCGCTCATGGGGACCTCTCGGGTACGGGGAGTGTGCGGGAGGTGTGAGAGCGCTCCCACGCGCTGAGTCTGAGAGCGCTCTCAAGGTGCCGCCAATGTGCTCCCCGCCCCTGCGGTCGTCAAGACATGAAACAAAGAAAGTCGTTGATCCGCAGGGGAGTTCACGGGGTGAAGCCTCCCGTAACGGCTCAGACCGCGCTGCCCGCCTTCCAGCCGGCCCAGGACAGATTCCATCCGTTGAGCCCGTTGGCCGGGTCGACGGTCCTCTCGCCGGAGATCTTCACGATCACCACGTCACCGAGCATCGAGCGCTCGTAGAACGTGCAGCCGGCCACCGAGCTGTCGCACGGGCTGCGCTACGAGGTCCACTTCGTGCGGGCCGCGTTGAACGTGCCCGCGAGCGTGGCTCCGTCGTCGCCGGTGACCCGCACGGACGCGAGCGTGCCGACGCTGACGCTGACCTCGACGGGGCTGGTGAAAGCGGCCCCGCAGGTGCCGTCCGCCGGGGTGACGGTGATGGCCGCCGGTACCGCAACATGGAGGCGATCACCGTCCGCGACGGCCTCATCCGGCAGGTGCAGGTGTACTTCGGCGGCACGGTGTGAACCGGTCGCGGGTACGCGGACCGGTCACCGCTCGCGCCGCTCCGGCCGCCAGCCCAGCGCCCGTGAGATCCCCCGGGCGGCCAGCCGTACCGCCGGTGCCAGAGCCGGGACTTGGGCGCCCTCCCGGGGCACCACCACCGACACCGCCGCCACCACGTCCCCGTCCGGCCCGCGCACCGCCGCAGCCACCGACAGCGCGTCCTCCGTCACCTGACGCTCACTCACCGCCACACCCGAGCGGCGTACCTCGGCGAGCGTACGCCGCAGCCGCACCGGATCGGTGATCGTGTACGGCGTGAAGGCGGCCAGCGGCCCCGCGCAGTACTCCTCCTGCAGGTCCGGGTCGGCGTGGGCGAGGAGGACGAGCCCGACGCCGGTGGCGTGCAGCGGCCAGCGCGCGCCGACCCGGATGTGCACGCCCACCGCCGAACGGGCCGACAGCCACTCGATGTAGACGACCTCCGCGCCGTCCCGCACGGCCAACTGCACGTTCTCGTGCGTCGCTTCGTACAGGTCCTCCAGGTACGGCAGTGCCAGCTGCCGCAGGCCCAGACCGCGCGGCGCGAGCGCGGCCACCTCCCACAGCCGCAGGCCCACGTGGTACACCCCGGACGCGTCGCGCTCCAGCGCGCCCCACGCGGCCAGGGCACCCGCCAGTCGATGCGCGGTGGTCAGGCTGAGCCCGGCCCGGCGGCTGATGTCCGTCAGGGACAGGGCGGGGTGCTCGTGGTCGAACGCGGCGAGCACGGCCAGCAGCCGATCGGCCGCGGACCGCTCACTCACGGACACCTCACCACCCTGTCGCCTCGTCCCGGCCGGATAGTAACCGACGCCGCTGCGCGCTGCTCGACCGCGGCCGGGCGGGGGTGCCGGCTGGATCAGGACGCCGTGCGGGGTGGCGCGGGAGGCGGCGTCACCGTCGCGTGCGGTAGGCGGACGTCACCGTCGGCGAGGGAGGGCCACACCGGCGTGGACGCGCCTGCACTCGCCCGGTGCCCCCGCCACGCACCCCCGCCACGCAGCCACACCCGCCCGCCGATGATCTCGGCGCCCCCTCGCCGGGCATGTCGTTCGCGGGTTCTCCGAGGGCGTCAGCGGGTCATGAAGGAGGTGACGGGCAGCGCTCGGGAGACGATGCGGACGTCGCCGAGCCGTCCGTGCAGGATCTGGTCGATCTTCCCGGCGTACTCGTAGCCGCCGAGCAGCCACGGCAGGCCGACCGAGGTGATGCCGACCGCCTCGGCCTTCGGGTTGCGGAGGACCGGGCAGCCCTCGACATACAGGGTGGTGTGCTTGCCGTCGCTGACGACCGCGAGGTGCCACCAGGCCTCCAGGGGCGTCTCCTGGCCCCAGTTGGTGGCAATGCCCTCCTGGTTGAGCGGGCGCATCGCCCACTGCGGCTCGCGGCCGTTGGAGAGGGAGAGGGTGGCGAGCGGCTCGTCGGGGTCGTCGGCGGTCTTGCCGGCCGCGCCGCCCGTACCGGTGCGGCTGACGATCCCGGACCAGGCGTTGTGCTCCGGATCCCAGTCGGCGGGCAGCCAGTAGAAGGCCTCGATGGTGTAACCGTTCTCGAAGGTCGCCGAGTTGAGCGGGGCGGAGTCGACGGTGCGCAGATACGCGCCACGCAGCGGGGACTTGTAACCCTGGAACTCCACGCTGCCGTGGCCGGGTTGGTCGGGGTGGTGGTCCGCCGACCAGCCGAGCGTGCCGCCGCCCACCGGGACCACGGTGAGGTCGTTGCCCCGGCCGGAGAGGTCGCGGACGGTGCCGGAAACGGGCGACTCGAAGCGCCAGTAGGCCACTGTGCCCGGTATCAGCATCTTCGACGCGGGCCGCGCCGGGCGGGCCGGCACCGGATCGAAGCCGGAGAAACGGGCGGCGAAGTCGATCTCGACGGTGAAGCGGTCCGCGTCGCCGCTGAGCTCGATCTCCTGCCGCTCCAGCTCGTTGAGCCCCTTCCCCGCCCGGCCGAGGATCCACGGCGAGACCGTTTCCACGTCGATGACGTTCCGGTCCAGGTCGAAGTGGTAGAGGCGGATCATCGCCGCGCCGCCGTAGTAGCGGTTCTGGTAGTTCGTGAGGTGCAGGTGCACCTCGTTGCCGGCCGCGTTCTTGCGGGTCGCACGGCCCCCGGGCCAGTAGTGGCCGTTCAGCGTCAGGAAGATCTGGTCGTGGTCCTCGATCAACCCGTCCCACAGCTGCTGCCCGTACGCCGACAACTGATCATCCCCGGCGACCAGTTCGTGTGTGGTGAGGACGACCGGAGTCCTGGGATGCCGGGCGAGTACGTCCCTCGCCCAGGCGTATCCCTTCGCGGACAGCCGCCAGTCCAGGGCGAGGACCAGCCACTCGCGGCCGCCCGCCTTGAACAGGTGGTAGGTGTTGTATCCGTCGGGCGAGGCGCCCCGGAACGTCGGCTTGTCCCTGAAGCGCTGCGGCCCGAAGGTGTCCAGGTACGGCGTCGAGCCGCGCTGGTCGTCCGTCGACGACCTGACGTCGTGGTTGCCGGCCAGCACGCTGTAGCCCACGCCCCGGCGGTCCAGGATCCCGAACGCCTCGCCGATCGCCGCGAACTCGTCCTCGGCGCCGTTCTGGGTGAGGTCGCCGAGATGGGTCAGGAAGACGATGTTGTCGTCCTCGCCGTGCTCCAGGAGATAGCGCAACGACGCTTCGAGCGGCGCCGGATGGATGCTGGGGCCGTCGAACAGGTACTGCGTGTCGGGCATCACCGCCAGCGTGAACCGGCGGCTGTTGGTGTCCGGCCGCCGGGTGCTCGGCCCGGCCGTCTCGGCGACGGCCGGGATGCCGACCCCGGCCGTGGCGGCGGCGCCGAGCAGCGCTGCGGCCCTGAGGAAACCGCGTCGTCCGGCACCGGCCTGCACGGCCTCGCCCTGGTTGTGGTCGTGCGACGTACACATGTGTGCTCCGGGAGGGTGATGTGACGGCGAAAGGCCGGGGGAACCGATGAGGAGGGGGAACGGCTATGGAACGCGGAGGAGGGGGATTGGACGGCGCGTGACACCGCGCGGTTCAGCCTCGACGCGCGCCCGCTGCAGAGGAACCACCGGCGCCGCCGTCGGCAGCAGATGCACCGGCGCCGCCGTCGGCAGCAGATGCACCGGCGCCGCCGTCGGCAGCGGATGCACCAGCAGGTCGTCGTCCACCGGCACCGGCGGCCCCGCCGAGGGCGGCACCGCCCGGTCCCGGGCCGCCGCCCGCAGGCGGATCCGCGGCGCGCAGACCTCGGTACCGCGCGGCGCCGACGGCTCGTCCCGAGCCGTCACCACCCGCAGGGTCAGCCACGCCGCACCGCCGTCCTTGGGCAGTGCGAAGGGCAGCGGTACGGCCGCGGTCTCACCTGGCCGCAGATCGGGCAGCTCGGCCGGAGCGGTCAGGGTCCGGCCGCCGGCCGGCGTCAGCTCCCAGGTCGCCGCCAGCCCGGCAAGGCCCGGGAAACGCCGGTGGTTGGCGACGACGATCCCCTCGTGCCGGTAGCAGTGGATCCGGACCGGCGCCGCGCTCTCCCGGCGGGGGTGTGGGTCCGGCTCGGGGAGGCGGTCGCCGAGGTCACCGCCGTACGCCCAGCGGCGGCCGGGTGCGGTGGCACCGTTGTCGTACGGCCCGGCACCCGTGCGCCCGGCCGGTCTTCCCTCGCTCACGCGCCGCAGGATCGCGTGGCTCCCGGACTCCCGGATGAAGCCGCCCTGAAGCCCCGGCGTGGAGTCGATGGCCGCCCAGTGGTCCGCACCCCTCGTGGCCCCGGCCCACCTCGCTCTGTCGGACATCGGCGCCGCCCGCAGGCCCGCCCGCCGGATCGAGGTCATCACCGGCAGACTCGTGGGGTGGACGCCGCCGAGTTCCCAGGTACGGGCACGGCGGAGGTCTGCGGGGCCGAGGTGGCCGTGGTGGGAGTTCGGGGAAGGGTGCAGAGGTGAAGCTGACGATTCTGGGTGGCGGCGGGTTCCGGGTGCCGCTCGTGTACGGTGCCCTGCTGACCGACCACGCCGAAGGGCGGGTCACCGAGGTCGTCCTGCACGACCTGGACGAGCGTCGACTGTATGCAGTGCGCCGGGTACTGGACGAGCAGGCCGCCGGCATCCCCGACGCGCCCCGGGTGACCGCCACCACCGGCCTGGACGAGGCGCTCGCCGGCGCGGACTTCGTCTTCTCCGCGATCCGCGTCGGCGGCCTGGAGGGCAGGGCGAACGACGAGCGGGTGGCGCTCGCCGAGGGTGTGCTCGGGCAGGAGACCGTCGGCGCGGGCGGCATCGCCTACGGCCTGCGCACCGTGCCGGTTGCCGTCGACATCGCCCGGCGCGTGGCCCGCCTCGCACCCGAGGCCTGGGTCATCAACTTCACCAACCCGGCAGGACTGGTCACCGAGGCCATGTCCCGGCACCTGGGCGACCGCGTCATCGGCATCTGCGACTCGCCCGTCGGCCTCGGCCGCCGTATCGCCCGGGTCCTCGGCGCCGACCCGGAGGAGGCCTTCGTCGACTACGTCGGCCTCAACCACCTCGGCTGGGTGCGCGGTCTGCGCGTCGCCGGGCGCGACGAGCTCCCGCGTCTGCTCGCCGACCCCGTCCTGCTGGGCTCCTTCGAGGAAGGCAGGCTGTTCGGCGTCGACTGGCTGCAGTCGCTCGGCGCGATCCCCAACGAGTATCTGCACTACTACTACTTCAACCGGGAAGCCGTACGCGCCTACCAGCAGGCCGAGCGAACCCGGGGCGCCTTCCTGCGCGACCAGCAGGCCCGGTTCTACACGGAGGCCCTGCGCGCGGACCGGTCCGCGCTGGACGTGTGGGACCGCACCCGCGCCGAGCGCGAGGCCACCTACATGGCCGAGAACCGCGAGAGCGCCGGCGCGGGCGAGCGGGAGGCGGAGGATCTGTCGGGCGGTTACGAGAAGGTCGCGCTCGCCCTGATGCGGGCCATCGCCCGCGACGAGCGGACCACGCTGATCCTCAACGTGCGCAACGGCGACTCGTTGTCCGCGCTCGACAAGGACGCCGTGATCGAGGCCCCCTGCCGGGTCGATGCGGGCGGCGCCCACCCGGTCGCCGTCGCCCCGCTGCCCGATCACGCAACCGGGCTGGTCTGCTCGGTCAAGGCCGTCGAGCGGGAGGTGCTCGCCGCCGCCGAGTCCGGTTCCCTGCGGACGGCGGTGAAGGCGTTCGCGCTGCATCCGCTGGTCGACTCGGTCAACGTGGCCCGCAGGCTGGTCGAGGGCTACCGCGAGGTCCATCCTGGCCTGGCGTACCTTGGGTGAGCAGAATCAGTAAGCGCTTTCCATCCTTTGCTCGTCTCTCCCTCTGGAGACCTCCATGCACGACGAACGCCGCCGGATCGAGGACCGCGTCGAACGCCTCCACCACCAGCGCATCAAGTCCGCGATCTATGCGGCGAGCGTCCCGCTGGAGGTGACGGCCTGGCAGGCTCCCGGTGAACCGGTCTCCTTCGAGGAGGCCGCGGCCGCCCCGTACACGCCCTTCGCGAGGGACACCCCCTGGGGTCCGCCCTGGGGGACGACCTGGTTCCGGATGCGTGGCCGGGTGCCCGACCAGTGGGCCGGCCGGCGGGTGGAGTCGGTCATCGACCTCGGCTTCGTCGGTGACTGGCCCGGCAACCAGGCCGAGGCGCTCGTCCACCGCACCGACGGCACCCCGCTGAAGGCGGTCAACCCCCTCAACCAGTACGTGCCGGTCGCCCACCCTGCGGCGGGCGGCGAGGCGGTCGACTACCTGGTGGAGGCGGCCTCCAACCCGGACATCCTCGCGAACGGCTTCGCCGGACCGACCCCGCTCGGTGACCTCCGGACTGCAGGCGACCGTCCACTGTATACATTCCGCCGCGCCGACCTCGCCGTTCTCGACGAGCAGGTCTGGCACCTCGACCTCGACCTGCAGGTGCTGCGCGAACTGATGCTGGAACTCGGCGAGCACGACCCGCGCCGGCACGAGATCCTGCACGCCCTCGACCGCGCCATGGACCTGCTCGACCTGGACGACGTCTCCGCCTCGGCACCCGCCGTACGGGAGTCCCTGCGCCCGGTGCTCGCCAGGCCCGCGCACGCCAGCGCCCACATCGTCTCCGGTGTCGGCCACGCGCACATCGACACCGCCTGGCTGTGGCCGATCCGTGAGACCAAGCGCAAGACGTCCCGGACCTTCGCCAACGTCACCGCGCTCGCCGACGAGTACGAGGAGTTCGTCTTCGCCTGCTCCCAGGCCCAGCAGTACGAGTGGGTGCACGACCACTACCCGCACGTGTGGGAGCGGATCAAGAAGTCGGTCGCGAAGGGCCAGTGGGCGCCCGTCGGCGGGATGTGGGTGGAGGCCGACGGCAACCTGCCCGGTGGCGAGGCCCTGGCCCGCCAACTGGTGCACGGCAAACGGTTCTTCATGGACCACTTCGGCATCGAGACCAAGGGCGTCTGGCTGCCGGACTCCTTCGGCTACACCGCGGCCTACCCGCAGCTGGCCAGGCTCGCCGGCAACGAGTGGTTCCTCACCCAGAAGATCTCCTGGAACCAGACCAACATCTTCCCGCACCACACCTTCTGGTGGGAGGGCATCGACGGCACCCGCATCTTCACCCACTTCCCGCCCATCGACACCTACAACGCCCGCTTCAGCGGCGGGGAGATGGCCCGTGCGGTGCGCAACTACGCCGAGAAGGGCGGCGCCACCCGCTCCCTCGCCCCCTTCGGCTGGGGCGACGGCGGAGGCGGCCCCACCCGCGAGATCATGGAACGCGCCCGCCGCCTGAAGGACCTGGAGGGCTCGGCCAGGGTCGAGATCGAACACCCCGACGCCTTCTTCGCCAAGGCCCGCGAGGAGTACCCGGACGCCCCGGTCTGGGCGGGCGAGCTGTACCTGGAGCTGCACCGCGCCACCTACACCACCCAGGCCCGCACCAAACAGGGCAACCGGCGCTCCGAACACCTGCTGCGCGAGGCCGAGCTGTGGGCCACCACGGCCGCCCTGCACGCCCCGGACTACGCCTACCCCCACGAGAAGCTGGACCGCCTGTGGAAGACGGTCCTGCTGCACCAGTTCCACGACATCCTGCCCGGCTCCTCCATCGCCTGGGTGCACCGCGAGGCCGAGGCCGAATACGCCCGTGTGGCGGGGGAGTTGGCGGCGCTCACGCGTGAGGCGATCGCCGCCCTGGGCGCCGGCGGGCCCCGCGTGTTCAACGCCGGCCCCCGAGACCGCGCCGAGGTGGTCCGCACCCCCGAGGGATCACCGGTGTTCGTGAGGGTGCCCGCGAACGGTTCCGCGCCCCTCACGCCCGCCGAACCCCCGCACCCGGTCACGGTCGAGGGGTACACGCTGGACAACGGGATCGTTCGGGTGCAGGTGGCCGAAGACGGAACACTGTCGTCTGTATACGATCTACGGGCCGACCGCGAAGTCCTCGCCGGCCGGGGAAATCTGCTCCGCCTCCACACCGACCTGCCCAACTGCTGGGACGCCTGGGACATCGACAAGCACTACAAGAACCGCTACACCGACCTGCTGGAGCCCGACTCGGTCACGGTGGTCGAGGAGGACCCCCTGGTGGGCGCGATCCGAGTGGTCCGCTCCTTCGGCAAGGGGTCCCGCATCACCCAGACGATCACCGTCCGCGCCGGGAGCGCCCGCATCGACGTCGAGACGGACATCGACTGGCACGAGACGGAGAAGATCCTCAAGGCGGGCTTCCCCGTCGATCTGCGCGCCCCGCACTCCTCGGCCGAGATCCAGTTCGGCCACGTCCAGCGGCCCACCCACACCAACACCAGCTGGGAGGCGGCCCGTTTCGAGGTCTGCGGCCACCGCTGGGTGCACATCGCCGAAGCCGGGTATGGGGTCGCCGTCGTCAACGACTCCACCTACGGCCACGACGTCTCCCGTACCGTGCGCGAGGACGGGGGTACGACGACCACGGTACGCCTCAGCCTGGTCCGTGCCCCGCGCGTCCCCGACCCCGAGGCCGACCAGGGTCGGCACCGCTTCACCTACGCCCTGCTGCCCGGCGCGACCGTCGAGGACGCGGTCGCCGAGGGCTACGCCCTCAACCTGCCGCTGCGCGTGGCCGATTCGGCCGGCGAGCCCGAGCCGGTCGTCCGCACCGAGGGCGAGGGCGTGACCGTGGAGGCGGTCAAGCTGGCCGACGACGGCTCCGGGGACGTGGTGGTCCGGCTGTACGAGTCCCGGGGCGGCCGGGCCACGGGCGTGCTGCGCACCGGGTTCCCGCTGGCCGGAGCGGAGGTCACCGATCTGCTGGAGCGACCGCTGGCCGACGCGGAGACGGGCCCCGACGGCTCGGTCCCGCTCGCGCTGCGGCCCTTCCAGGTCCTGACCCTGCGTCTGCGGCGGGCCGGGGCGAGCCGGTCGTAGGCCGGGCGATCCGGGCTCACGGGCTCTGGCTCCGGACGGCGGCATCGCACCCCCGACCCACCGGGCCGGCCGGTCGCCCCCCGTGACCGCGACCGGCCGGCCCGTTCCCCCGTGGCCCCCGTTCCCCCGTGGCCCCCGTGGATCCCCCCGTCGTTCCCCCGTGGGTTTCCCGTTGCTGTCATGGAGAGCCGCGAGGCCGCGCTCTGATACACCCCTGCCGGAAAAATGTCCCCCGGTCCTGAGAACCGGGGGACACCGAGGGCGCGCTCAGCCGGTGAACCCGGCCGTGATCGAGGTGAACTGCCAGTTGTTCTGGCTGATGCCGGAGCAGTTGCTCACCACGCCGCCGCCCGGGCACGGCCGGTCACGGTTGACCGACCAGAAGGCGAGCCGCGCGATGTGGTGCGAGTTCGCCCAGTCGCGGATCTGGGTCCAGATCGCCGGGCTGGTCGTCTCCTGCTGGTCGGACAGCCCGTTCATGCCCGAGATGCCGATGTGCGCGTAGGCGGTCGCGTCGTCCCAGCCGAAGGTCGACTTCAGCTTGTTCTTCAGGCCCTCGGCGGCGTTCACGGTGTTGCCGTACATGTCCGAGCCGCCGCCGAAGTCGAACGGCATGATCGTGAACACGTCGATGTTCGCGCCGAGCGACTGCGCCTGCTCGATCAACCGGTTGCCGTAGTACGTCGGCCCGGTGGTCGAGGTGCCGAAGGTGACGATGGTCTTCAGGCCGGGGTTGTTGGCCTTGACCGTCTTCAGCGCGGTGAGGATCTTCGCCTGCACGGCCTCGTTCTCGAACTCGTCCGTGTTCTCGATGTCCATGTCGACGGCTTTCAGACCGTAGGCGTCGATCACCTTCTGGATGGCGCTGGCGAGCGCGGCCGCCGAGGAGCAGTTGGCGCCCAGCTTGCTGCCCTGCCAGCCGCCGAAGGACGGCACGATGTCACCGCCGGCGGACCGGACGGCGTTGATCGCGCTCTGGTCGGCGCCGCCGGTGAGCGGCCGGCTGCCGTCCCAGGCCGGGGTGCAGCCGCCGGAGTCCAGCACGAACGCCATCGTGAACCACTTGATCCCGGTCGCGCTCATCACCGTCGTCGGGCTCGGCGGATCGCCCCAGCCCTCGTACAGATACGGCGCGGCCTGCGTGAACCCGGCACCGCCGCCGCTGCCCGCGTCCGTGGTCACGGAGACGGCGTTGGAGGCGGCCGAGACGTTCCCGGCCGCGTCGTGCGCCTTGACCGTGAAGGTGTACGACGTGCTGGGCGACAGCCCGCTGACCGTGGCGGACGTGCCGGAGACGGTCAGCACCTGGTTCGAGCCGCTGTAGATGTCGTAACCGGTGACGCCCACGTTGTCCGTGGCGGCGTTCCACGACAGGGAGACGCTCGACGACGTCTTCCCGGTGGAGGTCAGTCCCGTCGGCGCGGTCGGCGCCTGGGTGTCACCGCCGCCCCCGCCGCCGCCCGGACCGTCCAGGCCGATGTCGTCGGCCCAGTAGGTGCCCTGGGCGTACCAGCCGTGGACGTAGATGGTGGCGCTGGTCTGCGAGGCACCGGTGGTGAAGGAGACGCTCAACTGACTGTACGCCGTCGGTGACGTCGTCCAGGTCGAGGCGCCGCCGTTCACACCCAGGTACACGTAACTGCCGCGTACCCAGCCGCTGAGGGTGTACGTGGTGTTCGGCTGCACGGCAACCGTCTGGCTGCACTGTGCGTTGTCGCTGTCGGTCACCGCGCCCTGCAGCGCCTTGGTGCCGCTGTGCACGGGGGAGGAGACGACCGAGCCGAGATTGCCGGTGCAGGTCCAGGGGGAGAGGCCGCCGGACTCGAAGCCGGGGTTGGTGAGGATGTTGGCCGCCTGAGCGGTACCCGGAAGGGCGATGGCCCCGCCGACCGCCAGGGCGACGGAACCGAGGAGAGCGAGAAGCCGACGTCTGTGACGTCCGAGTGGATTGCGCACGCGATCTCCCTGTGGGGATGGGGTGTTCGGGAGTGCACGGCTGTGCGGAGGTGCGCCCATGAATTTGGTATGGACCAATCGAGCTGTCAAGGGATCTGGCCGGATTGGTCCATACCGGTGAGTGCGCGTGCCTAAAGCGGCAGGACTTCCACCGCCGAAGCCACCTGGGCGGGGAGAGGCAATGCGATCTCTGCCTCTCTCTGCCGGGGAAGCCCCGTGGGCACAAGCGCGCGCGGCCCTGCAACCACCGTGTAGTCCTGGCCCAGGAACGGCGGCTCGATCACCCCAGGATCCTCACCCAGTGCCAACTGCACGGCGGCCCACGGCGCGTTCACCCCGCAGAGCGACAGCTGATGCAGGCCCCCGGCGGGCCGCGTGTTGACATCCAGCAGCACCGGCCGGTCGCCGAACATCCGGAACTGGATGTTGGACAGGTGGTGCAGCCCGAAGCCCTCGGCGATCAGCCGGGCCGGCTCCAGCCACCGCTCGTCCAGGGTGAAGCCCCGTCGCCGGCCGTTCTTGGTGCGGCCCACCGCGAGCCGCAGCCGGTTGTCCGTGCCGGTCAGGCAGTCGACCGACACCTCGGGCTGCTCCAGGCGCGGCATCACCAGCCAGTCCACCGGCTGCCCGGACCGCCGCAGCGCCTCGACGACCAGGTCGAGCTGGACGTACGGGCTCGGGAAGCCCTCGAGGGCGGCGAGCGAGAACGGCGCGCGGGTGATCACCCGGAAGCCGACCCCGCCGGCACCGGCGGCCGGCTTGAAGCACGCCTTGTGCCCGGCCGCCTCCAACTCCTCGACGGCGCCGAGGAGTTCGTCTGCCGTACGCACCCGCCACCACGGCGGCACCGGGACGCCCACCGAGCGGACCGCCTCGTACGCGGTCGCCTTGTCCTCGAACACGGCGACCGCCTCGGGGGTGGGCGCCAGCAGGGCCGTACCCGCCGCCGCGAACTCCGCGCGGTGCCGCACGATCGCCGCCTGGTGCAGCCGGGGCACGAACACGTCGATGCCGCGCCGGGCGCACTGGTCGAGCGCGTACTCGACGTAGGCCGCCGGGGACAGGCCCTCCGGTTCCAGGTCGGCGGTGTCGGCGGCGGCCAGGACGGGGGAGTCGGGGTCCCCGTGCGTGGCATGGATCTCCACCGCACGATCGCTGGGATTTCTGCGCAGCTGATCCATGAAGAACACGTTCTCCGCGTACGTGCGGTTGAGCCAGACGCGTACGCGAGAGAGCATGCAGGCCGCCTTTCACGGTTTTCGGGCAGGACTCGGCGGCCCGTGCCCGGGCAGGAGGAAGGAAGGGACGCCAAACGGCCCCGGAGAAAAGGGGGGTTGGATGCTGGTGTCGGGGCGATCATACGGCTTTCAAGAGCCCGCGCGTGCAACGCGGATGTTACGGCTTTCCCGGACTCGTCCAGTAGGCTCGCCGGACGTCCTTCCGGTCGGCGCCGGCCCGCCGCCGCGACCTCGCGACACGGCGGCCGGGGAACCTCTTGTCGGGGTGTGTGCCCATGTGTTCTCGTGGTCCCGACGGAGGATGATCGAAAGGGGTGCAGGGTGGAGTCTGCGGCCGGGGCCGGGCAGCTGCTGGCCGTCAGCGACCTGCACATCGGCTATCCGGAGAACCGCGCGCTGGTCGAGGACATGCGGCCCACCAGCGACGAGGACTGGCTGATCGTGGCCGGTGACATCGCCGAGACGGTGGCCGACATCCGCTGGACCCTGGAGCGGTTCGCGGACCGTTTCCGCAAGGTGCTGTGGGTCCCCGGCAACCACGAGCTGTGGACGCACCCGAAGGATCCGGTCACCCTGCGCGGCGTCGCCCGCTACGAGCACCTGGTCGGGCTGTGCCGCGAGCTGGGCGTCGTCACCCCCGAGGATCCCTACCCGGTGTGGCAAGGCCCCGGCGGCCCGGCCGTCGTCGCCCCGCTGTTCCTGCTGTACGACTACTCCTTCCTGCCGCCCGGCTGCGCCACCAAGGCCGAGGGCCTGGCCTACGCGGAGGGCACCGGCGTGGTCTGCAACGACGAGTACCTGCTGCACCCCGATCCCTATCCGACCCGTGACGCCTGGTGCCGGGCGCGGGTCGCCGAGACCGAGCGCAGGCTCGCCGAGCTGCCGCCGGACCTGCCCGTCGTACCGGTCAACCACTACCCGCTGCACCGGCATCCCACCGAGGTGCTGTGGTACCCCGAGTTCGCCATGTGGTGCGGCACCCTGCTCACCGCCGACTGGCACCGCCGGTTCCGCGTCGCGACCATGGTCTACGGCCATCTGCACATCCCGCGCACCACCTGGCACGACGGAGTCCGCTTCGAGGAGGTCTCCGTAGGCTATCCCCGTGAATGGCGCAAGCGCCCGGAGCAGCCGGGAAGGCTGCGCCGCATCCTGCCGATGGAGGTCGAAGCCGGTGATCGAGGAGCTGCTCCCGGAGTCGGTCGTGGCCGTGGAGGCACAGCGTGACGACCCGCTGTGGGACGCTCCGATCTACCCCGGGGAGGCAGTGCACATCGAGCGTGCCGTGGCCAGGCGTCGGCGCGAGTTCGCCGCCGTACGCGGCTGCGCCCGGCGTGCCATGGAGAAACTCGGCGTGCCGGCGCAGCCCGTCCTCAGCGGCGAGCGGGGCGCGCCGCGCTGGCCGGACGGCCTGATCGGCAGCATGACCCACTGCACGGACTACTGCGCCGCCGCGCTGGCCCGCACCGACGACCTGGCCTCCCTGGGCATCGACGCCGAACCGGACGGGCCGCTCCCGGAGGATGTCCGCGCCTTCGTCTGCCTGCCCGCCGAGGCCGAGCGGCTCGACCGGCTCGCCGGGCAGCGGCCCGACGTGCACTGGGACCGGATCCTGTTCAGCACCAAGGAGTCCGTCTACAAGGCGTGGTTCCCGCTGACCCGCACCTGGCTGGACTTCTCCGAGGCCGACATCACCCTCGCCCCGAGCCCCGGCGACGCGGCGCACGGCACGCTGCGTGCCGAACTCCTCGTCCGCGGGCCACGGGTCGGCGGCCGCCGGATCCAGGTCTTCGACGGCAGGTGGGCCGTACGGGACGGGGTGGTCGCCACCGCCGTGGTCGTCCCGCACCCCTGAAACCCGGCAGCGGCGCGCAAACCCCTGCAGCGGCGCGCGGCGCCGGGCCCGGTCAGGTCGGCGGACACCAGTCCCGCAGCAGCCGGAAGAACTGCTCCTCGTTGCCCGCGAGGCCCGCGCGCGCCAGAGCCCGTTCCGCCTCGGCCAGCACGGTGGGCGGCACCATGGCGGGCCGCCCGACGTCCGGCGGCCCGTCGAAGACGGCGCGCACGGTGTGCAGCAGCCGCAGATAGGCCTGTACGGCGGTGCGCTCGCGGTCGGTCAGTACGGCGGTGGGCATCGGTCGGCTCTCCCCGAGTAGGCATCACGGTCGCGCGCTGTGCTGCGCACCTCTCCAGCTTGCCGCCCACCACTGACAACGCCCTTCGGTCGCGTCCCGGTTAGCCCGCTCAGCCGAGGCCGAATCCTTTCGGTGAGGCCTGCAGGAGTGACGCGCCCGGATGAGTGGCGTCCGGCGCACGACGGCAGGTCCCCGGGACGACGGCAGGGCCCACGGCCATCCGCCATCCGCCACACGGCCCTCGGACCAGCCCTTTGGCCCGATCAGCCCCTTGGCCCGATCAGCCGCATGGCCCGATCAGCCCTGCGGCCCGATCAGCCCTGCGGCCCGATCAGCCCTGCGGCCCCGGATACCCCAGGGACACCTCGATGCGCCCGGCCACGTCGTCGCGCTGGACGGGGCCGCGCAGGGCCGAACCGGCCAGCCAGGTACGGCACTTGCTGGCCAGCAGCAGACCGAAGGTCTCGGCGTCCCGCTCCTCGGCCAGGTCGAAACGGGTCCGGGCCGCGACCCGCTGCACCGTGGCCTGCAGCGCCTCCTGGTCGGCGCCGTCGTGCAGCAGCCGGGTGGCGACCCCGACGCCGTCGACGTGGTGTCCGCGGTGGTCGGCCTGCATGTGCCACAGCTCGTGGCCGAGGATGACCAACTGGTGGTCGGGCGCGGTGCGTTCCTCCACGACGACGAGGTCACGATCGGTCAGGTCCAGCCACAGGCCGCTCGCCGTGCCCGGCGGGAAGACGGCCGCACGGAAGACCACCGGGCGGCCCCGGCGGCGGCTCATCGCCGCGCACAGCGCGCCGTACAGCTCCCCGGGCGGTGCCGGCGCGGGCAGCGTCAGCCCGCCGACCAGCTCGTTGCACAGCCGGCGCATGTCCCTGCCGATGCCCACAGCCCTCCCCCGGCTCACGACTCGGGCCGTTTGACGCTCTCCAGGAGCATGTCGAGCCACTCCGCGACCTTGTCCCGGTGCTGGTCGGTGGGCAACTGCGCGGCCCGCCAGGCTATGCCACGCACCCCGTGGTCCTGCAGCAGCCGCTCCAGCGGGTCCCCGTCGGCCCTCGCGGCGGCCCGCTCCCGGTCGGCGAGCTTGGTCAGCAGCTCCTGCTCGGTGCGCTGCAGCGCACCCGCCAGCGCCTCGGGGTCCTCCGCGGTGAGGAAGCCCGCGTGCACCCGGAAGAAACGCTGGAGCGCGTCGCAGTGCTCCATGGTCGGCCGCCGGTCGCCGTTGATGAGGGCGCCGGCCTGCTGCCGGGACATGCCCGCGCCGTCGGCGATCTCCTGCTGGGTGTACTTGCGGCCGTTGGGTTTCAGCCGAGTCCGCCGCAGCAGGCCCAGGCGCTGCAGAAAGCGCGCCTGCACGTCCGGTTCACCGGCGGGCCGGCCGGCGAGCAGGGCCTTGACCACCGGCTCCGGGACCCCGCAGGCCACGGAGAGCCGCCCGACGTCGAAGACCTCGGTGTGCGGCACGCCGAGCCGGTCGGCGAGCGCGGCGACGCGGGCGACGACGGCCGGCAGCTGGGCGGTCGCCGTGGCGCCCGGATCCTCGTAGCCATCCGTCACCGACAGAACTCCTACGTCTCTCGAGGTCTTCCGATGTGTCCGTGCTTCTCACGAGCGGTCGCCGTGAACTTCCCGGAGAGTAGCGGGTGCCTCGAACTCACATCCAGGTGTCGCCACAACTGTGGCGAATTTCAGCCGTCAACGAGCGCGGAATGCCACGATAGTTGACATGGTCTTGTCGCGGGCCGCAGGATCGCAGGGCCGCGTGAAGGCCGCAGAGGCAAGAGGGGTGACCTCCCGATGGCACATCAGGCAGGAGGGCAGTGGCCGGCGCCGCGGCCCGTCCCCGACACCTGCGAGACCCAGGCGTACCTCCAGGACTACGCCGTACTGCTGGAGTCCCTCGCCGTCCCGTCCCTGGTCGTCGACCACCGCTGGGACGTGGTCATGGCCAACGGCGCGTTCGAGACACTTTTCCGCGGGGTGCGCCGGCACGCGACGGCCATGCCCGGGGACAACTTCCTGCGGTTCGTTCTGTTCCACCCGGACGCGGCCGACGTCCTCGGCGAGCACGAACAGGGCTGGTGCCTGCCGATGCTGGCCCACCTGAGGACCGCCCTGGAGACGTACGGCCACGACCAGGAACTCCAGGCGATCCGCCGGGACCTCGCCCAGGACCCGCTCATGGAGGCCGCCTACCGGCAGGGCCTGCCGCACTGGATCCACGCCGTCGGCGAGAGCGCGACCCGGCTCGACGGGGCCGTCCGGCTGCTGCTCCACCCCGACCCGCGGCGCGGCCCCACCGAGTGCCGCATCGTCGAGGAGACGCCCCAGGTCCTGCGCGACCTCGGCCACCGGCGCCTTTCGATGGTGCTGCGCGAGAACCGCCGGCCCGCCGCGCCGGTACGCCGCCCGCGCCGGCCGCGCGGCCCGGCGGGGCACCTCACGGTCGTCCGCACCCCCGAGGACTGACCCGGCACCGCCGGCGTTCAGGTCGCCGGCGGCGCCGGGTCCGAACCGCTCCCTACGCAGACGGCCGGAGGTGCCGCCGCCTCGGTCCCGCCAACGAGGCGCTGCGCTGCGAGCTCTACGAGGCCGTCGAACTGGACGGGACGAACCTGCTCCAGCGCGTCCGGCACGTCACGGTCCCGCAGATCCGGGTTCGTGATCCTGATGCTCAGGACGTCCTGATACAGGACCGCGTCACAGATCCAGCACCAGACGGGCGCCCCGGCACCGGGACACGCAGATCATCATCGTGTCACCGGCCGACCGCTCCTCCTCGGTGAGGACCGAGTCCCGGTGCTCCGGGGTGCCCTCCACCACGTCCGTCTCGCAGGTGCCGCAGGTCCCCTCCGTGCAGGAGTACAGCACCTCGACCCCGGCGGCGCGCACCGCGTCCAGCACGGACACCTGCGGCGGGACGGTGACGGTACGGCCGCTGCGGGCGAGGACGACCTCGAACTGCTCGTCGCCGCCCGCCCGTTGCTCCTTCGGCTGGAAGCGCTCCACCCGCAGCGCCCCGGCCGGGCAGCGTTCCTCGACGGCGTCCAGCAGCGGCCCCGGGCCGCAGCAGTACACCAGGGTGCCGTCAGGCAGGTCCTCCAGCACCGGGCCCAGGTCGAGCAGGCCGGTCTCGTCCTGCGGGGCGAGGGTGACCTTGTCGCCGTAGCGTGCCAGCTCCCCGGTGAACGCCATCGAGGAGCGGGTGCGTCCGCCGTAGAGCAACGTCCAGTCGGCGCCCGCGCGTTCGGCCGCCGCGAGCATCGGCAGGATCGGGGTGATGCCGATGCCGCCCGCGATGAAGCGGTAGCGGGGCGCGGGCTCCTGCCGGAAGTGGTTGCGCGGCCCGCGCACCCGTACCTTGTCTCCCTCGCCCAACTGCTCGTGCACATGGGCCGATCCGCCCCGACCCGACGGTTCGCGCAACACCGCGATCCGCCACGCCGACCGATCCGCCGGATCCCCGCACAGCGAGTACTGCCGCTCCAGCCCCGGCCCGAGCAGGAGGTCCACATGGGCGCCGGGATCCCAGACGGGCAGCTCGCGGCCCAGCGGATCGCACAGCGTCAGGGTCAGCACCCCCTCGGCGGCGAACTCCCTTGCGCTGACGACGAGTTCGAGTTCGGTCACCGTACGGCCTCTGCGCTGTCGTGTCCTTCGGGATGCGCCAGCATCCACTCCCACATCAGCACCGGGTCCTCGGCGCTGTGCTCCGCACCGCAGTGGCAGGTGCCGTGCAGCACGTCCGTGCCCGGCAGCCAGTCGATCCGGTAGACCTCGCCGGTGCCGGGGCTCACCGGACCCCCTCGACCGGCTTGTCGCCCTCCTCGACCAGCCGGGCCAGGACGCGGCGCGCGGCAAGGCCGCCGGTGTCGATGTTGATGCTCAGCTCCTGGTAGCCGGTGCGTTCGGTGCCGAGGGTGCGCTGCAGCAGGTTGAGCGCGTCCACGTCCTGCATGACGACGGTGTGGTTGTTGCCCCGCAGGAACACGGTGACCTCGGCGTCCTCGGTCGCCCAGTCCCGGGACACCGCCCAGAAGTCGTACACCTTGCCGTCCGCGGAGGGTGTGATGGCGTAGGTGATCTCCGTGTGGAATCCGTGCGGATCGCTGCCGTCCGGCTCCGGGACGACGCCCACCGGCGCGATCCGGCTGTGCAGCAGATACAGGCAGGGCGCGTGGTACTCGATGTCCTGCCAGCGGGTGATCCGGCCCTCGATGCCGGTCGAACGGGCGTAGAACGGCGGGCAGTCGGCGTCGTCCATGTGCCGGCTGACCCGGACCACGCCCGCGCCCTCGTCCACCTCGGTGGTGATGGGCGTCTCGGCGACCTCGGGGGTGCCGATGTAACCGCCGTGCAGATACGTCTCGTGGGACAGGTCGAGGAGGTTGTCGACGAGCAGGCCGTAGTCGGCGTCGATCGGCTCCATGCCGCGCACGGTCGTCCAGCCGGGGGAGGCCAGGTGCCGGGCCCGCGGGATGGTCTGCGGGTCGGCGAGCGCCGGGTCGCCGACCCACACCCAGATGAGCGAGTCCTGCTCCACCACCGGGTAGGAGGCGACGCGCGCGGTGCGCGGGATCCGTTTCTGGCCCGGCACGTACACACAGGCGCCGGTGCGGTCGTAGGTGAAACCGTGGTAACCGCAGACGATCCGGTCGCCGTCCAGGCCGCTCGAGGAGAGCGGATAGCGGCGGTGGACGCACCGGTCGTGCAGGGCGACCGGGGTGCCGTCCTCCTCGGCGCGGTACAGGACGAGCGGTTCCCCGAGGATCGTGCGGCCGAGCACCTCGTGCCCGACCTCCTCACTGTAGGCGGCGACGTACCACTGGTTCCGCGCGAAAGCGGTCATGTGCGGCATGGCTGCGGCTCCCGTCTGTGGGTGGTGGCCACATCGTCGGGAGCCGTCGGCCCGGCCGCAATGCCGGCTTCCGCCTCACGGAAGAACCGTTCGCCGGGAGTCTTTGGCCGTCCGCCGCCGAAGCCCTGTCGACGACCTCGCCGAGCGGCTGCTGCGCCGGGACGCCAAGAACCTGACGGTCACCGCACCGGATCCGTGCCGGCGCGACACCGGTACGAGCCGTCCCCCCACCTCCTGCCGTACCCCCGACTTTCACACGGGCGCCACCAGACCCTTCCCTGACGTTTGGTGCTCTTGGAACACTCGCTCCGCGCACATTCCGTCACTTGGACGGCAACGCGTTACGTCAGGACGAGAGGACCCGCAGACCCATGCCCGAAGTCAACCGGCGCCGATTCCTCCAACTCGCGGGCGCCACCACGGCGTTCACCGCGCTGTCCAGCAGCATCCAGCGCGCCGCCGCACTGCCCGCGCACCACCGCACCGGCACGGTCAAGGACGTCGAGCACATCGTCGTCCTCATGCAGGAGAACCGATCCTTCGACCACTACTTCGGCACACTCCGGGGCGTCCGGGGCTTCGGTGACCCCCGCGCCGTCTCGCAGAACGGCCGGTCGGTCTGGCAGCAGTCGGACGGCACCAAGGACATCCTGCCCTTCCACCCGGACGCCGACGACCTGGGCCTCGCGTTCATCCAGGACCTACCGCACGGCTGGCAGGACACCCACGCCGCCTTCAACGGCGGCAAGTACGACAAGTGGGTGCCGGCCAAGGGCACCACGACCATGGCGCACCTGACCCGCAAGGACATACCGTTCCACTACGCGCTCGCGGACGCCTTCACCATCTGTGACGCCTACCACTGCTCGTTCATGGGCTCGACCGACCCGAACCGCTACTACATGTGGAGCGGTTACGTCGGCAACGACGGCCAGGGCGGCGGCCCGGTCCTCGGCAACGACGAGAAGGGCTACGGCTGGACGACGTACCCCGAGCGCCTGGAGAAGGCCGGGGTCTCCTGGAAGATCTACCAGGACGTCGGCGACGGCCTCGACGCGAACGGCGGCTGGGGCTGGATCCAGGACGCCTACCGCGGCAACTACGGCGACAACGCCCTGCTCTACTTCAACCAGTACCGCGAGGCCAAGCCCGGCGACCCGCTGTACGACAAGGCGCGCACCGGCACCGACGCCCGCAAGGGCGAGGGCTTCTTCGACCGGCTGAAGGCCGACGTCAAGGCCGGCAGGCTGCCGCAGGTCTCCTGGATCGTCGCCCCCGAGGCCTTCACCGAACACCCCAACTGGCCCGCCAACTACGGCGCCTGGTACGTCTCGCAGGTCCTGGACGCGCTCACCTCCAACCCCGAGGTGTGGGGGAAGACCGCGCTGTTCATCACCTACGACGAGAACGACGGCTTCTTCGACCACGTCATACCGCCCTTCCCGCCGGCCTCCGGGGCCCAGGGCAAGTCGACCGTGGACCCCTCCCTCGACCTGTACAAGGGCGACGCGAGTCATGTCGCCGGCCCCTACGGCCTCGGTCAGCGTGTGCCGATGCTGGTCGTCTCCCCGTGGAGCAAGGGCGGTTACGTCTGCTCGGAGACCTTCGACCACACCTCGATCATCCGGTTCATCGAGCGCCGTTTCGGTGTGCACGAGCCGAACGTCTCTCCCTGGCGCCGCGCCGTCGTCGGCGATCTGACCAGCGCCTTCGACTTCTCCCGCAAGGACACCAAGCCGGTGGCGCTGCCGTCCACGGCCGCCTACGAGCCGCCGGACCACAACCGGCACCCGGACTACGTGCCCAAGCCGCCCGCCCACCCCGCCCTGCCCCGGCAGGAGCGCGGCAGCCGGCCCACCCGCCCGTTGAAGTACGCCCCGGTGGTGGACGGTTCCGCGGACACCGCGGCGGGCACCCTCACGCTCACGTTCGCCTCGGGGGCGCACGCGGGCACCGCCTTCCTGGTGACCTCCGGCAACCGCACCGACGGCCCCTGGACCTACACCACCGCGGCCGGCAAGTCCCTGACCGACACCTGGAACTCGGCCTACTCCGGTGGCGTGCACGACCTCGCCGTGCACGGACCCAACGGTTTCCTGCGCGTCTTCAAGGGCAAGGGTGGGGCCGCGGGACCGGAGGCGACCGCGCGGCACGTGGGCGACGACCTGGAACTCACCTTCACCAACAAGGGATCCGGCACGGTAAAGCTGAAGGTGGCCAGTGGTTACGGCGGTGCCCCGGCGACGGTGACCGTACGGCCCGGCGCGACCGTCCGGCACACCGTGGACCTCACGGCGAGCAAGCGCTGGTACGACGTGACGGTCACCTGCGAGGCCGACCCGGCGTTCCTGCGCGGCTTCGCCGGCCATGTCGAGAACGGCCACCCCGGCGTCAGCGACCCGGCGATCGCCGTGGGGTGAACGGGCGATGAACACCGCTCCGTGCGGACTGGTCAGGTACGGGTCATATCAAGGTAGTGTGCCCCGGTGACCACGCAATCGAACACTCCGGCAGGCTGGTACCCGGATCCGCACGGAGCACCGCAGACGCTCCGCTACTGGGACGGCATGCAGTGGACCGAGCACACCAACCCGGCGCAGCAGCCCGCCGGTCAGGTTCCGCAGCAGCAGACCGCCCCGCAGTCGCAGGCCGCCTCGCAGCAGTTCGGCGCGCCGCAGCAGCAGGCGCCCGCCCAGCAGTTCGGCGCCCCGCACGCGCAGGGCGCCGACCCCAGGGTGCAGCGCCAGGTGCAGCAGCAGGCCGGGGTCGCGGCGAGCGGCCCCGGCGGCGGTACCCTCTTCACCGAGCCCGTCCTGGTCGTGAACCAGAAGGCCAAGCTGATCGAGCTCACCAACGAGTACAAGGTCATGGACCAGAACGGCCGGGACATCGGCTCGGTCACCGAGGTCGGGCAGGGCGCGCTGAAGAAGGTCGTGCGCTTCGTCTCCAGCCTCGACCAGTTCATGACCCACAAGCTGGAGATCCGTGACGCCTACGGCCAGCCGCAGCTGGTGCTGACCCGGCCCGCGAAGTTCTTCAAGTCCCGGGTCGTCGTGACGCGTCCGGACGGCTCGCCGGTCGGCGAGATCGTCCAGCAGAACATGATCGGGAAGATCAACTTCGCGATGAACGCGAACGGCCAGCAGGTCGGCGCGATCAAGGCGGAGAACTGGCGGGCGTGGAACTTCGCGATCGTCGACCACGCGGACAACGAGGTCGCCCGGATCACCAAGACCTGGGAGGGCCTCGCCAAGACGCTCTTCACGACCGCGGACAACTACGTCCTGCAGATCCACTACCAGTTGCCCGAGCCGCTGCTGAGCCTCGTGGTGGCGACGGCCCTGACCGTCGACACCGCGCTCAAGCAGGACTCGCGGGGCTGGAACTGAGCGGGCCCCGACGGGGGAGAACACGCGGTACGACAGCTGCGGCCACGGCGGCCGGTGCGCGGGATGCACGCGCACCGGCCGCCGTCGTGCGGCGGGGCCGAACGCCCAGGAACTAGGCGGCGAACGCGTTGACCCCGGTCAGCTCCGCCGACAGCTCCCACAGCCGCGCAGCCTGTGCCGGATCGATCGCCCAGTCCTTGACGCCGACGCGCTCGTCGCCCTCCGGCGCGACCTCGGCGATGTCGCAGTCCTCCAGGTAGACGCCACCGAGCCCGTCGAGTTGCGGCGAGGTCGCCGCCCACACCTGGGTGGCCGCACCCTGCTGCGGGGTCTTGAAGCCCTCGGGGTTGAGTACGTTGCCGTCCTCGTCGATCCAGCCGCGGTCGATCATCTCCTCCTTGGGCAGGTGCCGTTGGAGCGGGGTGATGATGCCGCCGGGGTGCAGGGCGAAGGCCCGGACGCCGGCGTCGCGGCCGAG
>NZ_JBSFIH010000081.1:0-30365 GCF_053597455.1 Streptomyces sp. NPDC001393
GGATACGCGCGGCTCCATGACATGCTCCCCTGGTTTTGAACCCGTGCTGTTCAGGCGCTGCCTGGCACAGGTTCGCCGGAACATGTGCGCTTTGGTGAACGGGGAGTTCGTGGCGACCGCGGTCGCCTTGCACTCTTCGCGTTCGGTGAAGATCTGGAACAGAAGCTTGGCACCTTTGCGGTCAAGGGCCAGATACCCGAACTCGTCCAGGCACAGAAGGTCGATCTTGCTGTAACGGGCGATCACCGAGGACAGCCGACGGCTGGCGTCGGCCTCGGCGAGCTCGTTCACCAGCGCCGAGGTGGTGGTGTAGCGGACCGACAGGCCGGCCTCCGCGATCGCGGTGCCGATCCCGATCAGCAGGTGGGACTTGCCGGTGCCGGAGTCCCCGATCAGCACCAGCGGGCGGCCCTCGCGGACCCACACGGGAGACTTCAGGTCGGCGACGACCTCCGGGGTGACATTCGGGTTCTTGGCGAAGTCGAAGTCCTCCAACCGCTTGGGGCGCGGGAAGCGGGCCAGCCGCAGGAGCCTCTGCTGGCGGCGCACGTCGCGGTCGGCAAGCTCGACCTGCAAAAGGTCGAGGAGGAACTGCTTGTAGGTGACCTGCTCGCGGCGGGCGCTGCTGGCGAGTTCGATGAACCGCTCGCGAAACGCGGGCAGCTTCAGGTCCCGGCATGCCTCGTCGATGAGCATGTCCTCCGGGTCGCCCGGCAGGGACACCCTGCTCTGCGGGACCCGGTCCCGGTCGCGGTCCTGGTCCGCATCGTGGTCGGTGACGGTGATGGCGCGGGTCATGCCCCCTGGCCCTTCTGGTTCTGGCTTCTCTCGCGGGTGGTGACCGGGTTCAGCAGCCGGTCGTACTTGCTCATGTCGGGCAGCGTCGTGCGTGGATCGGGCGGCAGGCGACGCGCGTGCAGCGAGATCACCCTCGCCCCGGCCGCCTCCTGACCCGCGCTCTCGCCGCCCGCGTCGTGGGCCGCCCCGCCGTCGGTGAGAAGTTCGGCGTCCTCGTCGTCGGTGCCCTCCATCGCCTTTCGGGCCTCGATCGCGACGAGGTCGGTGGACACCGAGCCGATCCGAAGACAGGTCTCCATCGCCTTCACCAGAGCCTCGGCCGGCATCTGGCGGTGCAGCAGCAGGACCTCGATCAGCATTCGGGTGCCCTCGCGGTCCCCGGCCTTCTGCTTGGCCGCAGCCCAGAACGCCTCGTGGACCTTCGTGAAACCTCCCTCCGCGCGGGCCTGCGCCAGTGCGGAGGCGCCGGCGAACGCACCCGGCTTGACCAGCAGGACCTCCAGGTAGTGGTCCAGGAAGTCGTGGTAGGTGTAACGGCGCGTCAGGCGGGGATGGCGGGCGACGACCTGGCGGCCGTCGAAGACCCACAGCTCGTTCGCCCGCAGCTTGACCCGTACCTTCTGCCCGATGAACTTCGCCGGCACCGAGTAGTAGCCCTGGCGGACCGTGATCCGGCTGTTGCGGGCGACGGTGGGCGTCAGGTCGATCCCGCAGTCGTAGTCGTCGGCGGGTAGCGGCCGAAGCCGGTCGCGCTCGGCCTCGAAGTCGAACCCGATCGAGGTCGGACGGCCGTGGATGTGCCGTGCGTCCTCCGCGACGTCGATCGCGGCCAGGCGCTCGTTCAGCTCCGCCAGTGAGTCAACCTGCGGTGGCGGCACCAGGTGCTTCCTCCGGAACCGGCCGCCCTCATGCTCGACACCGCCCTTCTCGTGGGCCCCGGCCTCGCCAGGGGCGCAGTAGAAAGCCGAGAACTGGTACCACGACTTGAACGACGCCCACCTGGACGACTCCAGCCGTGAGCGCCCGAACAGCACCTGCTTGACCGCGGGCTTCAGGTTGTCATAGCGGATGTGCACCGACGGGACCCCGCCCAGCACGGTGAATGCCTCCGCGTGGCCTTCCAAGAACGCCTCCTGGGAGGCAGTGGCGTAAACGCGGTGGACGGCCTTGCCGGAGTAGGACAGGCGCAGGGTGAACAGCACGCACTTGCGGCGCTGCCCGGCCAGGTCCAGCCAGAAGTCCGCGAAGTCGACCTCCGCCTCCTCCCCAGGCCGTTTCGCCTGCGGCACCACGCCCTCCAGATGCCGCCGCCCCGCAAGAGCCTCCGCTTTGATCTCCGGACGCCGCCTGGCGACGTACTCCCACACCGTGGTCTGCCGTGCGAGCTCGAAGTCGTGCTCCGCGGCCAGGCGCTCCATGATCCGCACGATCGTGTGCTTCTGTTTCGGCGGCGCGTCGAGGTCCTCGCGCAGCATCGCATCGATGAAGCCCTTCACCGGCTCCAGCACACTCGGACGCGGCGGCGGCGACTTCCGCTTCGGCGGCAGCGGCGACTCGATCGCCTGCCGCACCGTCCGCCGCGACACCTTGAACCGCGCGGCCAGCTCCCGTCCCGACAGCCCCTGCTCACGATGGGCCCGGCGGATCCGCTCGAACAACACCTCACGCGACCTGTGCACCAGCGGTCTCCCTGACCTGGACCGTGATCATCAAGCCCAGCGTGACGGCCAAACGGCCCACTGCCCCCGATTACTCCGAAAGCGGCATGTCACCCCCTATCGCGTCGGCCGGCTTCCAAACCCACCGAAAATCCGCCGGTGCCGAGTCCCAGCGAAAACGTGGCCCCGATACACCCCGAAGAAATCAGTCTGGTCCTTCGCCCCGACCAACAACGAGCCGGCGCGGCTTGCACAGGCGGTCCTGCTGGCCCGGGATGCTGACGATCAAGATCTGGAACGGGCGGCTGTGGCCAAGCTGCGGGACAGGGGCGAGGAGCCGGTAGCTCCGTGGCCCGACTACCTCTTCCGGCATGCCGTCGCCGACTGGGCCACGCAGTACTCCAAGGCCACCGGGATCGACCTCAGCGACCATGCCAAGCTCAAGCGGAAACGACCTCAGTATCCCGATGTCCCCGATCCTCAAGGCACCTGATGCCGACGCTCGCTGTTCGCCGTGTTGACGAGGTGCTGGGTGCGGCAGCATGCGCGGCCTGAGCCATGGAGCCGCCGGAGGAATCGGCGTTGGTGACAAACAGCGCCAAGGGGACCGTCGATCTGCCACTTCAGCAGGCCGGCTGACGCGCCGTAGCAGGTGGTGCGCCTGCGAGCTCGTGCCAAGTGGCGGCGCGTCCGCCATGAGGTCTACGGACCGCCCGCCGTGGTCGATGGTCCAGCTGTCGCCGCCTGCGAACGTACCGTCCGAGGGGGTGGTGAACCCTTCCAAGGGCAGGGTGGTGGCCGTGAACCGGACCTCGGCGTCGAGGCGATCCACCACCCACCAGGTGACCCCTCCCGCGTGCCGCTCGTTGCACAGGCCCCCATTGGTGATCGATGCCAACGGGTTGCTGCGGTGACCGATGGGTCAGACAGGCCCCGTCCATGAGGAGTCGACCGAGTCGATCGCGTTCCGGCGACATCACTTCGATGACTACGAGATGCCCTCGCGGCATCTGAGGGAGGGACTGAAGCCCGTGGGCCGCGCGGGTTTCCGGCTGCACGTGCGGGGCTGACCCCACCCGGCGTCCGGCCGCCGTCACGGCCGCCCCGCTGACACCTCATCAGGCCGGTGCCGCACGCGCCACCTCGCTTCTTCCTCGTCGCACACGCGCACCCGCGTTCAGGACAACCCGGGGCCGCACCGCACCTGCCATGTCCTTCTTACCATGAACATGCCATATTGGAGGCGACCATCCCCCACGAAAGGTCACCTCCATGGCACACAAACGCCTGGCGGGCCTGACCGCCGGCGCCGTCATCGTCGCCACAGCCCTGCTGCCGCAGGTGGCACTGGCCGGCACCGGCGCGGACGCCACAGCGGGCCGCGCCACCACCACCGGCCGCCCCCACGGCGGGCACCGTACGGTCGTCATCTACCGCGTGCCCACGCGCCATCCGCTGGCCGATGCCGAGCGCCTCACCGACTCCGGATACGACCTGCTGGAGAAGCGGGACGGCAACAGCCTGTTCGTCTCCGGCGACACGTCGACGGCGGCCGGACTGCGCCGGCTCGGCTTCGCCCCCGCCATCGCCTCCACGCTGACCGAGGCGATCCCCTCCCCCACCGCGGTGACGCGCGCCGCCGCGGGCGACACGTTCGACGGCGGCTACCACACGGTCACCGCGCAGTACTCCCACATGGACGACGCGGCCTCCCAACACCCCGATCTCGCCAAGGTGGTGACCTATGGTCGGTCGTGGCTCAAGCAGCAGGGGCGAGGCGGCCGCGATCTCAAGGCGATATGCATCACCAAGATCCAGGCGGGCGACTGCGCCCTCAGCCCGAACTCGGCCAAGCCGCGGTTCTTCCTGATGAGCCAGATCCACGCCCGTGAACTGACGACCGGTGAGATGTCGTGGCGCTGGATCGACGCGCTGACCAGCGGCTACGGCAAGGACTCGGCGATCACCAAGCTGATGGACACCACCGAGATGTGGGTGGTGCCCGACGCCAACCCCGACGGCGTCGACATGGTCGCGGCGGGCGGTGACAACCCCGTCCTGCAGCGCAAGAACGCCGACGACTCACACGGCTCCCGGTGCGGGGTGAGCGCCTACAGCCAGATCGGGGTCGACCTCAACCGCAACACCGGCTCCCACTGGGACACTTCCGGCACCTCCAGCGCAGCGTGCGACCAGACCTACGGCGGCCCGGCCGCCGACTCCGAGGTGGAGAACACCGCTCTGGAGAGCCTCTTCCGTGAGCTGTTCCCGGCGGTGCGCACCGGCACCGGCGACACCGCCCCGGCGCCGTCGAACGCCAAGGGCATGATGATCACGCTGCACAGCGACGCCAGTATGGTGCTCTTCCCCTGGGAGTACGACTCCACCGTGCACACCGGCAACGACACCGCCCTGCGCGCGCTGGCCGCCCACATGGCCTCGCTCACCGGCTACCAGTACGGCCAGGCGGGCGAAATCCTGTACAACGCCTCCGGTGGCACCGACGACTGGACCTACGACAAGCTCGGCCTGGCCAGCTTCACCATCGAGATCGGCGACAGCGACGGCGCCGGCTGCGACGGCTTCACTCCGCCGTTCTCCTGCCAGGACAGCTACTTCTGGCCGAAGATCGAACCGGCCCTCCTCTACGCCGCCCAGCACGCCGCGGCTCCCTATACCACCACGTCCGACGCACGCCGCTGACCCCCGGGTGGGGTCCCTCCCACGGTCTCGGTGGGAGGGACCCCACCGCCCCTCACGAGGTCGGCACAGTCCAGCGCTGGCCGGCGCTCCCCGTACACGTCGCGAGTGTCAACTGGGTCTTGTTCGCTGCCCCGTTGCTGGAGTCGGTGAGGCAGAGACCCGAAACCGGATTGACGAGTTCACCCGCGCTGTCGGGCCGCCACTGCTGGGCCTGAGTGCCGTTGCAGGTGTGCAGCTGGATCCTCGTGCCGGAGGTGGTCGCGCCGCCGGTGACGTCCATGCAGTCGTTGAGCACCTGCAGGGTGCCGTCGGGCACGACCTTCCACACCTGGGCCGCGCTGCCGTTGCAGCCGTAGACCTGGATGGCCGTGCCGTTCGACGTGCCGGCGCCGGCGTCGTCGACGCACTTGCCCGTGGCGGTCTCGGTGAGCGGGCCGCTGGGCTGGGCCACTCCCGTGCCCGGCGTGCCGTCGTAGGACGGCGGTGCGGCCGAGGCGTCCGCCGCCCACTGGGTGTCGGCGGTCGAGGAGAGGGTGAAGTCCAGTTCGGTGGACGAGCCCAGTGAGGACGCCGGCACGTAGGCCTTGTTCCAGGAGCCGCCGTTGAGGGTCATGGCCTGCGCGTACGGTGAACCGTCTGCTGCAGAAGGGGCATTGACGGTCAGCGTGCGCCCGCCTGCGGTGACGACGGCGGAGGTGAACAAGGGGCTGCCGATGGCCAGGTCGGCGGTGCCCGGTATCTCGGGGTAGAGGCCGAGCGCGGACCAGACGTACCACGCGCTCATCTCGCCGAGGTCGTCGTTGCCGGGCTCCCCGCCGGCGGCGTCGGTCCACAGCTGGTCCTGCACGGCACGCACCGTGGACTGCGTCTTGTACGGCTTGCCGACCCAGTCGTACTCCCACGGCAGCCCGATGCTGGGCTCGTTGCCCATGTTGGACTGGGTGCCGATGACACTGCCCAGGCCCTGGTAGCCGCTGAGCACGCTGTCCAGGTACGACGCCAGGGACGCGGTGCCGCCTTCCAGGGACGCCAGCTTGGCGAGGTTGAACGGGATCATCGGCGTGTAGGTGAAGGCGTCGCCCTCGGCGAAGTCGTTGGCCGCGGTGCCGGTGATCAACTTCGCGTTGAAGCCGTCCATCCAGCGGCCGTTGGAGTGCCGGGGCTGGATGTAGCCGGAGGAGGTGTTGAAGACGTTCTCCCAGTCCTGCGCCCGGTCCTGGAACTTCTTCCGGTTCGCGCTGTCGCCGAGTGCGGCCGCGAACCGCGACAGGGCGAAGTCGTCGGTGTCGTACTCCAGTTGGGTGGAGGTGGTGGCGTACTCGTGGCAACAGCCGTACAGCGAGTTGGTGGGCAGATAGCCGAAGGAGTCCAGGTACGTCACGCCGGGGGTGACGTCGGTGTCGGTGGTCTGCTCCTCGATCATGGCGGCGAGAGCCGTGGAGGTGTCGAAGTCGCGTGCGCCGAAAGCGTAGTAGTCGGCCAGCACGGGCACGGCAGGGTCGCCGACCATGATGTGGGTCTCGCCGGTGGCCATGCCCCACTTGGTGAGGGTGCCGCCCTGCGTGTAGTCGTTGACGATCGACTGCGCCATGTCGGAGGCCGCCGACGGGTCGAGCAGCGCCGTGAGCTGCGCCTGGGAGCGGTAGGTGTCCCAGTTGGAGAAGTCGGTGTACTGGGCCCTGTGGCCGCGGGTCACGGTGTGCACGGCGCCGTCGTAGCCACGGTAGGAGCCGTCGGCGTCGCTGACCACGCTGGGGAAGAGGGAGGCGTGGTAGAGGGCGGTGTAGAAGATGCGCTGCTGGTCGCCGGTGCCGCCGCTGACCGTGATCTTCGACAGTGCGTCGCGCCACGCCGTCGTCGCCGCGGACTTCACGTCGGTGAAGCTCTTGCCGGTGACCTCGGCGTCCCTGTTGGCGGCGGCCTCGGCCGCCGACGTGTAGGAGATGCCCACCCTGGCCTCGACGGTCCGGCTGCTCGTGGTGTCGAAGGTGAGGTGCTCGCCGCCGCTGTAGCCGTCGGCGGTGAAGTGGTGGTCGAAGGTGATGGCGAAGTAGACGGTGATGGGGTTGGTCGCCTCGCAGAAGCCGGTGCTGGTCACCGAGCCCGTCACCGTGTCGCCGCCGGTCACGTTCAGCGTCGAGGAGGCGTACGGGGTCTGCGTGCCGTTCAGTTTCAGCAGCAGGCCGGCCTGGGTGGAGGCGGGGAAGGTGAACTGGCCGATTCCGGCGTGCGTGGTCGTGGTGAGTGCCACGTCTGTGCCGTTGCCGAGGGCGACGGAGTAGGAGCCCGCTGCCGCCGTTTCGTCGCTGTGGGAGAACGACTCCGTCGTGGCGCCGGGGTCGGAGCCGATCGAGCCGACCACAGGCAGGATGGGCAGGTCCCCGGCCGCGTCGCAGCCGACGCCGGAGACGTGGGTGAGGCTGAAGCCGGAGACGGCCGAGTCCCCGTAGTTGTACCCGCCGCCCTTGGGGCGCGAGGTGGTGTCCGGGGACCACTGGAGCATGCCGTGCGGGACGTCGGCTCCGGGGAAGGTGTTCCCGGCGCTGAAGTCGTTGTTCGCGCCCGTGCCGATATACGGGTTGACCAGCGGCACGGGGTCGGTCACGGCCGCGGCCCGAGCCGCCGGGGCGAGTTGGCCCGGCAGGGCGAAGGCGAGCGCCGTCGCACCGGCCGCCAGCACCCGCGTCAGGGTGCGCGAGAGAAGGATGTCAGCCACGGCCGATCACCTCGCCGAGCACGCCGTTCGTCGCGGCGGCGATCCGGTCCGCGCAGGTGAACGGGGCCCCGTTGGCGGCGAGTTCGCCCACGCGTGCCCGGGCACCGGCCAGGGACGGGTCGGCGGTGCTGAGAGCGGGCGACACGTCGTCGGCGCCGGTGACGACCGTCAGGCAGCGGCTGGTGTCGTACCACTGCGTGGCGTCGGAGCACCGGGTGCGCGGGGCGACGGCCTGCGCGCCGAGGGCGCCGGGGAAGACGGCGGCCCGGTCGCTGGTCCCGGCGGCGAGGTCCTTGGGGCGCTGGGCCTGGACAACGTCCACCCAGGTGGAGGCGGGGTCGACGGCCGGCTCGAAGGTGCCTGGGATGATCTCGGGGAGGAGTACAGACGCGACGGCCGACCCGACGGCTCGCACCCTTCGACTGATCATGCCCATGCCAACCCCTTTCACAGCGCTCAGCGGTCGCGCAGAGCCTAAGGTGGACGCACATCCGTTCGCTACGTCTTGGTAACCGCTTTCCCAACATCGCGGAACCGTTGCGGGTATGACGCGACAGCGCTACTCCGACAGCGGCCAGGGGCCGGACAGCAGATCGGCGATACTGCGCCGGTCGCGGCGCGCCGGCGGCTCTTCGGCCGCCGTGCCCAGCGCGATCATGCAGATGATCGCCCAACCGGGGCTGGGCTCCAGCTCTTTGGTGAGACCCTCCAGGTCGAAGGCGCGGAACTGATGAGCGGCCAGTCCCATCGCCTGGGCCTGGATGGTCATGTGGGCGATGGCCTGGCCGAGATCGTAGTCCGCGAACTCGGAGTAGAGCAGCTGCGTCTCGTCGACGTGACGGCGCGTCAGCGCGACGACGAGCAGGCCCGCGTCCGTCGCCCACCGGGCCGAACTGGGCGCGAGGTGGCGCGCCACCCGCTCGTGCTCCGGCTCACCGGGCCGGCTCAGGAAGAAGCCCCAGGGCTGGGAGTTCCCGGCGGACGGCGCTCACCGCGCGGCTTCCAGCAGCAGGCCCACGGCGTGGTCGTCCACGGCGGCCGACGGGTCGAACCGAGAGGGGCTGAACCGTCCGGCCAGCAGGGGGTGGATGTTGCCGGGTGGTTCCTGATCACGTCGCATGCCCGGATGCAACCGGCCGCCGCACGGCCGTATTCCAGCCACCCGTCACCGGACCGTCTCACGGACCTGGTGATCGAGGATGCCAACTGGGCGTTCTGCGAGGTGACTTGACGCAGCCGGGGCGAGCTGGTCGGGCAGCACCTCTTCGACGTCTTCCCGGACAACTCGGCCGATCCGGAGGCCGACAGGGTGGTGACGCTGAAAGACCTCCGGCCAGACCGATCACGTGGCGTTGCAGATGTCGCCTGGATCATCCACCGATCGAGGACATGGCCGAGGTCGTCCTCGCCCGACGCACGGCGCTCCTGCCGTCGGTGAGACCCGGCCAGGAAGCGGCCATGGAAGCCGAGCTCCACGCCCGGGCACGGCAGCTGCAGCAGCTGAACGAGGAACTGCGCCAGGCCCACGCCCGTGAACGGCGCATCGCCGTCGCCCTGCAAGAAACCATGCTCCACACCCCGGGCCGCTTCACCATCGCGGTCGGCGAGGTGGTCGGCCACGGGCTGATCGCCGACACCGTCATCGACAGGCACCGCAGTGCGCTGAGCGCCGCCACCCGCACCGTCCAGGGCCCCGCCCAGGATCTGGAGGTCCCGGGGTGGGCGGCTCTACGCACGCTCGGTCGAGGGAGCCCTGGCCGCCACCGCCGTCCAGGTCATGGTCGACTGCCGCAGCCGTCTGCTGATCTACAGAGGCGCCCCCTCCCGGCGACACACCCTCATCATCTATACGACGACCTGATCGAACGCCGTGGTGAGGACATCGACACCGGTCTGACCCGCCTACCCTCCGCGCTCGCCACCTGCACCGGGTTCGGCGCGGAACACCTCGCCGACGCCCTCCTCGCCCGCCTCGACGTAACCAGCGGCGCCACGGACGACATCGTCCTGGTCGCCGTCCGCCTGGAGCACTGGAGCAAATGCCCTGACGATCACTGGTCCATGATCGGCCCTGCCCCTTCGGCGCCGCCTCCTGCACCCGGTCACAGGCTCAGGGGTCGTCTCAGAGGCGAGGCTGCCCATACGTCCCCGCCACTGCGGCTTGACGGCCGCCGATGTCCGGACGGCGGGCATCGAAGTGGCGCGAGCGTGGCGAGGTGAGGTCATGTACGGCGGCGGAGCGCGCCGCCGGGACACAGCACGGTTGGGGGGTCGTCCGGGCCGTCTTTCCCGACACGCCCTGCGTTCAGCCGTTGAGGTTCCGCATCAGCTCGGGGGCGTAGCGGTCGCCGGAGACGATGCCTCGCGGGGCGACGGCTTCGATGGCGGCCAAGTCCTCATCGGTGATCGTCACGGTGGTCGCGGCGACGTTCTCCTCCAGGTAGCGGCGGCGCTTGGTGCCGGGGATGGCGACTGCGCCCTGGTGCAGCACCCAGGCGAGAGCCAGCTGGGACGGTGAGACCTGCTTGCCGGCGGCGATGCGGCGGACCTCGTCGACCACGGCCAGGTTGCGGGCGAAGTTCTCGCCCTGGAAGCGCGGGTCGGTGCGGCGGAAGTCGTCGGCGGCGAAGTCGTCCGGGCTGGTGATCGCACCGGAGAGGAACCCGCGTCCGAGCGGCGAGTAGGCGACCAGGCCGATCCCGAGCTCGTTCAGGGTGGCCATGACTCCGTCGTCCTCGATGCCGCGCTCGAAGAGCGAGTACTCGGTCTGAACCGCCGTGATCGGGTGAACGGAGTGGGCGCGGCGAATGGTCTGCGGGGCGACTTCGCTCAGGCCGATGTAGCGGACCTTGCCGGCGGCCACCAGCTCGCCCATGGCGCCGACGGTCTCCTCGATCGGCACCTGTGGGTCGACCCGGTGCAGGTAGTAGAGGTCGACATGGTCGGTGTCCAGGTGGCGCAGGGAGCGGTCCAGGGAATGCCGGATGTAATCGGGGCGCCCGTTGTGGCCGACGAGCGTGCCGTCGTCGGTGAACTCGACGCCGGTCTTGGTGGCGATGACGGCCTGCTCGCGGCGTCCGGCGAGGGCCTTGCCGAGGAGTTGCTCGTTGATGAACGGGCCGTAGCTCTCGGCGGTGTCCAGCAGGGTCACGCCCAGTTCCAGGGCACGGTCGATGGTGGCGAGGGACTCGGCCTCGTCGGTGCTGCCGTAGAAGGCGCTCATGCCCATGCAGCCGAGTCCTTCGGCGGAGACGGTCAGGCCCTGGCTGCCAAGGGTGCGGAGTTCCATGGTGATCTTCCTTGCTGTTGCGGGTCGTGCCGCGTGTGTGACTGGTTGGTCGCGCGACCGGGCGGGGCGCGGCGGTGGTGTGGCGCCGGCGGGCGGGGATGCTGTGCGGCTGCCGCGCCCGGCGTCGGCAGTGCGCCCATCGGGATGGAGGCGGTCAGCGCACCCAGGTACCGGTGAGGCTCTGGACAGCGGAGCCGTCGAGGTCGGCGAGAGTGGTGGCGACGAAGTCGCGGGCCCACTGCGAGGTCTGGATACGGAAGGGCGGGCGGGCGGCGCTCAGGGCGTCGACGATCGGGGCGGCTGCCTCGGCCGGGGTCTGGGCGTTGCCGAACGACTCCCGGGTGCGGGTGATGTAGGCCTCGAGCGCCGGGCCGTAGGGCCCGGCGGCCGCGAGCAGCGTCGGTACGTCCAGGCCGAGATTGGCGACGAACTCGCTCGCCACGGCGCCCGGCTCGACCACGGTGACATCGACGCCGACGGTGGCGGCGACCGGCGCGAGGGACTGCATGAAGCCCTCGACGGCGAACTTGGCCGCGCAGTACGCCTCGTTGAAGGGCTGGCCGACGACGCCGCCGACGCTGGTGACGGTGATCACCCGGCCCTTCGACGCACGAAGGTGCGGCAGGGCGGCGCGGGTCACCGCCACCACGCCGAAGAAGTTGACCTCCATGGCCGCGCGGACGTCGTCGACGCTGCTCTGCTCGATGGTGCCGACCTGGGCGGCGCCGGCGTTGTTGACCAGCGCGTCCAGGCGGCCGTGCTCGGCGACGACCTCGTCCAGGCAGGCAGTGATGCCCGCGGAGTCGGTCACATCCAGGCGCTTGACCTGGATGCGGTCGGCGACACCCGCTTCGGTGGCGGCCTTGAGCAGGGCCTCGGCCTTGCCGGGGTCGCGCATGGTGGCGATGGTCGCCCAGCCCGCGCGGGCGGTGCCGATGGCGGCGGCCATGCCGATGCCGGAGGACGTACCGGTGATCAGAACCGTCTTCGGGGAGGTCATGAGGGTATTCCTTGCCTGGGGAGCACAACGGGCTCGCACCCGTAACCGGGGAGTTCCCCGGTTATCTGGCAACGGTAACCGGGGAACTCCCCGGTTGTCCAGCTAGACTGGTCACCGACGAAGGGAGCTGCCTTGACCACCAAGCCGAGCGTGTTGCGCGCCGACGCCCGCCGCAACCGCGAACGCATCCTCGAAGCGGCCGTGCGCGCCTTCTCCGAGAAGGGCGCGGACGTCGCGATCGACACGATCGCCAAGGCCGCGGGTGTCGGCTCGGCCACGCTCTACCGCCACTTCCCCACCCGCGAGGCGCTGGTCGAGGCGGCCTACCGCAACGAGCTGGCCCGTGTCTGCGACAGCGCCGCGAAGCTGCTCGCCGACCATGCGCCGGACCGGGCGATCCGCCTGTGGATGGACGACTTCATCGACTACCTGGCTGCCAAGGAGGGCATGGCAGACGCGCTGCGGGCTGCGGTCGCATCCGGTGCGGACCCCTTCGCCGAGACCCTCGACAAGCTCGGCACCGCGCTCGGCACCCTGCTGCACGCCGGCGCCGAGGCCGGTCTGCTGCGCCCGGACATCGACCCCCTCGATGTCGGCTTCAGCCTGGCCGGCGTTGCGCTGATCACCAGCGCTCCCGACCAACGCGAACGGGCCGGCCGCCTCCTCGACCTGCTCCTCGACGGCCTCCGGTACGGAGCGGAGAGGCCGGCGTCCAGCTCGTGACCCAGCTCTGGCCGTTCACCGCCCGCACCATTGCGCAGCATGTGATAGCCGCGGCGGCCTGCCCGCCGACGGCGAGGTAGCACCCGGCGCCCATGCGGTTCGGGTCGATGTGCTCCAGCGCCACGAAGGCGTCGATCTCGATCGCGTTCGCCGTCGGCAACGGGAGGTTGCTCAGTTCCTCGTCCGTGATCGGGAGGGTGTAGAGGGTGTCGGCCGCGACGATGTGAGCCGGCATCCAGTCCCGTCCCGGATCGGCTTGCGGTGCTTGCCGCCGCTCCTCCCAGCGGACCTATGCGGCCGCACCCTCAAATGCCTTGGTGGTGACAACCAGTGCGGACGGAGGTTCCGAATCCCCGGCGGACGCGGGCCGGGGTGCCCCGCAGGCTCTGTCGCTGTCTCCAAGGAGGACGCAGATCCGTCGCACCGTCGCGGGTGAGCCGGAGCGCGGTCAGCCGCGTCGGCCGGTGTGGACGGCGGACGGGCGGACAGGCGGACGGGCGAGAACGCGCTGGGGACGCTGACGGCCGGGGCGCGGATGCGGCTGTTGGTCGACGGCGAGGGCGACTGGGAGCGGGCGATGTTGTGGCTGTCCGAGAGCGTGCTCTCGCGGGCCTGCACGGCCTCGGCCCAGGCCCGCGAAGGTGTCCAGGACGCGGTTGTAGCGAGTGACGAACTCGGGCCCGTGGAACCCGACGCCCTCGCCGCGTCCTGCGACGGCCCGTCCGCGCCACAAAACATGTCGGGCAGCCAGCCGCTCACGGCGAGGGCACCACGCATCGAAGAATCGAGGTCAGACTTCCTCGACATCTGTGAAGAGGAGTCGCACACCGCCAGTCGCCAGCTCGAAGACCTTGGCGACGAACGCCGATGCCTCTTCGGTTGTCACGGCCTTGCTGGCCGCGTCGTAGTCGGTGAAGTACATGTCGAGTACGCGATAAGCCGGCGTCGCGCTGCCATCCTCCTTCGGCCAGACCTTCGCGCTCTCGATCCTGTGGACTCCAGGGATCTTCTTCGCCAGCGCGATCTGCTCGTGGTGACCGGCCTCGAAGGCTTCGGGGGATTCCGGGTTCTCGTAGATCGCAGTGATCTTCGTCGGCATTATTCTTTCTCCTTGTCGGTCCTGTTACTGGGTCTTCCACTTCGCGTTGTCGGGGATCGTTTTGTCAGGCACTCGCACCTGGATGATGGACGGGCTGCTCGAGTTCTCCAGTGCACCCGACACGGCAGCCCTGAGCTCTCCATATGTGCCGACTTCCCATCCCCGGCAGCCGAAGACATCCGCCAGCATGCTGTAATTCCACCGGTGTAGCACGCACGGCTTGTAGAACGGCTTGTCGGAATGGAATACCGCCGCATCAGCGAGCCACTGCTCCACGGCGTAGACGCCATTGTCGATGACAAAGATGATCGGGTTGAGCCCGAACCGGGTCTGTGTCGAGAGGCATTGGGCAGTCATCTGGAAGCCGCCGTCACCCGAGAAGACCATCACCTTTTGGTCGGGGCTCTTGGCCAGGCAGATACCCGTCGCCGCCGGCGCGCTGTAACCGATCGACGAGTAGGACGACTGAACGATGAATGCTCCAGGCCTGGGCACGTCGAGCAGCAGGCTCCCGAAGTAGTTCATGCTCGCATCGGCACCGACGATGGTGTTCCTGTCGATGTACTGCTGAATGTAGTTGTAGAACCCCTGGTACGTGATGACATCGGCCTCGCCCACGATCGGCGCGCTGCGAGCCGGCCTTTCCGGGAGTTTCAGCGCCTTGGGTTCGATCTTTTCCGCCAGGATGCCGTCCATCAGGTGCTCCAACGCGACCTGACCGCCGAAAAAGGTTCCGAACTTGACCGCGTCGAACGATGCGAATGCGGTTTTTTCGTAGTCCGGCTCCCAGCCCAACGAGTTGATGTCTGTCAGCCACACGCCGAGGGCCAGTATGAAGTCCGACGTGCTGGCCAGATCCGTCACGGCCGTCGATGACGCCTGCCCGTCGAGCACGCCGACAAACAGTGCGTCGTCTTCGGAAAGGACGGCCTTACTGAGGAGTTCTGTGACGAACGGTACGTTCAGTTGCTGGATCAGCCTCATGGCCTTCTCTTGAAGGCCGAACCGGTCGATCTCTACGCCAAGCCAGACGAGCGGGTTCTCGGCGCTTTCGAGCTTTGCACGGATCTGTGCGACCGACTGTTCCAGGCTGGTCTCGTCCGACAGGGTCCTGGCCGGCTTCAGGACACCCCTCGGCGGCTCGCACTCCAAGTCGACCATGTCCTGGAGCAACTCGATATAGATCGGGCGCCGTTCACTGATGCACTGGGTCAGTGCGTAATCTATCAGCGTTGGCGCGAGGTCCGGGTTGTCGACCCGGATGGCCGCGACCGTCAGGTGCTCGAACGACTGAAGATCCGTTTCACGTCCGCTGATGAAATGATGTGCACTGAAGCCGGTCTGCTCGAAGACGATGGTCTTCTTGATGCTCGGTGTGCCGTTGATCAGCACGAGCGGCACCTTCTCGACATAGGCACCGGCGACCGCGTTCACGGCACACAATGCGCCTGCGGAGTAGGTCACGCAGAGGGCGCCGATTCCCTTCAGCCTCGCGTATCCGTCGGCGGCATAACCGGCGTTCACCTCGTTTACTTCCTCGATTATTTCAATGCTGCTGGGCGTGACGTACCGGTTCAACCATTCAATCGAATAGTCGCCCGCGATGGCGAACAGGTGCTCCAACCCGAGTTGACGGAGCCGGTCTACCAGGTACTGTCCTACAGTGCAGCCCTCGTTCATGGTTGGAGCACCTCCGTGGTCAGTAGTCGCTCGCACCGCCGAACAGCCGGGGCATGTATATGTCGAAGATCCCCGGGCACTTGCGTTCCGGATAGCGCTGCAGCATGAAATTCTTGAAGGCGTCGTCCGTCAGCCCGTTACCGATGGCCTGCCGAGCGGCAGAAAGGTACTCGATATTGCGAGCGACTTCGTTCTTGTCGGCCGGCAGTCCGTGACCCGGCATGAACAACTCGTACTCCGACACCAGCATTTCTTGCAGCACCCGAGTCCAGTGGTCCATGTGTTTCGTCAGGTACAGATGGGTCCCGCTGTAGATCAGGTCCTGAGCGAAATACACACCTACCTCAGGAAGCCTGATGGTGAGGTGGTAGTCGATCTCGGTATCCGTCACCCGGTCGAAGATATATCTGACCCCGTCGATGGTCTCTTCACCGGGACTGGCGACTTGTTTGGGAACGACTATGCGCTCCGGGGCGAGGTCACCGAGTTTCCAGTGGTCACTTCTCGAGTCTTCCCCGTGCTCGCCAATGAAGGTCATGGTTTCGGACAACGCGTAGACCGTTGTGTCGGTGAACGCAGTCCCCAAACCGAACCAGTGGTCAGGGTGCCGGTGAGAGAGGTACAGCCTTTCGATCGGCTTGCCCAGGCTGTCCGCGTAGTCCCGGAATGCCCTCGCATAGGGGGCGAGAAACTGTCCGTCGACGAGAACCAGCTGGTTCCTGGTTTCGATGATATGCGTGGCGTTCGCGATGTTGCTGTACGCGAAGGACGCGACGAAGGTGTGAATACGGACATCGCCTGTCTGCTTCACGACCATGATGATGGGATCTGACACCTGAGCAAGCATTCGAGGCCTCTCCGAGGTTATGTGGTCTGCTCCCGCAGTTCCTCCAAAGCAGCCCTCGCGACGTCGTAGGCGCTGTCCCTGTTGGGCACCGGCTCGTCCTCGCCAGGTCGCCAGAAACGCCGGCGCGCCATGCGCATGGAGCCGTCGAACGGCGGGATCGCGTTGAACACTTCGATCAGGTACGGACCGCGATACACCGGCTCGATGTCATTCGAGATGATGTCCCACGGGATCCAGCTGTCCTTCACCGCGCCCCGGTCGGGTGCGGATATGTGCACGTAGTAGAGCCGATCCTGCCCTGCCGCTCGCGCGACATTCTCCTTGAAGACCGACGGACCCTGACTTTCCATCACGACCTGTGCGGTGTCGATGGTTACGCCACCCTGCGCGTGCTCGAGGCCCTCGAGGAAGTCCAGTACCTCCGAGACCATGTTGGGCGGCGGCGTCTCCCAGCTCTTGACGGGCTCGACGGCGAGCTTCACCTCTCGCGCTGCGGCGTACTCCAACAGCTCTTCGAAGACGGAGCGCGCCGCGTGGTAGCGCGGCTTCATCCAGTCCTGCAGGGCGTCGCTCCAGATCGGCTCATTGGTGTCCGTGACCGGAAAGACTCCGTAGGGGTAGATGAACGGCCCGGACATGATCGAGTCGCCGCCCAGGACCCGTGTGATGTCGACGCGTGACTTGAGGTAGGACAGGGCCTGCCGGCGCTGCTCCTCGTAAGGCGACGTCGGGTCGAAGGTCCGCGTGGTCCCGACGTTGGTGGTGAACTTCACCTCGCCCAGCCCTGCGCGCTCGAATGCCTTCTTGAGGCCGATATAGCTGTCGACCTCGAGCTTGTGATCGACGGTCGTGGGCGGGGCGGCGATATGCACGTCGAAGCCGTCGTAACCCATGTCGGTCAGGGCCTTCAGGTGATTGATCAGGATCCCGGTGTACCGTGCGTCCTGTGGCCGCAAATCGGCCGTGAACATGAAGAAGCTGAAGAAGACGTCTCGTCCGAGTGTCGCGTCCATCGTCACCAGCCCAGGATGTCGGCGAGGTAGGCGCGGGCCTTCTTGGCGTACTCGAGCGGGACGGCCTTGTTCGGGTCCTGCTCGGCTTCCACGACCAGCCACCCCCGGTAATCGGCGTCGGCCAGCGCTTCGAGGATGGGACGGAAGTCGATCGCGCCGTCTCCAGGCACGGTGAAGACGCCGAGCTCGACGCCCTCCTGGAACGACAGGCCTTCTTCCCGCACCCGGCTCACGACCTCGGGCCGGATGCTCTTCATGTGGACGTGGCCGATGCGGTCGGCGTAGGCCCGGGCCAGGTCCAGCGGATCGTCGCCGGCGAAGGCCATGTGGCCGGTGTCGAGCAGGAGGTGGACCAGGTCCGGGTCGGTCGAAGCCATCAGCCGGTCGATGTCGGCCCGGGTCATGACGCCGGTGCCCATGTGGTGGTGGTAGCTGAGCTTCATCCCTGCCGAGCCGGCAATCTTGCCGAGCTCGTCCAGGCCCGATGTCAGGGCGTCCCACTGGGCGTTGGTGAAAACCGGGCGATTGGCGAACACGTCCACGGGAAGCAGGTGCGACGAACCACCGAACTCGGCCACGACCAGCTCGGTTCCGCCGAGCGCCTTGACATGGGCCAGCGTCTCCTCGAAAGCGGCGATCGTCTTCTGCCGCATCTTACCGATCGTGAAGTACGTACTCGTCCAGGGCTCCGACACCTGCAGACCGCGGAGATCGAGGGCGGCCTTGAGCTCGGCAGCGTCCGAGGGGTACTTGTGCCCGATACTGCAGCCCTGGAAGCCGGCGAGCGCCATCTCGCTCACGGCCTGGCCGAAGGAGATACCGGCGTCGATGGTAGGGAAGTCGTCGTTCCACCACAGGGTGCAGCAGACGCCGAGCTTCACCTTGTCCGGGCTGAGGCCGTCAGCCAGATCTGTCATCCTGTCGCCCCTTTCAGGTAGCGGTCCGCGATGCGGGGTGGCTGAGCCCAGGAGCCGTATCCGGGTGCCTTGGCACCTGGAGGATTGGCCCCGATGGCCCGCCACAGCAGCCCCTCCTGGTAGGAGGCGGCGGTAACCGTGGAGGTTTCGGCCGCTGTTTGGGCCCCGTAGCGGTCGATCCACTCAGGTGGCAGCGCGTACCACATCCCGGCGTACCAGAGCTTGATCACATTGCGGGCCACCGGGCCGAGCCGGTCGTCGCCGAAGATCCGGTGGCGCAGGGCCCGGTCGAACAGATCCCGGTCGAGGGGGGTCCGGGCATGGCTTCCGGCGTCACCGGCCGCGTCGGCCCGGGCTGCCCGGTGGGCGTCCAGGAGGGCGGTGACGACGTCGTCGCCGCAGGCGGCCCGCACCTTCGCCAGATATGTGTGGGCCATGCCGGTGCCGAGCAGATCGGTCTCCTCGAAAGCGGTGAGGTCGACCGACAGGACCATGAACTCCTCGAACGACGGCGCGGTCATCGCGTCACCGCCTGGGTTGTCTCGCCGGCACCCGGCGAGGCCTGCGGATCGGACCCGACCGCGGCCGGGATCTCGAAGGTGGGAGCGGCGTGCAGGCCGTCGCTGCCCGGCAGGGGGTTGCGCACCAGCCGGTTGAACCCGTCGCGCAGGCGGAACATCTCGCAGACGGCCTCCTGCAAGAGGCCCGGCTGCCCGTTGAACGCCTTGGTGAGCAGGGCGAGGAAGGCTCCGTAGTCGGCGTTGAAGTCCCGGGCGACACGGGCGAGCTCCGATCCCGCCGGGTAATCGGCCAGCCGGGCACTCACCTTCACCTTGTACACATCGTCCCAGGAGATGCTCAGCGCAGGCCCCGAAGGTGCATCGGGGTGGTCGCCCACCTGGTAGTAGCGCCCGAGTTGCAGCTGCCGGAACCGGTAGTAGTGGGCCAGCTCCCCGTCCGCGTCGTATATGCCTGAATCGAGGCCCTCGCCCTGGGCGGCGATGAAGCGGAGCGCCCGCTGGGCCGAGTCGAGGTCGGAGACGACGATCATCGCCCCGCCGCCGGAGTAGAAGTACTCGGGTCCCACCTGCAGGGCTGGATTCCCGCAGAAGAGCTTCGGGTCGTCGGCCGCCACCTTCTCGAGTCCTTCGGTGATCTCTTCGTAGAACTCGCCGATGCTGTAGAAGTGCATCCCCTCGGCCGTGGGGCTGGAGACCAGGAGGCGACTCCCGCTGTCCGATGTCTTCACCAGCCGTTCGCCGGCGCTGGGGGCGCGGCCCGGCCGCTCGATCTTGCAGAACGTCTCCACCGCCTCGGGGGAGAAGGGCCGCAGGTCGACGGTGAAGTCGTCCTCCCCGTCGGGCAGATGGGCCGGGTAGGACGGCACGAAGCCGGGGCGGGTCAGATCGGGCTTCCCGCCGATGGCGTTCAGGACGTTGGCGACGAGGGTCAGGTGCAGCATCTCCTCCACCGCGGCCACCCGGATGATGTGGGCGGCGTCGGAGTTGGTGGTGGAGCGTATGGAGTAGTACGCGGTCAGGTACGGGGGGATGGTCGCGTGCTCGAGCGCCATCGCCGCGTGCAGGTAGCTGATCAGGTCGTCACGGTTCTCGATGGTCGATGCGGTCACGGGGTCACCTCCTGAGATCGGCGCTGGATGGCGCCGGCCGAGATGACGTCGATCGGTGCGGTCTCGGCGTCGAGCTGGGCCAGCATGGCCCGGCTGCTGCGCAGGCACAGGGCGGCGACGGTGAGCGTCACGTTCGACGTGCCCACGGTGGGCATGCTTCCCCCGCCGACCAGGTAGAGGTTCTCGTGGTCCCAGCACCGCTGATCCGCGTTGACCACCGAGGTCGACGGGTCGCGGCCCATCACGTGGGTGCCGGCGAGATGGTTGCCTCCGCGGATCTCGTACCCCTCGCCGTCGTGGACGGCGTAGCCCCAGAAGTTCGGGTCGTACGCGGTGTGGTCCTCGGCCCCCAGGCGGGCGAAGATCCGTTTCGACAGCTGCCGGGCGTACGCCACCCCCCGCATGGTGTAGTCGGGGATGTCGTACGTGAGGATGGGCCGCATGTTCCCCAGCTCGTCGGTGAAGTCGGGGCTCACGGTGACCCGGTTGCTCGGGTTGGCGGGGACCTCGACCATGAACGCCAGCTGAAGCTGGCGGGACACCCGGTCCACCAGGCCCTGGCGGAGGGACTCGCCGTAACGGCCACCGGCGTCCACCAGGTCGATCAGGTCGGTCATCGGAGCCCCTCGGGCCCAGCCCCAGCCGTCGTTGTGGATGTCGACGCTGAACGCCGCCTGGCGGCGGCGGAAGCGGCCCCCGCGAAGGTCGGTGATGCCGCCCGTGCAGTTCGTGCCACGGAAGGTGCCGGCCACCTCGGGCAGCAGGCCCCACGCCAGCAGGTAGGCGTGGTCCATGAAGTTCCGCCCCATCAGGCCGCTCGAACTGCGCAGGCCGGAGGCCAGCATCAGCCGGGGGTTCTCCACCGCGTTGGCGGCCAGGACGAACAGCCGGCCGCGGGCCCTCATGGTGGTGAAACCGGGGCTGTCGGGCCGGTCGTAGCGGCGGTACTCGATCTCGGTGACCCGGCGTGTGTGCTCGTCGACGTGCACCTTGTACGCCACCGCCTGGGCCACCAGGTCGACCCGGCCGCTCTGGAGGGCCACAGCGAGGGTCTTACCGGCGTTGTATTTCGCCTGCACCGGGCAGATGGGCACGCAGTTGTTGTTGCCCTGGCACCGTTCACCGACCTCGACCTGGTACGTACTCACCGCCCCTTGCGGCACATACCCCTTCCCGCCGTCGTAGGCCGGGTTCGGTATGCCGTTCCGCCCCTGCGGGAACGGCCGGACCCGCAACTCCCGCTGTTCCCCATCCAGTTCGACCGGCATCCCGTCGAGGTCCTTGGCGACCATCCGGTCCAGGTAGGACAGGGGCAGCCCCTTCATGGGGAACACGTAGCCCTCGTCGAAGGTGATCCCGAGGTAGGCCTGGTCCTCCACGTCGGCGGAGACGCCGATCTCGCGCTCGGCCTCGTTGTAGTACGGGGAGAGGTCCTCGTAGGCGAGCGGCCAGTCGGCTCCCTCGCCGTAGAGCGTGCGCATCCGGAAGTCCTCGGGGAGCATCCGCAGCGTCTTGCCTTCCCAGTGCATGGTGGTGCCGCCGAGGACCCTCGTATAGGTGGTGTCGGTGGCGAGGGGCCCGCTCTGCACGATGTAGGCCGAGGCGTCGGGCGTACCCGGGGTGATGCGCCGTGCGTCGGTGCCGCGGGGCATCGGGGCGTTGGCGACGGCCGGGTAGGGGGCCTGGTTGTCCTTGCTGACAGCCGAGTAGAACCGGTCGAGGTAGCTCTCGTAGCCCCTCAGAGTGAGGTCCTCGGCCGGGCCCGCTTCGAGTATCAGCACTCTCCTGCCGGCAGCGCTCAGCCGTGAGGCGATGAGGGCTCCGGAGATCCCGCCGCCGACGATGACGGCGTCGTAGAGCTCCTCGGCCGCCGCCGCGGGGTCGGTGCGCTTCGCCGCCCCGTGAGGGAAGTTCGCATACATGGGGCAGTCACCCCTCCTCTGCCAGGCGCAGCCGGGACCGGCGTGGCGGCCGGGATTCGAGTCGGTCGGCCACGGTCACACGGCCTCGGCCCGGGCTCGCATGGCGGACAGGTAAGCGGCGTAGCTCCACGTCAGGTTGCGAACACTGCGCTGGTAGCCGGTGGTGCCGTCGAACTGCTCGGAGAGCTCCAAGTGGTCGCTGTGGTAGACGACGGCCATCACCATGGCGTCACCGGTGGTCGTCAGGGCCGCGGCTGCTTCCGCCGGCGCCGTCGACGCGTCGATGCCGGACTGGGCGAAGAAGGGCGTGGACAGGTCGTCCACGGGGACCTTGCCGCTCGACTTGATCTCGGCGGCCAGCTTGTAGTGCAGCTCGGCGACGTTGCACGTGCACAGGGCCCAGGGGTGGCCGCCGAGGACCGGGTGCGCGGTGTCGCCGTCGTAGACGTCGCCCGGGTAGCGGCCGAACATCGGCCCGATACCGTACTGTTCCTTGTCCGACTTGTTGATCGGGTAGAAGGCGATGCCGCCCTCTTCCCACTGCGAGCGCAGCTGTGCCGCCGTGGCCAGCAGCTTGGTGTCGATGACGGGAACGGCGCCGTAGACGGCAGCCTGGACGATGTCGATGTTCGGGTCGTACCCGCTGACGACGGGATTCTGGGGCGATGGCTGGGCCCCGTTACCGGGGTCGGCCATCATGCTCACGTACTTGCTGCCGTCCCAGTGGCCTGCGAGGGCCTCGCGCAGCCAGTCGATGGCGGGCCGCAGCCCGGTCGGCTTGTCGATACCGACGATTTTCGAGGCTTTGATCTCCTCGAAGCAGCGCAGTTGGGCGGACCGTGCGAAGAAGCTGTACCCGCTGTGTTCCTCCCACAGGTTCGTGGTGGCGTCCTTGTAGACGCCGAGAAGGAAGGCCACGTTCGAGTTCACCAGGTCGACCGCTCGCTTCTGGGTACCGAGGTCGAGCTGGTCGTAGGCGGCCAGGATGGTGATCGTCTGCAGGGCCGGACCGTCGTTCTGCTCGGTCCACGGGCGGGCGTCGCCGGCGATGTTGAAGCAGGCGTGTCCCTTGGTCGGCTGGGCGTTGGAGTGGCAGAGGTCGGCGAACTGCACGTAGTCGTTGAGTGTCTGCACCGTCCCGCCCGGGCTCACGGGCAGGTCGGCCTTCGCCACCTCCATGGCCGTGATGGCCCCGTCCCGCACCCAGTTGAAGACGTAGTCCTCGTCGATGCCCGGGGTCAGGGCCGGGAAGGACGGGGCGGCGATGATGCATCCCGGCTTCGAGTCGCGGGAGATGTCGCCCGGCGACTGAGGGTCGCTGTAGACGAAGCCGTCGCTCGCGATGTTCCGGAACATGAACGTAAACATGATCGGCACGAGTGACGGCAGATCGACCGCTCCCGGGGCAAGAGAGGTCTGAACGCTCGCCCGCACCCGGGAGGCGTCGGTCGGCCGGTTGGTGCGGGCGCGCATGTCGGGCGTGGTGGATTCGGACATTGCTGAACTCCGTTATCTTGCGAGCGGATCCATCGGATCCGGCCGACGGTCGGCGCCCTGGTCACGCGGATGGAAGGCTTGGATCCGCGTGCGTCCATGGGCTGCCGCTACGGGTGCGTGGGATTCCGGCGCGAGCAAGCCGGATGGACGGGGCAAGAGCGTGCAGATTGTTCCTCTGGACTTGGATGGTCAGGCTGCGGCTTGGTATCGCTGCTGCTGGTCACTCCTGGCGCGCTGACCACTGCCGCGTCGCCAACGATGCGCGGGAACCGTCGAGATCGCCGAGTTGGCCGCGGGCGCGTTCCCGTCGCCCCCGTCGACCTGGGGCACGACCTGCCCATCGCCGCATCCTGGCGGCCGCACGGGTCCGGCAGGCATCTCGTGAGCCACGCGCGTGGATGGTCGGCAGGATGCCCGGGCAGTCACGGGACTTCCCTTTACCAGACGCGATGCGGTCGCCTGATAGGACATCAGAACCCGGGCCTGTACCCAACTTTCCAGGCGGCGCGCAGCACCGCGGGACTCCGGCGGTGCCACACGCCTGCCAGGCAGGGCAGGCAAACCGATCACCTCGGACTCATGTTTTCGCCCTGGAGATACGGCGAGGAGAGTGGCGTACGACAACGCCGTCAGGCGGATGATGACACTCTGGATCAGGTGCCCGAGTCGACACCATTCCCATAATCGCGTTAATAGGGAATACATTCCCCCGCCCCCCGTCCCCCGTTTTCTCAGAAGCGCGCGATTCAGAGACTCTCCGGTAGCAGGTCCCATGGCAGCATTTCACTGACCGGCCTAGAGCAATCTTGAAGCGTCTGAGACGTGACCGTGTCACGCGATAGGTATGCCACTTGACGTACCCTTATCTTTGCGTACCGCAGGCTACAGCCGACCGGGTAGGCGCCGCAATAGGAAATTCCAATGTTGCGCATGAGGTTGGAGTAATCGGGTGCACCTCAGTGTTGCATATCTGTGCGTCGAATCCCCATGGTGCCCGTAAGTGTCTCCCCCCCTCCCGTTTCCCAATGATCGCATTTCGGCTCCGGTGCAAGTGCTGAAGCGCACCGCCGCGACGGCCTTGACGTCTCCCCTGTACCAGTCCGAGCCAGGTGCCGGACCCGCGCGGGGTACGCCGCCTCCCGGTCGCGGTGCCGAGACTGACCGCGTGCGGGGTCCTGGCCGGCGCGCGACCTCGCTACTGGCGGTAGGCGGCGGAGTTCCTTGTGCGGGACGTCGGAGGAGTCCGGCAGCGCCGTGGCCGCAGCGGGCAGTTCGACGGTACGCGCGATCAGAATGGTCTGGACCGGAGTGAATCCGCTGCGCTTCAGCGGCTTCTCTGTCGTCTGAATGTTCTGCTCATGAACTCCTGTCCCCGAGCATTCCGCGCTTGTCCGATTTTGATCAGGTAAGTACGATCTCGCCAGCGAAGGCAGGAGTGGGTTCGCTGGCTGCTGACCATCGGTGCCGTGCTCGGCCCTGGCCGTGGCCAGCCTTTTCTAAACGCACAACCCCGTGCAGCACACAAGCGAAAAGGACCAGGAAGAGACAGAACTGACCCGAAAAAGGAAGCTAACCGAACGGTTCAGTAAGGCAATCGGTCAACTTGCCTCGGACAAGCCGGTGGAACAGCGTCCGCGGACATTGCCCCAGCGGAACCAAAGCCCATCTCAATCCCATTGCCCCGCTCATCAACCTCCGAACGCCCTCCTACGGCTGATTGGGGCAGGAGCCCGGATCACACATATCATCCGGTGTGTGATCTCAGAGCCCCCTACCCCACCGAGTTGCTCAGCGGGCACCGCCGCTCCTACCGCGCCAGTCCAGACTGCAGTGAGCCAGGCCGAGTTGCTCGGTGCAATACCTCTGCGACGCCTTCCCCGACAACCCCGCCGACCCGGAGGCCGAAGGGGTGGCAACGCTGAAAGTCTCGCTGCACCGTGCCCTGTCTTCCCGCCAGACAGATCAAATGGCCTTTCAGAAGTACAACATCCCAATCCCGCGCGCACCTGCCGTCGGTCAGCCCCGGCCAGAAGCGGACTTTGACGCCGAGCTGTACGCGTGGGCGCGGCAACTGCAGCAGCTGAACGAGGAACTGCGGCAGGCCCACGCCCGTGAACGGCGCATCGCCATCGCCCTCCAAGAAGCCATGCTCCACTCCCGGGACCGGGCCCAGCACCCGAATATCGCCGTCCGCTACCTGCCCGCGGACCGCCTCACCGTCACGGTCGGCGACGTGGTCGGTCACGGGCTGCCGACCGCCAGCGTCACGTTCACGAGCGAATCCCGGAGACCTGCAGCAGGCGAACCCCGGCAAAGCCTGTGTCCCGCCTGGCATCCAGGGGTGAGCCAGAACCAGAGAAACGACAGCACTGGGCCAATGTGTCGTGCCGACCGTCGCCGCGGCGCGCCAGCATGCTCTCAGCCCCTTGCGGCCGGGCGGCGACGGCCCGGCCCAGTTGGAGAAGGCCGCGTGGAGTCGGCGCTCGGCGCGGATCCGGTTCGACGCGCCGGGCAAATCGAGGTCGCGGCCGCTGGGCCGAGCTGAGGAACTGTCGACACACTCGAACCGAACCGTTGGTCAGCTGCTGACGTCGAGGTCGTCGAAGAGGGCGAGCATCCGGCTGAGCACTCGGACGCATGCGTCCACATCCGCGGTGGTGAGATCGTCCGCCGCCTCGCGCAGCAGCGCGTGTTCCCTGGCGACGACGGCCTCGATTGCCGTGCGCCCAGCTTCGGTCAGGCGGATCAGCGAGGATCGAGCATGCGCCGGGTTCGGCACGGCTTCCACCAGCCCGTCCGTCGCGGCGTCGTTGACCATCCGCTGGACGAACTGACGGCTGATCGCCTGCGCTCGACCCATTTGGGGAACCGTCATCGATCCGTGCTCACGCAGCAGATCGAGCACCGCGCGCACCCCCACTGACATTCCCTGCCGCGGGGCGTCCTGTTCGATCTTCCGATAGACCCGCCGGTAGAGCGGTCCCACGAGGGCGAAGACCTCCATCAGCCGCGGTCCCGCGTCGTCGGGATCCAGCGGGCGTTCTGCATCACTCACACGCCGATCATAGATGACAATCGAGTTGTCATCTCCCCCGATTCATGACAACTTAGTTGTCATGAATGCAGCTTCCGAACTTCGTTTCTTCGCGTCCTCCGACGGCGAGCTCGCCTATCGCGACACCGGCGGCACAGGCCTCCTAGTCGTGCTGCTGCACGCGGGTTTCCTCGACCACACCATGTGGGACCAGCACATCCCGGCCTTCGCGGAGGACTTCCGCGTCATCGCACCCGACGCCCGCGGTCACGGTGAGTCCGCCAACGCGAGCCGCCCATTCCGCCAGGCCGACGACCTCGCCGGGCTGCTGAGCCACCTGGGCGCCGGCCCTGCCGTCCTCGTCGGCGTCTCCATGGGCGCGGTGATCGCCGTGGGGACCGCGCTGGAACACCCCGAGCTGGTCCGGGCCCTGGTCATCTCCGGCGGCGGCACGGATGAACGAGAGTTCACCGAGCCGTGGTCCCGGCAAGCCCAGGCCGCGCAGTACCAGGCTCTGGCCGCCGGTGACATCGAGGCCTGGCACGACGCGAGCGACGCCTGGGTGCACGGCCCCGATCGACCGCGGGACGCCGTCCGGCCCGAGATCTACACCCGCCTGCGCCAGATGCGCCAGCGAACCATCAGCAAGCACACTCCCGGCGAACCCGATCACCACGTCCCGGTCGAGGATCTCGGCGCCCGGGCCAGCCAGATCACCGTCCCCCTGCTCGCCCTCAACGGCGCGCAGGACGCACCCGAGCTACGAGCCATGGCCGAGTTCATCGCCCGTACGGCACCACGAGGCCGAACGGCCGTGATCAACGACGCAGCGCACTTCCCCAACTTCGATCGCCCCGAGGAGTACACCCGAATCGTCACCGACTTCCTCCACAGCCTGGACCAGCGAGCTCTTTCAGCGCTGCCGCTCCAGAGTGAGGACAGCCGCAGAGACTGACGACATTCGATCCGGACTCCACCGGGACCCGCGGAAGATCCGCCACGACTTCAGCCGTGCGACGCCGCGTTCGGCCGACGTCCGTGCTGTGGCAGACGCTCGGTTGACGGTCTGCCGCGTCGGCGCGAGGTCGCGTCCCGGCGGGCGCCTGTGGGGTGTCGTCACCCATGGGCCAGCGCGCATGTGGGAGGCGTCGGCAGGCGCCGGGACGCCCTGTGTTCGCAGAGACGGATGATGCGGTGGGGTGCAGGCCGCGATGAGATGGTGCGCGGCCGGGCATCGTCGGCGAGATCCACAGCAACCGCCCGACCGGGTAGGTCACCACCTGCATGTTTACCCCGTGTCGGCGGTGCTTGTGGGAGAAGTCAGCCTGGCTGTCGCCGACCCGGTCACACTCCGCCAGGGTGCCGTCGAGGAGGACGTAGTCCGGATTCGCCTCGCGCAGGGCGCAGCAGGCCGGGGGCGCGGTCGGCGAGCATCGGTGAGCAGGTGGACGACGGCTGTCGTGTACGCGCGGGCGGTGCCGACGGATATGCCGAACTTGGCGGCGGGCCGGGCGAGGGTGCCGTGCCGGCGCAGGTACACCAGGCCGACCAAGGCACGCTGGTGCGCTGGGAGCTTGCAGCGGCGGTCACCTTCGCGCGTGACGATGAACATGGCGATCCACTCGACCAGGGCGTGAGGCAGGTCGCGTGCGGCAAAATACGGAGCCACCTCTGCTCCTGTGCCTGTGGGTTGAGACTTCGAACACCTCCCCCACCGGCACGGGCCTCGTGCGTTTCGGACATCGATACCGTCACCCGATCAGTGGCCACGCTGAACGAGCTCAGTAACTGCCCGCCCGTCCCTAGGACCGTTGGGTGTCATGGTCCGCATCCAGTGCTCGCCCGACTCCGAGCTCCTCCACCAGGCGTAAGCCCGCCCAGCTTTGAAAGTCACGCCGGACCTCCCTCGCGCTGCCCCTTTTCGGCCGCTGCCCGTGCGGTCCGGCCGACGTTAGCTGGCGGCGGCCGGCCCGGTCGTCAGCCCCCGCCTGTAACCCAGAGCAGTGCTCATCCCCGGGATGTACAAAGACGGCCCCACAGATGGGGCCCGGCGCACGCGCTGGGCATTTGGGCCTATGCAGCTGTACGGCTACATCGTGGGTAAGGAGGAGTTGCTCGACCTTGATGGTAGACGCGGCCTATGCCGAGATCCGGCCGGTCGGAGACGGCTGGCGGGATGTGCTGCGGACCCCTGGAAAGGAACTCCGGCGCCGGTTGTCACGTCGCCAGTCATCTGGGACACCGAAGCCTCGTGGTGCGCCGCCGAAGGCCGACCGGGTGTTGTGGCCCAATGAGTAAAAGTACTCATGACGCCCACCGAGCTGCGGGGAAAGATCGGGGGATGACGACGCCGAGAAAGACAAGAGCCCGGCTCGGGATGCTGCCGTTGGCGGCGACGGTCCTGCTGGCGGCGGGTTGCGGAACGCAGCAGGCAGGGGACACCGCCGACGCATACCGGCGTTCGCATCCAACGCCGACCGGCATAACGACGCCGAGTACACCAGCAGACTTCCCCTGCCCGGGTGAGAGCCTCAAGCCGACGGCGCCCACGGCCGCCACTACCCCCAGCGCAACCGCGCCGCCGACCGACCACTACGCCGAAAACCACGGATTCAGAGTTCCCGTCCCGCTCCACGGCCAGAGCCGCTGCGACGGACTCACCGCCGTCGGACATATCAAGAGCGCACTCGAACCGCTGCGCCGACGCGGCGACTTCGCCCCGGACAGGGTCCGCAACGCGCTCACCAGGCTCGGCTACTCCGCCGGAAAGGTGCAGACGTACCAGGACGGGTCCACCGGAGTCGGCTTCCTCATCGACATCGGCGCCTCTCCCTGGTGTGTCGAGGGCACGATGAGCAGTTACTCCACCAAGGCGGATGCCTTCGGCGGCTACCCCGACGGCACCGGCTGCGAGCCCCCGAGCGGCGGCCACTGACCACAGTCCTCCGCCAGTGCCGGTTACCTCAGCCGGGAGCGAAACAGACGGCGCACGCACTACACCCTCCATGGACGGGAGGCTGCGGCATCCGGCGAAGGCCCACTTGCCCATCCGGACCTTGCTGGAGGCGCTGGCCTTCGTCTCCCACCTCTGACCCAGGGTGCGAAGTAGCGATCCGTATGTCGTTTGGGAGAGGCACCGGGGTCCTGGAAGTGCTACAGGCCGACGATGGCCAAGGCTGTCACCAGGGCGTAGGGCACGGCGGCCCGGGGGCGCGGGACGTGCTGGGGGCGGGCTCCCAGCGGCGGATCGGTGGGCCTGGTCGAGAAAGACGAAGGTGCCGTCGGGGTGGACCAGGATGGGTTGGGGGGCCAGCACTGCTGTAGGTGATTTCCCTTTCCCCGAGGTTCTGCACAGAAGAGACACGGCCGCTTCGCAGCCGATCCGCAGGCGGTGTGCGACCGGTGGGATGAGTTCCGCGACTGGGCCGCCGAGGTCTCTGAGGACGGGGCAGGCGGCGCTCACGCACTCCGTGGTCGCCCGCGTTCCCGAACCGTTGAGCAGGCAGTCACACGTGACGGTGGCCGAGCTGGTCTCCGACTCGTCGACGGCGCAAAAATGCCGCAACAGGGCCTCCTGGACAGCTCGTTGGCATAGACAGCCTTCCAGCTGCCAAAGGGCCCCAGTTCGCGTCGCTCCCAAATCGCTGGGATGGGCAAAGTGGCCTTGCGATACTGGTGCGATGTGCTTTCGTGGGGGGACTCCGAACCGGCATTACGTGTGCTTGCCCTGCCGTTCTTCATTTAAGTGGACGTTAAGTCCGATCTTTCTCGGTTCGTGATCGCTCGATCGTGGTACTGATCGCCAGGTCGACCACTTACTGGGCATGTCCATGCTGTGA
>NZ_JBSFIH010000082.1:0-30269 GCF_053597455.1 Streptomyces sp. NPDC001393
CTCCCCGAGACACCACCCCGCCTCACTTCAGCGAACCGCAGAACAGACGCCGCGTCAGCACCCCTCACAAGATCGCCAACAGAGTCACGGCATTGGCTCTAGCCCGGCCTAACTCTCGACCCCGAATCCGAGTGGGAGTGTCTCCCCTCCGACAGCTGACGAACTGGTGCGGGCGCGTAAGTGCGGATACAGGGAACTGAGCCTGGTGCCGCGGTGCGCTGCGAAGCAGTCGCTATGCCACCTGAGCCAGTGCACAAACCGGCCGACCTGTTAAAACACGGATGGCTGTCCGTCGGCGACACTGGACAGCCATCCGTGCAAGGAGAGGTCAGCTCTTGCCGACGAGCCGCCAGATCTGGTTCTTCTTGGTGCTCAGTGCGCTCGCCGGGTCACAGGTCCACTGGTGGATCAGCGCGCCTGCCGTGGTCGAGACGTTGCTGACGTCGACGCATTTGCCGCTGTGCACGGCGACCAGTTGGTAGTCCTTGCTGTTGCCGAGCGCGGTGACGGGGTTGAGGGTGAACTGCTGGTTGGTGGCGCCGCTGCTGCAGGTGTACTGGATGATGGCGGCTCCGTCGGCGGTGGAGGCCCCGGAGACGTCGAGGCACTTGCCGCTCAGCTCGTTGACTACGGTGTACGTGTTCGCCTTGCCGCTGACCGGCTTGAGGTCGAGCATCTGCTGGTAGCCGCCCTCGCAGTACCACTGCTGGTACTGGGTGCCGTTGGCGGTGCTCAGGTTGGTGTCGTCCAGGCACTGCCCGCTGTTCTCGCTGACCGCGACCGTGGAGACGGTGGTGTTGGACGGCGGGAGCAGGGTGACGGTGTAGCCGTCCTTGGCGTTGGTCCAGGGGAGGCTCACCGAGGCCGTGTTGTTGCTGACGTTCAGGGTGGTGTCGGAGATCGTCTCGGGTCCGGCCACCGCGGCGCCGTTGTTGTACGGGACGCGCTGGACCACCGCGCGGACCTGGCCGTTCTCCACCACCGACGTCGTGTTCAGGCCGGTGAGGTTGACCGTGACCGTGCCGGTGTTGCCGCTGCTGCCGAGCAGGACCTTGGCGTTCTTGGCGGTGTTGTCCTTGGTGGCCAGGCCGTCGGTGCCGGTTCCGGGGACGAGGTTGACGATGTTGCCGCTCTGCGAGCCGTAGTAGCGGTACATGAACCACTCGCCCAGCGGCAGGTACTGGCCGGCGCTGTTCTTGGTGAGCAGGTTGGCCTCGTCGTCGTGCAGTCCGGTGCCCGAGGCCCAGTTGCCGCGCAGGCCGTCGGCGCCGGCGCGCTCCAGGCGGCCGATGAACCAGGCGCCGCCGCCCGGTGACTGCATGGACAGGGTGGCGTACTCGTTGATCTGGTAGGCGCGGGTGTTGGTCAACCCGGCTGCGGCGATGGTGGAGTTGGCGCGGCCGACGTCGGTGGCCGGGTCACCGGGCTCGTCGTGCCAGCTGTAGATGTCCGGGGCGACGTTGTTGGCCTTGACGTAGTTCAGGTACGTGGTCCACCAGGTGTTGGACGAGTTCGGCTGACTCGCGATGCTGGGCCCGACGATCAGCTGGCCGGGGAACGCCGCCCGCACCCGGGCGTAGAACCGCGACCACATCTGCAGGTACTGCGCCTGCGACGGCCTCCAGAATCCGGCCCCGTCGGGCTCGTTCCACAGGTCCCACTCGACGGTCATGTTGTTGGCTTTGACGTCGCCTATGAGCTGGGTGACGAAGTTGTCGAACTGTGTCCAGTCACCGTTGTCGCCGGGGAAGGCCTGGTTGGTCGTGCCGTCGGCGCCCCACAGGTCGTGCGGGAGCAGGACGAAGGTGCCGCCGAGGGCGGCGGTGCGCTTGTACTGCGTCAGGGTCGAGTTCCAGCGGGTCTGGTAGTCGGCGAGGCTGGTGGCGTAGCCGCCGCTGTTGAGCTGTGCGCCGCCAGCCCGCATGAAGTGCCACTTGATGTCCTTGAAGAAGTGGTCCTGCGGAAGTGAGCCGTCCGGCGTCATCCCGTAGATCATGCCGGAGGCGTGGTACGTCGGAGCGCCGCCGGCGGTGGCGAAGTCGACGGTGACGCTGGTGTCCGCGGCCTGGGAGGGGGCGGCCGGCACCAGCGTCGAGGCCAGGGCGGCGATGAGGACGGCGACGGAGGATATCGCTCGTCGGCGAGTGCGGGTCGTGGATCTCGGAGGGGGTATGGGCGACTTCATTGTGCGGCTCCTGGGGGAGGAGTTGACCGGGGCCCGTCCGGCCCCGGGGGCTTCGCGGGAGCGGCCGCTCAGCGGCCCTCTCGGTGTGCGTGGGCTTCGGCCAGCAGGAGGTAGCTGCTGGCGGTCCAGGTGTAGGCGCGGTCGCGCAGGCCCGTGCCGGTGAGGGCGTCGAAGTTCTCGGCGAACCCGTGGGCTTCGCACAGGGCTCGGAAGCGGGCGCTGACGTCGTCGGCCAGCCGGTGGTGCCCGGCGCGGCGCAGGCCGTCCTCGACCAGGACGGTGGCGGGGGCCCAGATCGGGCCGCGCCAGTAGCCGTCGGCGAGGTAGTGCGGGGAGGTGGTCAGTTCGGTGGCGAGGCCGTACGGGGTGAGGTGGGCCTTGATGTGGTCGGCCAGCGCGCCGCTGATCTCACCGGGCAGGTGCTCGCCCAGCACGATGGGCATCAGGTCGAGGAGGCTTGCGCTACTCCAGGTCTCCCCGCCGGCGGCTCCCCGGGCGACGAACCGTTCGCCGGTCCACAGCTGGTCGAGCAGCGCCGTCTGTGTCTCCTCGGCCGCGGTCGTCCATCGGCGCGCCGCGCTCACCTCGCCCAACTCCTGGGCCAGGTCGGCGAGTTCTCGCAGCTGGAGGACGAGGAAGGCGGCCAGGTCGGCGGTGACGACCACCCGCTCCGGGTCGAAGGTGGTGGCGTTGTCCCAGCCGCTGTCGTTGCCGTGCTGGTAGTAGGGCAGTTCGGCCCCGGGGGGTCGTCGTGCGGTGAGCCAGAAGTTCGTCCAGCGCTCCAACCGGTCGTACGCCTGGGCCAGTTGAGCCCGGTCAGGAGGAGTCGGCAGGCGGCGGCGCAGGTGGCCGAAGGCCCAGCCGTGGATGGGGGGCTTGACGAAGTTGTACAGGACTTCGGAGTGGGTGACCGAGTCGGGCAGGGCGCCTGCGGCGTCCTGGTGGTCGAAGGGCAGATGGAACTGATCCAGCGCCAGGTTCGGCGAACCGGGCGCCAGCGCAAGGGCGTTGAAGCAGTGGTCCCAGCTCCACACCTTGTCCATCCAGTGCTTGGACATCAGCACGGCGGGCCGGGTGACCAGGCCGGTGGGCCGTACGGTTGCCGACCAGAGGACGTAGGCGGCAAGCTCGGCCGCCGGTGTGGCGGACGTACGCCAGGGGGCCACCGCGTCGACGAAGTCCGCGAACGCGCCCTGTGCGGAATCCACGACGTCGTCGAAGCTCGCCGAGGACGCGTACGGCAGGCGGGCGGTGTCGAGTTCCTCGACCGCCATCTCCCAACCGCCGTCGGCCTCCTCGGTGATGGCGAGACCGCGGTCGGCGCTGCCCAGGCCCTGGGTTCCGGTCGCCTCGGTGAGGGTGCCGGACAGCACGGTCACGCGGTAGCGGCGTCCGGTCTCGTACGACGTGAAGACGTGTGCGCCCGCCGCCGGGTCGTGGAAGAAGTACGTCCCGCTGAACGGGGTCAGTGCCGGCGCGGCGGCGAACAACCCGAAGCCCAGGCCGCTCCCCCGCAGCCGTACGGTGTCCGGCGACTCGTAGGCGAGGTCGACACGCCCGCTCTCACCGGTCCAGCTGAGCAGGCCCGGTGTCGCCTCGACACGGGTCTCTGCGCGGTCGCCCGTCGTCGTGTTCAGGGGGACCAGGCGCAGGACGCCGTGCATGCCGTTCTGGTGCGAGACGAGGTGGAGGTCCTCGGCGTAGGTCTTCTCCGCGATCACGGGCGAGATGTCGAACCAGGATCCGAAGGTGCTGAACGGGATGTCGTGGACGGAGAAGGCCGGGCCGGATCGGGCGGCGGTCATGGTGGCGTGACTCGTTTCTGGGGGCAGGGGGCAGCAGCCGACTGACAACTGGCCAGTCGTGGTGGCGGGTTGGGGGGCTCAGTCCTTGACGGCGCCCGCGGTGACGCCGGCGGCGACGTAGCGCTGGGCGAGGACGAGGATCACCGCGGCGGGCAGTGAGGCCACGACGGCGGTGGCCATGATGGCGTTCCACTGCTGGTTGTTGTTGCCGATGTAGTGGTAGATGCCGAGGGTGATCGGCTCGTGGGCGCCGCCGTTGACCAGGGTGCTGGCAAAGACGAAGTCGGACCAGGACCACAGGAAGGCGAACAGGGACACCGTGACGACGGCGTTGCGGCTCATCGGCAGCACCACGGACCAGAAGGTCCGAAGCGCCATCGCCCCGTCCATCTGCGCCGCCTGGAGCAGTTCACCGGGGATGCCGGACATGAACGCCGTGAAGATCAGCACCGCGAACGGGACGGCCAGGGTGGAGTCGGCGACGATCAGGCCGGGAACGGACTGCAGCAACCCGAGTTGGAGGTAGATGGCGTAGAACCCCATCGCCATGATGATGCCGGGGATCATCTGCGCGGCCAGCAGCACGAAGCTGAGGATGCCGCCACCGCGCGGGCGCAGTTTGGCCAGCGCGTAGCCGGCCGGGGCGGACAGCAGCACGGTCAGCAGGACGGTGCCAAGGCCGATGACGAGGCTGGTGCCGAGGTACGGCAACTGCTCGTCCAGGACCGTGCGGTAGCCGGCCAGGGTGCCGTGCAGCGGCAGCAGGTCCGGTGGGCTCTTGCGCATGTCCTGGTCGCGGGTGAGGGACACGTTGAGCATCCAGTACACCGGGAAGAGCATGATCGCGGTCAGTACGACGCCGATCGTGGTCTTCACCCACGTACGCCTGCGGATGCGGCTCATGACAGGGCCTGCTTTCTCTGCACCCGGACGTAGACCAGGCCGAAGACGAGCGCGGCGACCACGAGCAGGTTGCCGACGGCCGCTCCCGGGCCGAAGGCCGGCAGGAGGTTGCCGAAGCCGAGCTGGTAGGACCAGGTGGCGAAGGTGGTGGAGGAGTCGGCCGGGCCGCCCTTGGTCATGATCCAGATGATGTCGAAGACCTTGAGCGTGTAGACCAGCCCGAGCAGCAGGGTGATCGCGGACACCGGGCGCAGCAGCGGGAAGGTGATGCTCCAGAACCGGCGCCAGGCACCCGCCCCGTCCAGCGCTGCGGCCTCGTACAGGCCGGCCGGGATGGACTGCAGACCGCTGTAGAGCACGACCAGGTTGAACGGGACGCCGATCCAGATGTTCGCGATGATCACCGAGGTCAGCGACCAGGACGGCGAGGTCAGCCAGTTGACCGGCCCGATGCCGACGGCGTGCAGGACGGCGTTGACGACACCCGATTCGCTGTTGAGCATCCACGACCAGGTGGACGCCGACACGATCAGCGGCAGCAGCCAGGGCACCAGGAACAGGGCGCGGAGCGTGGCCGAGAGCCGGAAGTGCTGGTTGAAGAAGACCGCGAGGGCCAGGCCGATGGCGTACTGGAAGACCAGGCAGATGGCGGTGAAGAGCGCGGTGTGCAGCAGGGCGGGGGCAAAGGTCGGGTCGTCGAAGACCTTGCGGTAGTTCGCCAGACCCGTGAAGGGGGCGTCGCCCTGGACGAAGGAGCGGACGGTGTAGTTGCGCAGGCTGAGGTCGATGTTACGGTAGAGCGGATAGGCGTAGAAGAGGGCGAGGTAGAGGGTCACCGGGGCGAGGAATCCCCAGGCGGCCCACTGGGCGGAGGCGGGCCGGCGGCGCTTCCTGCTGCGCACCCGGGGCGGGGCGGCGGCGTGCGCCGTCCCGCCTTGGACGCGCTCGGACAGGTGGTCCGGCAGCTTTGTCGTGTGGTTCATCAACGACCCTTGGAGGCGGGTTACTTGGCGGCTGACTGGGCCTCGGACAGCGCGTCCTTGGGCGTCTTGGAGCCGCTGAGGGCGGACTGGACGGCCCTCCACATCTGCTCGGAGATCTTGGGGTACTTGGTGCCCAGGTCGTCACTGGTCCGGCCCTTGGCGGCCTTGACGGCGGCGACCCATGGCTTCAGGTCGGCGTTCGCGGTCACCTGCTTGTCCTGGACCTCGCTGGTGGGGGCCACGTAGGACAGTGTGGTGTCGGTGTTGTAGAGGTTGTCGCCGCTGGTCAGGCAGGTCACCAGCTTCTGGGAGGTGGCGTAGCGGCCGGTGTCCTTCTGGACCGGGACGGTGACGAACTCGCCGCCGGTCGGGGCCGCCGCGTTGCCGCCCGTGGCAGCGGGGATGGGCAGGACGCCGTAGTCGAAGCCGGCCTTCTTGGCGTTGGCGAGCTGCCAGGTGCCGTTCTCGCTGAACGCGTAGTCACCGCTGGCGAACTCCTGCCAGCTGGTGGTCTGGGTGTTGTTGAGCACCGAGTTCGGGGCGTAGCCCTGCTTGAGCCAGTCCTGCCAGAGGGAGAGCGCGGACACGGCCTGGGAGGAGTCAAGTTCGGTCAGCTTGGCGCCCGAGCCCCAGAACCAGGGCAGGAACTGGAAGCTGCCCTCCTCGGTGCCGATCGCCGAGAAGGTGATGCCCTTCTTGCCCGCCGCCTTGACCTTCGCCAGCGCCGCCGTCAGCGACGTCCAGTCCTTGATGGAGGCGACGTCCACCCCGGCCTTCTTCAGCACCGCCTTGTTGTAGTAGAGGGCCAGGGTGTTGGCGCCGATCGGCGTGCCGTAGGTCTTGCCTCCGGACTGGCCGGCCGCGAGCAGGTTGGGGTCGACCTTCGAGGTGTCCAGCTTGTTGTCGTCGGTCGTGGTGAGCACGCCCGCCTCCGCGAGGGTGGACACCACCGGGTTGTCGACGATCAGGACGTCCGGGGAGTTGCCCTGCTGCGCGGCCAGCAGCGTCTTGTTGCCCAGGTCGCTGGTGTCGAACGCGGTCCGCTTGACCTTCACTCCGGCCTTGGTGCCGCACTGGTCGAGCAGCTTCGCCCAGTCCGAGGTCTTGTCGAACTGCGGGTACGGGTCCCAGACCGTGTACGTGCCGCCACCGGCGCCCTTGGTGTCGGTGCTGCCCGAGCCGGAGGAGCAGGCGGTGGCGGACACGGCCACGGCGAGCGCGGTCACGGCCGCGGCGGTCAGACGGCGCTGTCTGGAGGAGCTGTTCATCGCGAGGGTTCCTTTGTTCTGGGCATGCGGGTGCCGAGGGCACGGGGTGGTGAGGGAAAACGGGCACGACGAACGGCGCTGCCGGGCGGTTCGGGCGTCCGTGAGGTGAGGTGGATCGGGGAGCAGAACTACGCGGGTGTGGTCAGGGCTTGGTATCGGTCCCGGCGGGTCCGGTGCTGGCCCGCAGGGAGATCGGCGGGGCGAGGAGATGGTGGCGGGGCGGCGCGTCGGGGTGGTCGAGCCGTTCCACGAGCAGGTCGACGGCGCGTCGGCCCATCTCCTCCGCCGGTACGTCGGCCGCGGTGAGCTGCGGGGTCACCGTCTCCGCCCAGCGGCCGGCCACGACCCCGGTGACGGAGAAGTCGCGCGGCACATGGCGGCCGGCCTGGGCCAGCCCCCGGTAGAGACCGCCGAGCGCGGCCTCGTTCAGGGTGACCAGGCCGGTGGTGGCCGGATCGTCGTGCAGGATCTGTTCCAGGCAGGCCTGCCCGGCTGCCGCGTCGTCCCCGCAGCAGTACGTCCGGACGGTCAGCCCGCGTTCGGCCGCGGCCTTGGTGAAGCCGTCCAGGCCCCGCTGCGCGGACTCGTATCCGGACCGCAGCAGTTGCTCGGGCCGGTTGACGAAGGCGACCCGGCGGTGGCCGAGATCCGCCAGGTGGTGGACGCACGCCGCCGCCAGCGCGGTGTGGTCCAGGCCCACCCACCAGCCGCTCTCGGTGCGGGCGGTGCGGCCGATGGCGACGAAGGGGAAGTCCAGGGCGGCCAGGTGATCGACCCGGTCGTCCGCCAGCCTGATCTCCATCAGGATCGCGCCGTCGACGCGCCGCTCTCCCAGCAGCCGCTGGAACGAGCGGTCGCTGTCCACACCGCTCGGCGACAGCAGGACGTCGTAGTCGTGGGCCGCGGCGGCCTCGACCACGCTGCCGATGAAATCCAGCTGCATGCCGGTGTAGTGGTTGCCGGCCGGCGGGAAGACCAGGCCGATCGTGCTGGTCCGGCCGTTGGCCAGGGCGCGTGCGCTGGCGTTGGGCCGGTAGCCCAGTTCGTCGATGACCTCCTGGATCTTCCTGCGGGTGTCGTCCGAGACCGGCCGCTTGCCGCTCAGCGCGTAGGACACGGTGCTCCGCGAGACACCGGCCCGCCGGGCGATCTCACCGATGTTCACGGGTGGCTCCTTGCTCGAACCGGTTCAACTTCTCGGGTGGAGAGTACTTATCGGCTCAGAGGGTGTTGGTGGAATGCGACGCGGGTCCAGTCGTCGAACCGGTTCGCGTGAAGTGAAGGTAGGAAGAGCCACAACAGCTGTCAACACCTTGGGTGAAACTTTTCGTGCCCGCCAGAAGGTCCGGATTTTCTTCTGATCGGGGGATTGATGGCCAGGATTCTCGGTGCTAGCTTCCCCGAACCGGTTCGATGAAGTGATCCTTCCGAAGACCGCGGGCCCGTGCCGAATCCTCCCCCAAGGCACGGGCCCCTCCACTGCCGACAAGCCGAGTTCCCCGCGCCGCGCGTCACACGATTATCGAACCGGTTCGAAGCACATATCCGAGGATTGAGGACGCAATCCATGTCATCCGCTGACAGATCCGCCCGTCGCCGGGCCCCGGCCGCCATGGCGCTGGCTCTCGGTGCAGGCCTGCTGGCCGCCCCGGCCCTCCCTGCACAAGCGGCAGACACACCCCAGCCCGCCGCCCACTACACCTTCGATCAGGACGACCTCACCGCCGGCAAGATCGCAGACAGTTCCGGCAACGGCCTGACGGCAACCCTGGTGAACGGCACCACCGCCCAGTCCGTCGCCGGTACCGACGGCGGCAAGGCACTGTCCTTGCCCGGCGGGGCGCCCAACTCCAACGGCGCGTACGTCCGCCTGCCCCGCGAAGTCCTCGCCGATGCAAGCGACCTGACCGTCTCGGCCCGCGTGAAGTGGGGCGATGACACGTCGGCCTGGCAGCGGATCTTCGATCTGGGCACCGACACCAACAGGTACCTGTTCACGACGCCGTCCAACGGCGGTGTACTGCGCACCGCCGTGACCACCGGCGGAGGGGGCGCTGAGGCACAGGTCTCCGGCTACGCGCCGCTGCCCGCCGACGGCTGGCGGACCGTCACCGTCACCCTCGACACCGCCGCCCACCGGGTCACCACCTACCTCGACGGCGTGGCGGTCTCCTCCTCCGCGACGAACGTCAGGGCCAAGGATCTGCTGGACGGCTCGGCCACCGCGGCCGGCTACATCGGCAAGTCCTTCTACCCGGACCCGCTGCTCAAGGGCGCGGTCGACGACTTCACCATCTGGCACTCGGCGCTCACCGCCGAGCAGGTCGCCGGCACGATTGGGACGCTTCCCACGCTCAGGCAGCTCTCGCAGACGTCGTTCGACGTCCGTACGACGACCGGGACCGCCCTGTCCCTGCCCGCCTCGGTCCGCTCCTCCTTCTCCGATGGCTATGACCGCGACACGCCGGTCACCTGGGACGCCGTACCGCCCGAGAAGTACGCCCGGCCGGGCACGTTCACCGTGGCCGGAACAGCGGCCGGACGCGCGGTGAAGGCGACCGTCACCGTGGTCCGCGAGGGAGCCCTGACCGTCGACCTCGGCTCGGACACCGGCAGGTTCCACGGCGGTGCCTCCGGCACCCTCTACGGCGTGTACGGGCCGGGCGTCCCCACCAACAACCTCATCGAGGGCATGGGCCTGCGCACCGTCTCCACCAAGGCACAGGACGGCCCGCAGCACCCCGGCGCCGACGCACTGGACGTGGTCAAGCCGCTGGCCGACTCCACCGACGGCGACGTCTACGTCTACATGACGGACATCCACCGCGGCTTCCCCTACGAGTGGCCCGGCGACACCCCCGAGGAGAAGCTCAAGCTCTACGAGCAGAAGATCGCGGGGCAGGTCGACCAAGTCCTCCAACTGCCGAAGCAGTACCAGGACAACATCGTCTTCGTGCCGTTCAACGAGCCCGAGGGCAACATGTTCGGCACCGGCCAGTGGAGCTACGACAAGGTCAGCTGGCTGAGCGACCCCAAGGACTACTTCGCCGCCTGGGACTCCGCCTACAAGCTCATCAAGGCCAAGATGCCGGACGCCCGCATCGCCGGTCCCAACACCAGCATCCTGTACGACCAGGTGAAGGGCTTCCTCACCCACGCCCTGGCCGCCGGCACCCTGCCGGATGTGATCACGTGGCACGAGCTGAGCCACCCGGAGGCGGTGCGCGAGAGCGTGGCCAAGTACCGGGCATGGGAGAAGGACCTGTTCAAGGGAACCTCCCGCGAAGGAACCCAGCTGCCCGTCAACATCAACGAGTACGCCTTCAACTACCACACCTCCGTCCCCGGCCAGATGATCCAGTGGGTGTCCGCGATCGAGGAGTCCAAGGTGGACGCCGACATCGCCTACTGGAACATCGACGGCAACCTCTCCGACTCCGCGGTGCAGTCGAACCGCGGCAACGGCCAGTGGTGGCTGCTGCATTCGTACGCCTCGATGAGCGGGCACACCCTCAAGGTGACCCCGCCGTTCCCCGGCCAGAACTACACCATGCAGGGCGTGGCCACGCTCGACGAGAACAAGAAGCAGGCCCGGCTGATCTTCGGCGGGTCCAGCGGCAAGGGCCACATCACCTTCGCAGACGTCCCCAAGGACGTCTTCGGGGACAGCGTGCACGCCTGGATCCGCGAGATCGACTGGAGCGGGCAGGTCGGCGACAACTCCGGCCCGAAGCTGCTGGCAGAGACGAACCTGAAGGTCGGTGACGACGGGACGGCCGTCGTGGATTTCGGCGACGGCACGCTCCCGGCCCTGAAGGAGTCCTCGGCGTACGAGATCGTCCTCAGCCCGGCCGGCAAGGCGAAGCGCACGCAGTCCGCGCCGGTGCGCTGGCAGGGGTCGTACGAGGCGGAGGACGCGGCCCACACCGGGTCCGGCTACTCCAGGAACGGCCCCGAGGGTTCGACGGCCGACGTGTCGAAGTTCTACACCTCCGGCGGCTACGACGTCGGCGGTCTGCGCACCGGCTCGGACGTCACGCTCGACTTCACGGTGGACGTGCCCGAGGACGGCACGTACGACCTGGGCGTCTTCGCCAACTCCCTCAACACCTTCGACAAGGTGAAGGAGCAGGGCCCCACCAACGTCTTCCTGCGGGTGGACGGCACGGCGGACAGCGAGCAGGAGTTGTATCTGCCGCTCGGCTACAAGTGGGTGGTGTGGGACCACACCGACACCAAGGTGCGTCTCACCAAGGGCAGGCACACCCTGACGCTCGCCGCGAAGAGCCTCGACGGCAAGCGCGCCACCAAGGGCGACGCCATCGTCGACCGCCTCACCCTGTCCCTGCCCAACCCGTCGGCGGCCACCGAGGTCTACGAGGGCGAGCTGGCCTGGACGAGCGGCGGGGCCCACCCCGTCTACGACCTGCCCAAGAAGACCCCGGCCCCGGCCACCGGCTCCGGCGCGGTCCGGGTCGCCTTGAACCAGAAGGCCACGTTCTGGGTCTACCCCCCGCCGACGGCGAGGCCTCCCTCGACGTCGACACCCTCGGCGCCGCGGACGCACGCCTGTCGGTCAACGGGCATGACGTGCTGCACGTGACCAAGGCCAGGCACGAGGTCGCCGTCTCCCTCTCCGGCGGCATCAACAAGGTGACGGTGACCGGCGGTTCGACCGCCACCCTCGTCGACCGGCTGAGGGTCACGCCCACCGAAGGCACACTCAAGACGCGCACGTACGAGGCGCAGGACGCCAAGCTGGCGGGCTCGGCCGCGCTGACCTCGCTGCCCCTGGCGACCGACGGTACGGCGATCACCGGCATCGGCGGCGACCCGGGCAACGGCAACACCGCGACGTTCACGGTCGCCGCAGACAAGGCCGGCCAGTACGCCCTGCGCATCCGCTACTCCAACCCCGAGCAGTCCCCGGCCACCCACTACAACCCCGACCCGCTGGCCCGCCACGCCGACATCAGCATCAACGGCGGGCAAACGCAGCGCGTGAGCTTCCCGCACACCTTCCACCAGGACAACTTCTGGGAGCTGACCGTCCCCGTCCACCTCAAGAAGGGCCAGAACACGATCACCTTCCGCTCCGAGGAACTGCCGAACTTCGACGGCACGACCTACGCCTCGGACACCTTCCCGGGAGTGCTGCTCCGCTCCCGCTACGCACCGCTGATCGACCGGATCGTCGTCGCGCCGTACGCCCGGGAAATTGGCAGCGGCAGGGAGCCCGTTTCGTCAATGCCGCTACTGAAGGCTACGGCGGCCATGCGTCGCCGAGGGGATCTGGTCCCTCCTGCGACGCCGCTGGCTCTCCAACGTCGCCTTCAGCACCCCCGAACACCTCGTCCGGCGCATCCGGCGCGGCCTACGGCACATCCAGTACCGCAGCGAACTTATAGACGGCTGCCTCGCCGAGATCGGTCTGACAATCAGACCCATCTGAGCAACCCGGTCACATCACGAGTTCAACCTCAGTAATGCAGGGCGGCGACCGCGAGTGCCTCGGCCAGGGTCACGGGCGGGCGGCCGATCAGGCGGCGCAAGTCGCCAGATTCGGTGTACATCTCGCCGCGGTTCATGCCGCGGTCAGCGTCTGCGAGGACCTCCGCCAGCTCGGCGGGTAGGCCTGCGGCGGCCAGTACCTGGGCGAAGTCGATCACCGGGAGGTCAGCGTAGGTAACCTGCTTTCGGGCCGCAGCGGAGATCGCGGCGGCGAGCTCGGTCAGGGTGAAGGATTCGTCGCCGCCGAGCTCGTACACGGCGCCGGTGTGGCCTTCAGTGGTGAGGACGACCGCTGCGGCCTCGGCGTAGTCGGCGCGGGACGCGGCGCTGATCCGCCCCTCGCCTGCGGCGCCGACGACGGCGCCGTTCTGCAGGATCTGCGGCAGTTGACTGGTGTAGTTCTCCAGGTACCAGCCGTTGCGCAGCAGCACGCTGGGGATTCCGCGGTCCCGCAGATACTCCTCGGTCTCGCTGTGCGTGGCACCGATGACGGTGGTGGCCGTGTCCGCGTGCGTCGTGCTCGTGTACGCCACTAGCGACACGCCTGCGGACGCCGCGGCGTCGATCACGCGGCGGTGGTTGGCGACCCGCTCGCCCACAGGGACTGAGGCCGAGATCAGCAGCAGCCTGTCCGCCCCCGCGAATGCCTCGGCCAAGCCGTCGGTGTCCGCGAAGTCGGCGCGGCGTACCGTGATGCCTCGGTCGGCCAGGTCCTTGATCCTTGCGATGTCCCGGCCCGTCGCGATGATGTCCGCGGCCGGGATCCCGCGCCGCAGCAGTGCCTCGACGGTGAGCCTGCCCAGCTGGCCGGTGGCTCCAGTGACGACGATCGGCATGATGGTATTCCTTCCCTCCGCGCGTGCCTCACACGCTGCCGCGGTCCGTCCGCGGCGGGTTGGAACACAGAATGACCTGCACACTCTCTATTGGGGAGTAGCCACTCCTTGGTATGGTACTTACCCGACCGATAGCATTGAGGTGAGCCCTATGGCTGCTGTCGAGAACGTGACCGGGGCCATTCCGTCATTCGATCCTTACGAGCGCGGCTGCCCGTCGCGGGACCTGCTCGACCAGATCGGCAGCAAGTGGGCGGTCCTCGTGCTGGGCGAACTCGGCCGGAACGGGACCTCCCGGTTCGGCCGGCTCCGGCAGGCGTTGGCGGGCGTGAGCGAGAAGATGCTCACCCAGACGCTGCGCACTCTCGAACGCGACGGGCTGGTCAGCCGGACCGTCTACCCAGAGGTGCCGCCGCACGTGGAGTATGAGCTGACCGCGCTCGGCCAGACGCTGCGGGAACCGCTGAAGGCGCTCACGGAGTGGTCCGTGCGGCACATCGAAGAAGTCATCACCGCCCGCAAAGAGTACGACGACCGCACTGAGCGCACCCGGTAATCGGCGGCGGCCAGCGGTCTGGTGATGGATTGCTGCCTCACCGAGACCGGCTCGACAATCAGACTCACCTGAGCAACCCGGCGACATCACGAGTTCAACCTCAGTAACCACCTCCAGGTCTGCATCAGTCCCGGTCTTCCTGCAACTTCAGCATCTCGAAGAAGCCCCCAGCCTGTTCGATCAGCTCGTCGTACGTGCCCATCTCCGAGATCCGGCCCTGGTCGAGGACGATGATCCGGTCGGCGAGGCGGGTGTTGGCCAGCCGGTGCGTGCTGAACACTGTCGCCCGGCCCGCGGCGAGGGTGCAGGACATGTCGGCGTGACCGTGATGCGCGCGCCGTCGGGCCGGGAACCGGACGTTCCTGACGCGGGACCGCACGAGCGCGTGCCGGTCCGTGCCGGGCGCTGAAAGCGTCCGGTAAGGAAGCTCTCCCTACCTTCCGTCGGTGAGGTGAGCAGCGGCTGCCGCCGCTGCCGGTCACTGGGAGGGAATCGTGGAGAAGCTGAGCGGATGGGTGATCCGCCATCGGCTGGTGGTGGGTCTCAGCTGGCTGGTGATCACGGTGGTGGGCATGCTGGTGGCGCCGTCGCTCTCGGGCCGGCTGCAACCAGGCACCCATGTCACCGGCCCCGGCTACACCGCCAACGTGCAGATCGCCCGGAGCTACGGAGGTGCGACCCAGGACCCCGCTGTCATGGTCCTGGACCTCCCGACCGGGCAGACCGTCAATTCGCCGCAGGCGCAGGCGAAACTGCGGGCGGTGGACAGGGGCATAGCCACGGCGGCGCCGAGCCTGCGCCTGGTCTCGTACGCCTCGACCGGCAGCCGGACGCTGGTCGGGAACGGTGGGACGAGCACGATCGTCCTGGCCTATCCGCCGAAGCCCGGTGACGACATGGCCACCGATCAGATCGACGCCCTCACCAGGGCTGTCACAGCCGCGGCGCCCGGTCTGACCGTGCACGGCACCAGTCTGCGGGCCCTGGAGGCCGGCAACACCACCGGCGGCGGCAACTCCAGCGTCACCGGTGAGCTGATCATCGGAGCGATCGGCGCGCTGGTGGTCCTGGCCTGGGTGTTCGGGTCGCTGCTGGCGCTGTTGCCGCTGGTCATGGCCCTGATCTCGGTGCTGACGATGCAACTGCTCGTCTACGGGCTGACGTTCCTGATGCCGTCGTCCTCGCCGATCCACCCGGCCGTGCAGTACATCGTGGCGCTTCTGGGCCTGGGCCTGTCGATCGACTACTCGCTGCTGGTGGTCACCCGCTGGCGCGAGGAGCGCGCGGCCGGCAAGAGCAACGACGAAGCGGTGCGCGCGGCCGTGCAGCGGGCCGGGCACAGCGTCTGGTTCAGCGGCATGGTGGCCTCGCTCGGCCTGTTCGCGCTGACCGTCATCCCCAACTCGATGGTCCGCGGCATCGGTGTGTCCGGGCTGTTCATCCCCTCCACCGCGACCCTGGTCGCGCTGACGCTGCTCCCCGCGGTGCTGTCCAAGATCGGGCCGCGGGTGGACTGGCCGCGGCGGGCGTCGCGACGGCAGGCGGAGAGCCGGTTCTGGACCGGCTGGTCGAAGTTCGTGATCAAGCACCGCGTGGCTTCGGCGGTCGCGGGCCTGGGCATCCTGGCCGCGCTGACCGCCACCGCCGCGACCATCGACATCAGCACGCCGAGCAGCCACGCACTGGCCACCGCCGGCGCCTACACCGACGGCCTGCACACCCTGGAAACCGACGGATTCCCGTCCGGGACGTTGACCGCGGTGCCGGTGTACGTCCCGAACGCCGTCGACGCGGGGAACACCGTGAACGCCCTGGACACCGTTTCCAGCCTGCGCGGCGCCGCAGCCCCGGCAGGACCGGCCTGGCACACCGGGGGCAGCGCGATGGTCATTGCGATCCCGTACCACGAGGTCGGTAGCGCCGACGGCGGCACCTCGCTGGCCGACATCCGCCGCAGCGTCCCACCCGGTGTGCTGGCCGGTGGCGAGGGCGCACAGAAGATCGACGAGACCAGCGCCACCTACGGCTCGTTCCCGCTGCTGTTCGCTGTGGTCGCGGTGGTCACCTTCCTGCTGCTGACCCGCGGGATGCGGTCGGTCCTGCTACCTGCCAAAGCCGTGCTGCTCAACATGCTGTCCGTGGCGGCCTCCTACGGCCTGCTGGTGATCGTCTTCCAGCATGGCATCGGCATGAAGGCGCTGTGGGGCGCGTCCACCTACGGCGCGATCGACACCCTTGCCCCGGTGCTGATCTTCGGGTTCCTGTTCGGCGTGTCCATGGACTATGAGGTGTTCATCCTGGCCAGGGTCCGCGAGGGATACGACCGCACCGGATCCACGCGGGAGGGCATCATCGAGGGTGTGTCGCGCACCGGCCGCCTGGTGACCTCCGCCGCGTTGATCCTTTTCTTCGCGCTCGCCTCGCTGGCCACGGCGAACGACGTCACCGTGCGCGAGATCGCCATGGGCCTGGCGTTCGGGGTGGTGCTGGACGCTATGGTGGTCCGGATGCTGCTGCTGCCCGCACTGGTCTCGCTGTTCGGCGACTGGAACTGGTGGCTGCCGGACCGGGCCGCGCGACTGCTCCGGGTCCCGGTGACGCGGTCAGCCGACGAGGCCCGTCCGGAGCTGGTTCCGCAGCGGATCGGGGAGGCATAGGCCGTGCGGGTGCTGGTGGTCGAGGACGAGCCGGACGTCGCCGAGGCCCTGGTCTGGGGCCTGCGGGCCGAGGGATACGTCGTCGACGCGACGGACGACGGCACGGATGGGCTGTGGATGGCGACGGAGAACGCCTACGACGTCATCGTGCTGGACGTCATGCTGCCCGGCCTGGACGGGTACCAGGTGGCCAAGCGCCTGCGCGAGCGCGAGCGCTGGACGCCGATCCTGATGCTCACCGCCATGGACGACGACCTCGACCACGCCGAGGGGCTGGACTCCGGTGCGGACGACTACCTCTCCAAACCGTTCTCCTACCCGGTCCTCCTCGCACACCTGCGCTCCCTGACCCGACGCACCCTCGGTGCCAGGCCGGCGGTGCTCACCGCCGCCGGCCTGGCACTGGACCCCGCCGGGCGCACCGTCACCCGCGACGGTGCGCCCCTGGAGGTGACCGGCCGGGAGGCCGCCGTGCTGGAGTACCTGCTGCGGCGCAAGGGCTCCGTCATCTCCAAGGCCGAACTGCTCGAACACTGCTGGGACGCCCACTCCACCGGCGACCCGGCGATCGTCGAGGTCCTCGTACACCGGCTGCGGCGCAAGATCGAGAGGCCGAGCGGGCCGACCGTCATCGAGACCGTGCGCGGCAAGGGATACGTCATCAGAACCGAGAAACCATGACCGGGATTGCGCGCGCCTGGCGCCGTCTGGCACACGGCGCGCGCCCTCGCACCGTGCGGACCCGCGTCACGGTCATCGCCGGTCTCGCGCTCACCGCGGCCGTCATAATCGGGCTCCTCGTGATGTACCTGCTGCAGGTCGGCCAGGCCAAGCGCACCATCGCCGGGCAACTGCGCACCTACGCAGTCCAGATCGAGCAGTCGGCCACCGGCGGGGCGTTCCCGCAGCCACTGCCGCCGTCGGTGCTCGACGCGCAGGCCCAGTCCCAGGTCCTCGCGCCGGACGGGACCGTCATCGCCTCGACACGCAATCTGGCCGGCAGACCGGCTGTGTTCGCGCTTGCGGCGGATGCCACGACCCCGGTTCGGCAGAAGGCCGCCGACGGCGTCCTTCCCGGCGAGCTCTCCGTCCTCGGCGAGCACACCAAGGTCGGCGGCCGACCGGTCACCGTCATCACCCTGACTGCCACCAACCAACGCGACCAGGTCGACGAGACCTTCGCCCGGCTGCTCGTCATCGGCGTGCCGGGCACGCTCCTGGTGGCGTGCGGCACCGTGTGGTGGGTGGTCGGCCGCGCGCTGCGGCCGGTGGAGCAGATCCGGCGCACCGCCACCGCCATCACCGCCGCCGAGTTGTCCCAGCGCGTCCCCGAGCCCGGCACCAACGACGAGATCGGCCACCTGGCCCGCACCATGAACGACATGCTCGCCCGGCTGGACGACTCCGCCGCACGGCAACGCCGCTTCGTCGCCGACGCCAGCCACGAACTCCGCAGCCCCCTGACGGCCATCCGCACCGGCCTCGAGGTCGGACTCGCACACCCCGACCGCGCGCCCTGGCCCGACATCGCCTCGCGGGCCGCCCGGCAGACCGAACGTCTCGAAGCGCTGATCTCCCAACTCCTCGCCCTGGCCAGGGCCGACGCCGGAAAGCTGGCCGCGCGCCGGCAAACCGTCGACCTGTCCGCGTTGCTCGCCGAGATCCGTGCGACAACCACAGCGCCGCACCTGGAGATCGAGCTCGCGGTCCCGGGGCACACCACGGTGACCGGCAACCCGGAGGACCTGTCCCGGCTGTTCCGCAACCTCATCGACAACGCCGCCCGGTACGCGCGGACGAGGGTGTCCGTCACGGCCGAGGTCGAACCGGACGGCATCCGGGTCGAGATCGGCGATGACGGACCGGGAATCCCGGTCGAGGAACGCGAGCGGGTCTTCGACCGCTTCGTCCGCCTCGACGCCGGCCGGGGACACGGCACCCGCTCCACCGGGCTCGGGCTGTCCATCGCCCGGGAGATCGCCACGGCGCACGGCGGCACGATCACACTCACCGAGACCGACGGCGGTGGAACGCGCGCCGTGGTGGCCCTGCCGCGCTGACCTGAAGCGTGGCGTTTGAAGGCACGGGTGACCCTGTTGCCCGTTGAGCGGTGTGCATCGTGAAGCCGCAGGTCAAGAGTCTGGTGTGCGCGGAGTTCGGGGTGCTGGGGCTGATCGTGGGCGGATGACTACGGCGGAGATCATCGGTCACCGGGAAACGTCGCGGTCTGTGAGGACCAGCAGGGCCCTGACCAGGGCGGTCGCCCATCTCGGGTCGGTGCGAACCTTGCCGAGCACGCGCCAGTTCTTGACGTGGGCGAAGCCGTTCTCGACCGGGGTCCGGACGGCCGCGAGCTCTTTGTCGGAGAGCTTCTGGCCTCGCGTCAGGGGCCGGTTCCGACGGCCTTGCAGCCGCTGATCACCGCGGGTCGGCGTCGGGATCCGTGTCGTCGAGTCCGACGAACCCCAGGTCGGCGATGGCCCGGAGCCCGGCCGTCCGCAACTTGTGCGTGAGCCGTTCGTGTCGGCAGGCGGTGATCTCCGAGGTCCGTCCGGGCCGGGTGGCCGAGACCCAGATCAGTCGGCCCTTGTCGTCGGTGGGCGCGATCACGAGCAGGCCATGGCATTTGCTCTTGCCGGAGTAGTTCTTCCGGTTCTCGTCTCCGCTGCGTCTCCGGGTGCGGATCAACGTGCCGTCCAGCGGTACGATCCCGCCGCCCTTTCGGGCGATCTTTTTCAACGCGCGGTCCAGGCGCGGGGCGCGGGCAGCCACCAGACCGACGACCTCGAGCACCCAGCGGGTGAGGTGGTGCAGTGCACCCGTTCCCGTCGGCCACGTCGCCGGGCCGCTTCCTTTTCCCGGCAGATGCGCCTGCGACAGGTAGGCCGCGGCCGGCGCAGGACCTCGTTCTCCTGCTCCAGCAGCTTGATCCGCCGACGTGCTTCCCGCAGTTCCGCGCTCTCCTGGCTGGTCACCCCGGGCTTGGCCCCGTCGTCGACATCCGCCCGGCGTATCCAGCACGCGGCGGCTCTGCCGCCGGCGTGATCGCGGGCCCTCAACGTGAACCGCCCCCGACGCAATTGCAGCTCGCGGAGGTGTCGCAGGACTTCCTCACTACGGCCTACGCGGCCACGAATGGCGTGAGATATGTCTCTTTCGCCCTGCTTAACGAGGACGAAACGGCGGCCGCCGCATTCCGTAAAGAGGGTTCGCGACGATCGGGCACTTACACCGTCCAGCGCAACATCCCGCAACATCCGGAGCCAGATCGCGTGACTACTACAGAATCCGCCCACACGCCTCTCGGCGGTCCCGGCACGGGCGCCACTCCCGAGCCCAAGCGCCTGCGCACCGGGGCGCTGGGCATGTGGGGCGTCGTCTTCACCGTGCTGGCCACCGCCGCTCCCATCACCGCCATGACGGGCAACGTGCCCATAGCGATAGGCTCCGGAGCCGGCACGGGGACCCCGGCCACCTTCATATTCTGCACCGCCGTTCTGGTGATCTTCACCATCGGCTACTCCGCGATGGCCCGGCACATCACCGCCACCGGCGCCTTCTACGGTTTCATCACCCGCGGCCTGGGCCGGGTCGCCGGGCTGGCCAGCGGCCTCATCGCGACCCTTGCCTACGTGGTCTTCGAGGGTTCGCTGATCGGGATCTTCGCGTCCTTCTTCAAGACGGACGTGGAGACCTTCGGCGGGCCGAAACTGAGCTGGATCGTCTACGCGCTCTTCGGCATCCTCGCCATCGCGGTACTCGGCTACTTCGACATCGAGCTCTCCGGGAAGGTGCTGGGCGTCTTCCTGGTCGCCGAGGTACTGATCCTGCTGCTGATGGGCGGCTCGGTGCTCTTCCACGGCGGCGGCCCCGACGGGCTGATGACCGGCTCCCTCGACCCGGCAGGCGGTTTCACCGCGGTGGCCGGCGGCAGCGTGGCGATCGGTCTGTTCTTCGGTTTCTGGTCGTGGGTGGGCTTCGAGACCACCGCGGTCTACGGCGAGGAGTCCCGCAACCCGACCCGGATCATCCCGCGCGCCACCCTGCTCGTCGTCATCGCGCTCGGCGCGCTCTACACCTTCGTCTCCTGGATGACCATCGCGGGCAACGGCGCGCACAACGCCGTCACCATCGCCCAGGGCGGTACCGGCAACCCCTTCGACCTCTTCTTCGGCATCACCCAGAAGTTCGTGGGCGTCTGGGCCAAGGACCTCTACCAGGTCCTGACCGTCACCGGCTCCTTCGCCTGCGCGCTGGCCTTCCACAACTCGGCCTCCCGCTACCTCTACGCGATCGGCCGCGAGGGCCTGCACAAGGCCGTCACCCCGCTCGGCGCCACCCACCACAAGCACAAGTCCCCGTGGGTCGCCTCGATCGTGCAGTCCGTGATCACCCTGCTCATCACCCTGTACTTCTTCCTCTTCCAGGCCCCCAGCAAAGCCGCGCCGGACGTGCCGTACTACTACGAGTTCGGCCTGCTGGCGATCATGGGCACGATGGGGATCCTCATCGTCCAGGCGATCTGCTCCGTCTCGGTGATCTGGTACTTCCACGGCGGCAAGCGCCACCCGGAGACCCGGAGCTGGTGGCGGACCCTGCTCTGCCCGGCGGTGGGCGCAGCGGGCATGGCCTACGTCGTCTACCTGCTGTTCAGCAACCTCTCCTTCGCGGCGGGCGCCGCCTCCAACAGCCCCGTCTACACCCTCACCCCCTACCTGGTGATCGGTGTGGGCGTGCTGGGCGCGGTGACAGCGCTGGTGCTCCGGTCCACCGACCGGGCGCGCTACGAGCAGATCGGCAGCACCGTGCTGGCCGAGTCCCACGAGCGCTGAAAGCCCCTCATGCGTACCGCAGAGAGAGTTCGGAGAGGTTGACAGTATGGTCTACCGCGGCACTCTGCGTGGCGAGCGGTTCACGTTCGCCACGCTGCCCGAGCTGCTGGCCAAGGCGAACGAGGTGAAGTCGGGTGACCAACTCGCCGGACTCGCCGCACGCAGCGAGCGGGAGCGAGTAGCGGCCAAGCTCGCCCTGGCCGACGTACGGCTGTCCGAGATCGCCGCGACTCCCGTCGTGGAGGACGCAGTGACGGAGGCGGTCTCCGTGCCCGCCGACCCGGCGCGCTTCGCGGAGATCGCCTCGCTCACCGTGGGTGAACTGCGCGAGTCGGTCCTGGAGCCGGACTTCCATCGGCGCTGGTCGGGCGGGCTGCGCGCGGCGATCACCCCGGAGATCGCCGCCGCCTGCGCCAAGCTGATGAGCAATCTGGACCTGGTGGTGGCGGCCGCCCCGCTGCGCCGTACCACCCGCTGCCGTAACACCATGGGCGGAGCGGGCGTCTTCGGCTCTCGTATCCAGCCCAACCATCCCACCGACAGCGTGCGCGGCATCATGCTGTCCGCGCTGGACGGCCTGGCCTTCGGCTGTGGCGACGCGATGATCGGCGTCAACCCGGCCACCGAGTCTGTGCCGGTGATCGGCGAGGTGCTGCGCGGCGTGCACGAGCTGATCGCCCGGCTGGGCATCCCCACCCAGTCCTGCGTGCTGGCGCACATCACGACCCAGCTGGCCGCGCTGGAGTCGGGCGCACCCGTGGATCTGCTCTTCCAGTCGGTCGCCGGGACGGAGGCGGCCAACGCGAGTTTCGGCATCGACCTCGGCCTGCTCGCCCGCGGCCGGGAGGCTGTGCTCGCCCACCACGCCGAACGCGCGGGCGAGTTCGCCGGCGAGCAGGTGATGTACTTCGAGACCGGCCAGGGCAGTGCGCTCTCCGCCGAGGCCCACCACGGCGTCGACCAGCTCACCCTGGAGGCGCGGGCGCAGGCGGTGGCCCGGCTCTACGACCCGTTCCTGGTCAACTCGGTGGTCGGCTTCATCGGGCCGGAGTACCTGGCCGACTCGGTGCAGATCACCCGCGCAGGCCTGGAGGACCACTTCGTCGGCAAGCTGATGGGCGTGCCGACCGGCGTGGACGTCTGTTACACCAACCACGCGGACGCCGACCAGAACTCCAACGACAACCTGCTGGTGCTGCTCGCCTCTGCCGGGTGCACCTTCGTGATGGCCATCCCGGCCGGGGACGACGTGATGCTCAACTACCAGACCACCAGCTACCACGACGTGGTGAGTGTCCGCCGGACGCTGGGCCTGCGCACCGCTCCGGAGTTCGAGTTCTGGCTGGCCGAGATGGGCATCTCCTCCGACGGCCGCCCCGGCGGCACAGCGCACGCCCTGCCGACCAGCCCGGCCGAGCTCGCCTCCGCGTTGGAAGCCAGTGGAGCCCTGCGCGAACTCCTCCCCGGAGGTGTGGCGTGACGGAGCACCTGGAGCTCTGGGCCCCTTCGGCCGGACCGACGTCCGCGGAGCGAACCGCTGCCTGGTTGCGCGCGGCGACCCCCGCCCGCATCTTCACCGGCCGGGCGGGCAGTTCCTACCGCACCGCCACCATACTCGACCTGCGCGGCGACCATGCGGCCGCGCGGGACGCAGTCTCGACACCGCTGGACCTCGACGCCCCTGGGATGGCCGCGCTGGCCGACCGCTTCCCCTGGACGGTGGTCGCCACCATGGCCGACTCCCGGCACCGCTACCTGCGCCGCCCCGACCTGGGCCGGCGCCTCACCCCGCAAGCGCGGCAGACGATCCGCGCCGAGCACGGTCCCGGCCCGGACGTGCAGCTCGTGATCGGCGACGGGCTGTCCTCCACCGCCGTACTCGCCCAGGTGCCGGCTCTCCTACCGCTGCTGCACGAGGGCTGCGCGGCGCGCGGCTGGTCGGTGGGCCGTCCGATCGTGGTGCGGCAGTGCCGGGTCGGCGTGCTCAACGAGATCGGCGGGCTGCTGGACCCAGCGGTGGTCGTGCTGCTGATCGGTGAACGCCCGGGTTTGGCGACGGCGGAAAGCCTTTCCGCGTACCTGGCGTACCGGCCGCGTCCCGGGCACACGGACGCGGACCGCAACCTCCTCTCCAACATCCACCGCGCGGGGATTCCGGCGCGGGAAGCCGCGAGCCGGATCATCGGGCTGGTGGATACGCTGATGGCCGAAGGGCGGAGCGGAGTGGCCGTCAAGGAGGCCGCTGCACTGGAGAGCTGACCAAGCGCCCAGCTGGACGTGCCACGATGTGCCGCCGATCGTCTGCGGCGCCATCGTGGCCAGGGCCTGTCTGATGGGTCGCGGGTGATCCGTCGTCTTGGAGGGCGGGGCTCGTCAGATGGTCACGGCTTCGCCCGGCTGCAAGGGGAAGACCTTGTACTCCTCGGCGGCTGCAGCGTCGAGATAGCGGGACAGCTCGCCTGGCTGGGTGCTGTGGACGCCGTCGATATGGAATCCGTCGTGGTGAATCGGAATGGCGGCCTTCGCCCCGAGCAACCGTGCGGCCACGGCTGCGTGTTCAGCGTCGAGTGCGGCGGGAAGCAGGCTCGCCGGCCGGCCGTGCGGAAAGCACAGAGCCGGACCATTGATGGGCGTGAGCACCGCGTCGAAGGGACCGTGGCGGTGGGCGGCGCGCCACCAGTAGCCGCGGAACATGCTGTCGCCCAGGTGGATCACACGCTTCCCGGCGGCCTCGATCGCCCAGGACACCTGTGGATCCCCGATGCCGTCGACGGCGGGCACGGCGGCAATGGTGAACGGCCCGATCACGGCGGTCTCCCACGCCGTCATCGGGCGCCTGGGGAGCCCCAGTTCGGTGAGTTCGCCGTCGGCCTGGAGGGTCCAGAGGTTCTCGTGGTCGTCTCCGCCGAACGATGCTGGGTGAAGGACCGGGGCACCAGGGCGCAGGGCTTGGGCAAGTGCGGCGGCGTCGGCGTGATCGCGGTGGAGATGGGTGCAGAGCCCGGCCAGTACGTGTCCCTCCGTTCGGGGGCGGGTGACCTTGGGCAGAGGGGCTGACAGGCCAGTTCCCTGCAGTACGCCCTCCGGTTGACCGAGCAGGTCGATGACCAGGCTCACACCCTGCGCTGCTCGGTGTCGGGTGACGCGTCATGAAGGGGTCGTCCGGAGGGCCGGGAGTGATTCCCGGCCCTGTGTCGCGTTCAGGCAACCTGTGTGAATTCCACGGTCACCTCCGGCGGCCCGCCCGCCACCCCCCGGTACACGCCCTTGTGCGGGGGCACGTCGTCGTAGTCGCGGCCGCGCCCGACCACCACGTGGGACTCGTCGGCGCGGGTGCGGTTGGTCGGGTCGTAGCCGCACCAGCCGCCCGCCCAGTACTCGATCCAGGCGTGGCTCTGCCCGGCGACCGGGCGGTGGAGCTCGGCCTCCTTCTCCGGGTGCAGGTAGCCGGAGACATAGCGGGACGGCAGCCCCAGGCCCCGCAGCAGGGCGATGGTGACGTGGGCGATGTCCTGGCAGACGCCCGTGCCCTGCTCCCAGGCCTCGGCGGCGGAGGTGGTCACGCCGGTGGTGCCGGGCAGGTACGACACCCGGTCGGCGACCAGCGAGGAGACGGCGACGGCCGTCTCGTGCGGGTCGAGGCCCGCCGCGACGTCCCGCGCGTGGGCGATCAGCTCCGCCGGGACCGTCGTACGCACCGTCGGGTTCGCGAACTCCAGCAGACGGGAGCGCGTGGTGCGTTCGGCCACCTCCGCCCAGCCGGGCGGCTCGGGAAGCGGACCGGGCGGGGCCGTCTCGACCAGGCTGGACGCGGTGATGGTGAGGTCGGAGTGCGGGTCCATCAGGTCGAAGCCGGTCACCTGGGTGCCCCAGTAGTCCCAGTACGACCAGGTCGCGGCCGCCGGGCCGACGGTCACCCGGCCGTCCAGGGCGGTCTGGCCGGGCAGCGTCAGCGGGGTCATGCGGACCTCGTTGTGCGAGGAGACGGCGGCCTGCGCGTAGGAGACGCGCGTGACGTGCCGGATGCGGAGGCGGCGGATTCCCTTGCTGGTCACGCTCACACTCCTTCCTGGGCCCACTCGACGGCCCCCTGGTACGGGAAGAACCGTTCCGCCACCGCGTCGGCGGACGTCATGCAACCCTGCTGCAAGTCCCGCAGCAGTACCGGTAGTTGTTCCTCGAGGGCGTTCGAGTCCAGGTACTCGAGGCGGGTACGCAGGCGGCCGATCGGGCGGCGTGCCGGGTCCTGGCGCGGGCGGCCCAGCGCGGTCAGGCACTCCTCGGCCGTGGTCAGCGCATGCAGCGCCGAGCGCGGGAAGTCCCGGTCCAGAAGCAGGAATTCGGCCACCCGCGGGGAGTCGCCGAAACCGCCGTACACGCGCGCGTACGCCTCGTCGGCGCCGCTCGCGCTCAGCAGCGTCGGCCAGTCCGGAGCGTGCGCCGCGTCCAGCACGCGCACGCTCAGCAGCCGTACGGTCATGTCGACCCGCTCCAGACTCCGGCCCAGGATGACGAACCGCCAGCTGTCGTCCCGGCTCATCGTGGAGTCGGCGAGCCCGAAGAAGAGGGCCGCGCGGCGCCGGACCAGCTCCAGATAGGCGTACGGACCCGTACGGCGGGCCGCGAGCCGCTGGTCGGCAAGGGCGTGCCAGGTGGAGTTGAGGCACTCCCACATCTCCGAGGAGACGGCCTCACGGGCGCTGCGGGCATTGAGCCGGGCGGCGCCCAGCGCACCCTCGATGGAACCGGTCGAGCGGGCGTCGAACGCGAGCTGGTCCAGCACCTGCTGCATGTCCACCGGTTCCGCCCCCGCGTCCACACCGAGGATCGCGTACAGCGACCGGCAGGCCGCGTCCTCGTCGCGCCAGGGGTCCTCCAGCATGCGGTGCAGATAGGCGTCGAGGATCCGGCCGGTGGCGTCCGCCCGCTCGACGTACCGCCCGGTCCAGGTCAGCGCCTCCGCTATCCGGGAGAGGATCACGTCGTTCACTGCTGCTGCGCCCCTTCCTGTACGACCGTGGTGGTGCCGTCGGGACCCAGCTGGCGGGGAGCGACCTCGGGCAGATCACCGGAGCGGACGAGGGCCGGCCGCTCGGCGGGGCCCTCGGCGAGCACCCAGGTGTCCTTGGAGCCGCCACCCTGGCTGGAGTTGACGATCAGGTTGCCCTCCTGGAGGGCAACGCGGGTGAGGCCTCCGGGCAGCACCCAGACATCGTTGCCGTCGTGCACGGCGAACGGGCGCAGGTCGATGTGGCGCGGCGCCATGCCCTCGCCGGCGAGGGTGGGGGAGGTGGACAGGGCGACGGGCCGCTGCGCGATGAAGCCGCGCGGGTCGGCGATAACGGCTTTGCGGGTGCGTTCGAGGGTGCCGGGATCGGCCTTCGGCCCGATGACGATGCCCTGACCGCCCGCTCCGTCCACGGGCTTGACGACGAGCTGCTCGATCTGGTCGAGGACCGCCTCCAACTGCCCCGGTTCGTCGGGCCGGTAGGACTCCACATTGGGCAGGACCGGTTCCTCGGACAGGTAGTACCGGATCAGATCCGGGACGTAGGTGTAGAGCAGCTTGTCGTCCGCGATCCCGTTCCCGACGGCGTTCGCGAGCGTGACGTTGCCGGCCATCGCCGCGCTCATGATCCCCGGGCAGCCGATCACCGAGTCGGGCCGGAAGTGCAGCGGATCGAGGAAGTCGTCGTCCAGACGCCGGTACACGACGTGGACGGGCACCTCGCCGCGCGTGGTCCGCATCCACACCCGGTTGTTCCGGCACAGCAGGTCGTGCCCCTCCACCAGCTGCACGCCCATCAGCCGGGCGAGCAGCGCGTGTTCGAAGTAGGCCGCGTTGTTGGGACCGGGGGTCAGTACCACGACCCTGGGGTCGGCGGTGCCGTCGGGCGCGGCGGCGCGCAGGGCGGCCAGCAGGCGGTGCCCGTAACCGTCGACGGGCAGCACGTGCTGCTCGGCGAAGAGGGAGGGGAAGATGCGGGTCATCGCACGCCGGTTCTCGATCACGTACGACACCCCGCTGGGCACCCGCACGTTGTCCTCCAGCACCCGGAAGTCCCCGGCCTCGTCGCGCACGAGGTCGATACCGGCGACGTGGATGCGCACGCCCCCGGGCGGCTCGATTCCGTGCGCGACGCGGTGGAAATGGGGGGAGTTGAGGAGCAGCCGCCAGGGCACGACGCCGTCCTCGAAGGCACGGCAGGGACCATAGGCGTCGGCGAGATAGGCCTCCAGGGCCCTGACTCTCTGGCCGACGCCGCGTTGTATGAGATCCCATTCGAGGGCGTCGAGGATGCGCGGCACGAGGTCCAGCGGCCACGGCCGCTCCTCGCCCGCGAAGGCGTAGGTCACACCACGGTCGGTGAACGCCCGCGCCATCTGGTCGGCTCTGAAACGCAGTTCACTCGGTGCGATCGGCTGTAGCGCCGCCAGTACCGGCTCATAGGCGGTCCTGACCTCACCCGGCCGCACAAACATCTCGTCCCACGCGTCGGCCAACGCGTACGCGTCGAATATATCCGCCATGAGGGGACGTTAAGTGCGGCTCGTAACGCGACGATCTCTACGTGATTTCCGGCAGCGCACTCGCGGCCGCCAGCCTGTGGGGTGCCAAAAGTCTCGGGCGCACCCGGAGTGCGGATGGCCGGATGTCCGGGGTGTGCGGGATGACCGTGCCGGGGGCCGGCTGGCTGCGAGGTGACGTTGGGGTGTCAGGTCTCCCGGTGCCCGCTCAGAACAGTGCCAGGCCCTCGCCGCTGGTGTCCGCGATGACTGGCCGGGACCGGGCAGGGAGGCCGTCCAAGCGGTCAGGACCGGCCGCGGCGGCCACGGCAGGGGCCGTCTCGGCCAACCAGGCACGAAACCGCTCGGCGGATTCGTGGTAGGGGACTTGCGCCAGGACACGGTGCTCGCCGGAGGGGCAGAAGTCGACGGCGACAGTGAGCAGGCAGGAACGGGGGGCGTTCTGACTGCCGGTCCAGGACACGCGCAGGACGCCGCAGGGCTTGCGCCCGCGGGGAGCGGGGTGGGTCGGGCGCAGCGATCGGCAGGCTATGTGGGCGGTCCATGCGGCGAGGTGCGGCAGGGGCAGAGTGGTACGTGCGCGGCAGCCGGGGCAGCGGTGCCAGTGGCGGAGCCAGTCGTCGGTGTCGGTGGCAAAGAGGCGTGCGTAGTGGTTCGCCACGCGGATGTCGTTGCTGTACAGGTGGTCGGGGCGTTCCTGCGTGTTGCAGGACTGGCAGACGGGGGCGCGGACGTAGCCGTGTTCGTGGCAGTGGTCGAGGACGGCGGCGGGCGCGGTGCGGCAGACGGCACACGCCCACCCGGCCACCCTGCGGGAGATACCGGGCTTCCTGCTCAGCACCGAGTACAGCTGGCCCTCCAACTCCGCGTCGTACGGGCGCAGTGAAGCGGTGGGGCCCTCGGGGCTCGTCGTCTGCCGATTGTCGGCGGCTCGGGCCTGTCGGGGGCGGGAGGACGGCTCGGTGACGGCTGCGCTTGCCTGGCGGGTCCGCGCGGCGTGCACCCACTGCGTTTCGGAGTGCTCGGCCGCGTCCAGCAGCCTGACCACAGCGCGCGGCAGCCACCATGTCCGCTGCGTCCCCTCGCGGGTCCGCTCCACGAGCATCTGCCGCCAGTCGATCCCCGCGAGATGGTACGGCCGGCCGCCTTCACGTCGGGCTGCCCGCTCGGGGCCACCCAGATCCTGCTGATCCTGCAGTTCCCGCGTGATGCGCCGGCGCCAACGCAGCGGCGTTTCCTCGTTGCACTCCTGCCTCGGCGCCCCACGAAACGGACCGATGCGGACCAGGTCCTGTTCATCCATCCCCACCGCGTTCAGTTCCGCGGCCGCCCGGCACACCTCGACCTCCAAAACACTCCACTGACCGCCGCCCGCCCTCACCGTCGCCACCACACAGCCGCCGAGCAGGACGTACCCCGCCCAGGCATGGGCAGGAGAACAGGTGAATGCCCCGGACGCCGTCGGCACAGCACTGTCGGCCGTCAGATCGGCCCACAGAGCGTCTGCGGCACCCAGGGTGATCAAGCCGTCCGTGCGACCGGGCAAGACACGCTCTGACATACCGACAGGCTAACGGCCTGCAACGCGGCAACGGGTCCCCACGCGCCTCGGTCACCCGGGAAGCCGCCCGCGCTGCATCCGCCGCCTGTAACTCCCTGCTCCTGAGCGCCTGGTTGCTCAGTCGTCAGCACCTCCCGCGCCCCCAGCCTCACCACCAGAACGTCAAGAATCGGGCATGTCACCTTCACACATCAGCGGTCCCCGAGCCCGGTCCGAATCGCGCAGCAGAGGTCCTGTGCCAAGGCATGGCTGGTTCCCCTGCTCAAGAGCCAAGGGGCCCGGCGTCCCTGGGCAGGCGCCGCGAGCAGGGAGCCTGCGCCTGATCAGCCCCGGAGTGGAGCGTCGGGCCCCGCCGGTACCGTGTTCCCTGTGGACAGGCAGCTGAGTGACGCGGAACTCGATGAGCTGGTCGAGCAGGCCACCGTGGACGCCTGCGACGACGAGGAGCAGCTCACGGGCCTTTTCACGATGCTCGCAGAGCAGCTGGCTGTTCCGTTCAAGACGGTCGTTCTCGGAGTCGAGGTCACCGTGAAGAAGGTGGACCTGCTGCCCGGCAGCCAGATCGTGGCGGTCTGCACGCGCGGCAGGCACCGGCAGGCGATCGGCACTCTCGACTTTCCGTTGCCGGATCCGGCGCCCCAGGG
>NZ_JBSFIH010000083.1:0-29800 GCF_053597455.1 Streptomyces sp. NPDC001393
GCCAAGGTCAGCCCCTACAAGACGGTCAGCGTCAACGGCGTCCCCATGACCCCGGCCCAGGCGTACGCGGCGGCACGCAGCACACCCGACTCCGACGCCTGACCGTGCCCGTCGCGAAGGTCAGGGGCTGGCGATGTCGAAGCCGTACCGCAGGGGCTCGCTGGTGACGCTGTAGTCGCGGCGGTACAGATACACCGCCTCGGCGCGTGCGCCGCCGGGCTGCGCGGCGTCGACCTGGCAGGGGTACGTCACCTGGATCACGCGCGGCCGGTCGGAGACCTTCATCCGCAGCCCGTCCGCCGGTCCGCCGTCGAGTACGGCGGTCTCCCAACCCGTCACTTCGGTAGTCTCCACGCCGGAGAGTTTACGGGTTGCGCAAGTTTCGAGCGCATGAGGGAGGTCACTGCGCGCCCACGCCGGTCTACGCGGGCCGTTGCGAGGCGGCCGCTTCGGGGCGCAGGTCGGACAGGGTCAGCGGGTGGGCCGGTGGTTCGGCCACGGCGATGCGGGAGGTCGCGTGCAGGTCGGGGCCGACGTGGAGCAACTCGCCGGGTGCCATGAGCTGCCAGTGCGGGCTCTCGTCCATGGGCTCGCTGGCCACGACGACCGACGGACGATCACCCAGATGTGCCGACCGCACGCGCATGTGGCCGTGCCGGCCGCTGTGGTCGAGGTGCCGTGATCCGTGGTGACCGCCCGCCGGGCGCCGCAGGACGTACAGCTCGTGGGTGGCGGGGTAGCGCAGGGCCCAGAGCTCTCGGGCAGTTACGAGGATGATGTTGAGGGCGTACAGGGGCAGGTTCCCGGCGACCCAGCGGGCCGCGGAGACGATGCCGGCGGACACGTCCCCGCCGTGCGCCGCCGTCTCCCGCGTGACCAGGGCGAAGAAGCGCTCGGAGTCGGTGTCCCCGCGCACCTGCGAGCGGTCCTCGCCGAGATGGCGGTCGAGCCTGTCCAGCCCCTCGATCACACCGTTGTGCGCGAACAGCCGACCGCCCTGCACGAAGGGGTGCGTGTTGCGCACGTCCAGGCCTCCGGTCGAGGCGTAGCGGATGTGGGCCAGGAAGGTGGCCGACTCGACCTCCCGGGCCTCCTCGGCGAAGGCGCGGTCCTCGTACGCGGCGATCGGTGCCTTGTGCACCTCCGGCGTGCCGTCCGCGTCGAAGAACCCGAGCCCGGTGCCGTCGGGCTCGCGGTGACTCTGCACGCTGAGGCTGTCGGGGGCGTCCAGCAGCCAGAACGTGGCCTGCGTGCGCAGCGGGGAGCTGATCAGCCCGAACAGTCGGCACACGGCGTCCTCCTCGTCACCCGTCGTCCGCCGAGCCCCGTCGTCCGGCGCCCCGCCCGGACGACCATGGTCCCGCGCCGTGGACGTTCGCGCACGCGTGCCACGGAGGGAATCGGCCCCGCCGTCGGCGGCCTGCGTCCCGCCGACGGCTTCCTCAAGCGGCGCCTCGCAGCACCGAGTCGAGCGCCGCGCCGATCGTCGGATGGGTGAAGGCGAAACCCGCCTTGTGCAGGGCGGCCGGTACGACGCGCGCGCTGCAGGTGATGCTCGCGGCGAACTCGCCGAGCGCCGCGCGCAGGGCGAAGGCCGGGACGGCGGCGAGAGCCGGGCGGTGCAGGGCGTGGCTCAGGGCCCGGGTCACCTCGCGGTTCGTGAGCGGTTCGGGGGCGGTGAAGTTGACGGGCCCGGAGAGTTCCTCGGTGTCGAGGGCGAAGCGGAGCGCTGCGATGTGGTCCGTCAGGGAGATGAAGGGCCAGTACTGGTCGCCGGAGCCGAGCCGGCCGCCCAGGCCGAAGCGGAAGAGCGGGAGGAGACGGCCGAACGCGCCGCCCCGGGCGGAGACGACCAGGCCGGTGCGCGGATGCACCACGCGGATGCCGGCCTGACGGGCCGGGGCGGCGGCCGCCTCCCAGTCGACGCAGACGGAGGACAGGAAGTCCTCCCCGGCCGGCTCGCTCTCGTCTACGGTCCGTGCACCGGTGTTGCCGTAGTAGCCGGTCGCGGAGGCGGACACCAGGACGCGCGGCGGGGCGGCGGACGCGGCGCAGGCTCGCGCGAGGGTGTCGGTGCCGCGCACCCGGCTGTCGCGGATCTCCCGCTTGTAGGCGGCGGTCCACCGCTTGTCGCCGACTCCCGCGCCCGCCAGGTGTACGACGGCCTCGACGCCGTCCAGCGCACCGGGCGCGACACGGCCCGCGACCGGGTCCCAGTGGGCGGACTCGCTGCCGTCGTCGGGGGTGGCGGCGGAGCGGTCGCGGACCAGGCGGACCACCTGGTGGCCGTCCGTGAGGAGGGAGCGGGTGAGGGCGGAGCCGATGAGTCCGGTGGATCCGGTGATCGCGACGCGCATGGCGTCCTCCCGAGGAGTGCACGCTTCAAATTTCAACCAAGGCGCACGATACACGAATGCTTGTAGTTTCAAGTAAATCTGGGGCGACCCGCCCGGGATCGTGACGACACCGCCCGGCACACCAGGTCCACGGCGGCCGGCCGCCACTCGGGATACGTGAAGGCGAACCCGGCCGCGGACAGCCGGCCCGGGAGCACCCGGCGGCTCTTGAGCAGCAACTCCGTGTCCGAGCGCAGCGCGAAGGCCCCCAGCTCCGCCATCCACCGGGTGGCCGGCAGTCCCACGGGGACGCCCTGGGCCGCGCGCAGCGTCCGCATGAACTCCCGGTGCCGAAGTGGGCCGGGGGAGGCGAGGTTGACCGGGCCGTCGATGTCGCCCCGGTCGATCAGGAACTCCACCGCGCGTACGAAGTCCTCGTCATGGATCCAGGAGACGTACTGCGTGCCCCCGGCGACCGGACCGCCCAGGCCCAGTCGGGTCAGTCCCCGCAGGACGTCGAAGACCCCGCCCCGGTCCGGGCTCATCACCATCGCCGAGCGCAGCGCCACCTTCCGCGTCCTCGGCGCCGGTGCCTCGGCCTGGGCGCGCTCCCAGTTCCTGGCGATGTCGACGCTGTAGGCCCAGTAGTCCGGAACTCCGGGCTCCGAGCCGCCGATCAGGCCGGTCGCCTCGTCGTTCGCCGCCTCGAAGCGATGGGCGTAGATCGTCGCCGTACTCATCTGCAGCCACACCCGCGGCGGTTGCGCGGCGGCGGCGATCGCCTGCCCGACCACGCGCGCCGAGTTCACCCGCGAAGCCATCATGGCCCGCAGGTTCCCGGCGGTGTAGCGGCAGGAGACGCTGCGTCCGGCCAGGTTGATGACGACGTCGCTGCCGTCGACCACCGCGGCCCAGCGTGGCCCCGTCCCAGCCGACCTGCCGCTCACGCGTCGGATGCCGCGTCACCACGGTGACCTCATGTCCCGCTGCCGTCAGCGCACGATCGAGAATCGTGCCGATCTGTCCGGTGCCTCCAGGCAGAACTACCTTCATCGAGCCCCCTCGGTTCCGTGCCCGCAGCGTAGCCGCAGATTTGAACACGTTCAAAAGGGGGCTCGATCGTGTACCCCGACTGCGTTACGAGCCGGCCAGGGCCGCGACCTCGGCCGCGGTCAGTGTCCTGCCGTAGACCCGGAAGTCGTCGACCGCCGCCTTCAGATACGGGTCCGGGTACTGGGACCTGCCTATGTATGCGGCCCTGATGTGGTTGCCGAAGTAGCGGGGTTCGACGGTGACCGCCGTGTTCCGGCCCGCCTCGCGGCCGCCGACGTACAGCACGGCGGTGCCGGAGCCGTAGGTGACGGCCACGTGGACCCAGCGGTCGGTGGGCAGCGGGCCGGCGTCGATGCGCTGCTCGGCACCGCCGCCGCCCGTGGTGATCGCGTAGCGCAGTGTGCCCGCGTCGCTCAGCGGGGTCAGGAACATGTTGGCGCTGACCCCGGTGCCGAAGTCGAAGATCCGGCTCCAGGTGGCCGCCCGTCCGGCCAGGCTGACCCAGGTGGCCACCGAGTAGGCCGACGCTCCCGCCAGCAGGTCCTCGGCGAGCGCGACATGGCCGTCCCTTCCGTCGAGGGCCACGGCTCCGCCGATGTGCCCCTGGGTCCAGGCCGCCCCGCCCGCCAGGGTGGCCGTCCGGCCGTTGCCGGTGGCGTCGGCGGCCTTGCTGCCGGAAGTCTCGTCGAAGCGGTGCCAGGCCGCGAACTCCGGTGGGGGAGACGGGGGTTGCCCGGTCAGCCAGTACACGTCGTAGTACTGGTGGTGGACGCGGGCGATGGGCAGCAGGGTGACCGTCTCGCCGTCGGCGGTCGCGGTGAGCCGCAGCGGATCGGCCGACGTCTGCCGGATCGTCGTCGTGTCCAGCCGGGGCATCCAGCGGCTCGCCGCCTCCCCGTACGCCCCGGCCAGCACCACCGGGCCGTGCAGCACGGCCTTCACATCGGGGTCGTCGGGCGTCGCCTCCACGGTCGTACGCATCGGCAGGGTGACCTCGACCCGGTCACCGGTACGCCAGGCCCGCTCCAGGCTCAGCCGGCTTCCCGCGGCCGGACGGTCCGGCAGCGTACGGCCGTTCAGCCTGACCCGTGCTCCGGAGGCCCAGCCGGGGATGCGGACCAGCAGCTCGTGCGTCGCCGCCCCGGATGTGACGGAGAGGACGGTCGAGGCGGAGTCGGGCAGCCGGGTGGACTGCCGCCAGGTGATCCCCTGCTCCTGCCAGTGGACCTCGGACGGGATGAACAGGTTGACCAGGAGCCGCCGTTCGTCGTGGGTGTAGATCGTGTCCGCGAACTTCGCCTGTGTCTCCATGCCGGTGCCGTGGTCGCAGGAGAAGTTGTCGTAGTCCGTGGAGTAGGCGTTCGGGTCGCTGCCCATGAAGGACGGCTGTTGCTTGAAGGAGCCGGGCCCGAGCCCCGTGTAGTAGATGTTGAAGCCGTGCGCGGAGTCCGGGTCCTGTTCGCCGAGCATCTGGTTGAACAGGGTGCGCTCGTAGTGGTCGAGCAGGTCGGTGCGGTCCGGATCCTCGAAGTGCAGCAGCCGGGTCAGCTTGAGCATGTTGTAGCTGTTGCAGTTCTCGCAGGTCACGTTGGACAACTGGCCCGCGACGACGTCGGGTTCGTGGAAGGCCTCGCCGTTGCTGTTGCCGCCGATGACGTACGAGTGGTGGTCCGTGACGATCTGCCAGAAGTTTGCGGCGATGGCGCGGTAGCGGTCGGACAGGCCCTCCTGCCACAGTCGCAGCGCGCCGACCATCTTCGGGATCTGGGTGTTGGCGTGCAGCCCCGCGAGCCGGTCCTCGCCGGCGGCCAGCGGGTCGAAGACCCGGGCGTGGCTGAAGCGCTCGGCGACCTCCAGCCAGACGGGGTCACCGGTGATCGCGTGCAGATCGGCGAGGACGTCGTTCATGCCGCCGAACTCGGTCTCCAGCACCCGCTGCATCTGCTCGTAACTCAGTCTGCCGGTGCGGCCGTCGACCCATTCGCCCATGCGCAGCACCATGTCGCGGGCCTGGTCGTTCCCGGCCAGCCGGTACTGGTCGACCAGCCCCGCCATGATCTTGTGCACGGTGTAGTAGGGCGCCCAGACGCCCGTCCCGGCCTCCAGCCGGTCGAAGAAGCTCTCCGGGAAGGCCGACAGGTATCCCTTGCCGAACCCCGCGGACGGCGAGGCGGCCTGGCATTCGGCCAGGGCGGCGACGAGCCGGCGGCCCTTGTCGCGCAGCGCGGTGTCACCCGTGTTGGCGTAGGTCAGGGCGAGACCGGAGAGCAGATGGCCGGTGGAGTGCCCGCGCAGTTCGACCGTCGGGGCCTCCCAGCCGCCGCAGGGCCGGGCGGTGCTGGGCAGGCCGGCGTTCAGGCGGAAGGTGTGCAGCAGCCGGTCGATGTCGACGAAGCGCAGATACGCGGTGTTGCGGCTCTGGTTGTCCCGGAACGGCCCGGCCAGCAGGGTCACCGCGGTGAGCGGGAACGGCGTGACGCGGGCGGCGTGTCGGTGCGGTGATCCGGTACGAGGGGGTGCGGCCTGGGCGGGCGGGCCGTCCGTCACGGTCAGGGCCGCGGCGGCCGCGCCGGCCGCGGTGAGGAAGAACCGTCTGCCAAGGGGTGGAGTCACGAATTCCTCCGCATGTCGATGTCCGTTTGTTCGAAATATCGAAAGTTGTGCGACATGCTGTGCGGGGGTCTACGGTAGAGGACCGTCTCCTGGTGTCAATGGCACACGGGAGGCCGGAGGAGGCGGCGTTATCGGCTGGACAACTCCTTTACCGGCGGGCAGCGTTGACGCAATGCAGCAGGAAAAGATCTGGGATGCCGCTGCCGCCCGGCGTTACGACACGCCCGGCACCGGCATGTTCGCGCCCGAGGTTCTGACGCCGGCCGTGGAGCGCCTCGCCGACCTGGCGGATGGCGGGGCCGCACTGGAGTTCGCGATCGGGACCGGCCGTGTCGCCGTCCCGCTCGCCGAGCGAGGAGTTCGGGTCACCGGCATCGAGTTGTCCGGCCCGATGGTGGAGCAGTTGCGGACCAAGGCCGACGAGGCCACGATCCCCGTGGTCATGGGTGACATGGCGACCACCCGCGCCCCGGGCACGTACAGCCTCGTGTACCTCGTCTACAACACGATCTCCAACCTGCTCACCCAGGCCGAGCAGGTCGAGTGCTTCCGCAACGCCGCCCGCCATCTCGCGCCCGGCGGCCGGTTCGTGATCGAGCTGGGGGTCCCGGAGCTGCGCACGCTTCCCCCCGGGCAAGGAGGCCACCGTGTGGCGCGCCGACGCCGGATACGTCGGGCTGGACACCTACGACGTCCTCGACCAGCGTGTCGTATCGCACCACTTCCGTTTCGACGAGACCGAGGAAGCCCGGCTCTACCGCAGCCCGCACCGCTACATCTGGCCGTCCGAACTCGACCTCATGGCCCAACTGGCCGGATTCGAGCGGGAGTCCAGGCACGCCGACTGGTCCGGCACGGAGTTCACCGCCGAGTCGCGTTCGCATGTCTCGGTGTACCGGCTGCCCCCGGTGACGGGGTAGCCCGCAAGCGCCTCAGGCAGGCAGCAGCCGCAGCGCGTACAGCGCGGCGCCCAGGTCGGCGAGGGCCATCGGGTCGGTGAGCGGGCGCCCGGTCAACTCCTCGATGCGGCGCAGCCGGTAGCGCACGGTGTTGGGGTGGACGAAGAGCCGTTCCGCGGCGCCGGCGGCCACTCCACCCGAGGCGAACCAGTGACCGAGGGTCTGCAGCAGCCGCGCCCGCTCCGCCTCCGGCAGGGCGAGGAGCGGGCCCAGCGCGACCTCGACCAGCCGGCTCGCCTCCGGCGGGGCCGCGGCCACCAGCATCGCCAGCGGGCTGTCGTCGAACCGGGTGACCCCCGGACCCTCGCCGGACGGACCGGCCAGGGCCAGCCGGGCGAACCGCAGCGCCTGCGGCGTGTCCCGCAGGGAGTCGAACCGGGGACTGACGCCGACCCGGGCGCGCCGGCGGCGCAGCGCGCGCAGGCTCACCGTCTCCGCGTCCCGGTACCCGAGCGAGACCAGCCCGATCTGCTGGTCCGGCAGCAGCCGCCACACCGACGGCACGCCGGAGCGGCGCAGCGCCGCCTCGATCCCGGGCAGCGGCTCCTGGCCGGGATCCGGCACGGCCGCGGCCACGACCGCGTACGGCCCGCGCTCCGGCAGACCGAGCTGCCGGGCCGCCTCCCAGGGCGTCGTGCGATCCGCTAGGGCGCCCGTGAACAAGGCCTCGGCCAGGGCCGAACGGCGGGCCTCGCGCTGCAGCGCCAGCTCCGCGCTGGCCTCGCGATAGGCGGCCGCGACGGCCTCCGCGTACCGGCCGAACAGCGCCCAGATCTCCGAGGAACCGGCCACCAGCTCCGCGTCCGTGACCTCCGGGTGCCGGCGCGCCTCGTCGACCATCTCCGACCAGAGCAGCTCGAAACCGACCCGGTACGCGTGCAGGGTGTCCGCGAGCGGCACGCCCTGCTCGGCGCGCAGCCGTCCGGTCTGCTGAGCGGCGCCGACGTCGGGCTCGGCGCCGTAGGCGAAGCGCCCGAGGAGCAGATCGGCGTTTCCCTCGCAGGAGTCCCTGAGCGAGGCGAACGGGATCAGCGAGTCGTCCGCGTACGACTCGACCTCCGCACGGATGCGCTCGGCCATCCGCACGCCCAGCTCCGGGAGCCTCGCACGCAACGCCGCGCCCACATTGGACAGACCCATCCCCGCAGCGTACAGCGGTCTGTTTGTTCCCCGAAACAAACCCGGTACGGGCGAACTGTCGGCGTCACCATGGACGGCCATGACCGTGCACGCCACCATGCCGGGAGCGCCCGCGGCGGGACCCGTGAGCGCGGCGGGAGCATGCGTGCGAGGAGGCATCATGGCCAATCTGGCGGAATTCCTGGTTCGGACGGCGCGACGGCTGCCGGAGCGCCCGGCGCTGCGGCTCGGCACCGCGACCACCACCTACGCCGAACTGGACCGGCTCAGCGCCCAGGCCGCCGCCCTGCTGCGCACCGAGGGCCTGCGCTCCGGCGACCGCGTCGCACTGATGCTCCCGAACGTGCCCGAGTTCGTCGTCCTGTACTACGCCGTGCTGCGCGCCGGCGGCATCGTGGTGCCGATGAACCCGCTGCTGAAGGAGCGCGAGACCGAGTACCACCTGCGGGACTCCGGCGCCGTGCTGCTCTTCGAGTGGCACCGGGCGCCCGGCGAGGGCGCCGCGGGCGCGGCCGCCGCGGACGTACGGCACCTGACGGTCGAACCGGCCGCCTTCCCCGCCGAACTGGCGCGCCTGGAGCCGGAGTACGAGGTGACGGCTGCCGCCGGTGACGACATCGCCGTGCTGCTCTACACCTCGGGCACCACCGGCCGGCCCAAGGGCGCCGCGCTCACCCACTCCGGGCTCCGCCACAACACCGAGGTCAACGTCACCGACGTACAACGGCTCACCTCCGACGACGTGATCGTCGGCTGCCTGCCGCTGTTCCACATCTTCGGGCAGACCTGCACCATGAACGTCGCCGTCCACAGCGGGGCGTCCCTCACCCTCGTCCCCCGCTTCGAGCCGCAGGCCGTGCTCGACGCCATCGTCCGCGACCGGGCCACCGTCTTCGAGGGCGTCCCGACCATGTACGCGTCGCTGCTCCAGCACCCGGGCGCCACCGCGGCCGACGTCTCCACCCTGCGTATGTGCATCTCGGGCGGCGCCTCGCTGCCGGTGGAGATCCTGCACGGGTTCGAGCGGCGCTTCGGCTGCATGGTGCTGGAGGGCTTCGGCATGTCCGAGACCAGCCCCGTCGTCTCCTTCAACCACCCCGACCGCCCGCGCAAGCCCGGCTCCATCGGCACGCCCATCCGCGACGTCGAGGTCCGGCTGCTGGACGACTTCGGCCGGGACGTGGCACCGGGCGAGGTCGGCGAACTGGCCGTGCGCGGACCCAACCTGATGAAGGAGTACTGGCGCCGCCCCGAGGAGACCGCCGCCACCATCCCCGACGGCTGGCTGCGCACCGGGGACCTGGCCCGCCAGGACGAGGACGGCTATCTGTACATCGTGGACCGGAAGAAGGACCTCATCATCCGCGGCGGCTACAACGTCTACCCGCGCGAGATCGAGGAGGTGCTGCACGAGCATCCCGCCGTCGCCCTCGCCGCGGTCCTCGGCGTGCCCGACGAGCGGCTCGGCGAGGAGGTGGCCGCCGCGGTCGTGCTGCGGCCGGGGAGCCAGGCGGACACCGAGGAGTTGCAGCGGTTCGTGCGGGACCGGGTGGCCGCCTACAAGTACCCGCGCCGCCTCTGGCTGACGGACGCGCTGCCGATGGGCCCGAGCGGCAAGATCCTCAAGCGGGAGATCACCGCGCCGACGCACTGAGACGGCAGACAGTTCGTTCATTGCTGAGCGGCGCCGCGCTGCTCGACAAGGGCGAGCCGGAGGTGGACCGTGCCGACATCACGGCCGCGCTGAGCCTCGTGCCGCTGGTGCGAGCGGAGCTGGACGAACTGGAGGCCTCGCTCCTCCAGATGGCCCGCGGCCGGGGCATGACCTGGCCGGAGATCGCCTTCGGCCTCGGGCTCGGCACGCCGCAGGCGGCCAGACAGCGTTACGAACGACTGGCCGGCCGCACCGCCACCGACGACGAGGACGCCTGACCCAGTCCTGCGGGGACGAGGACGTCATGCCGTCGGCCGGCGTCTGCGAGATCTACCGCCGGGCTGCCTCACCCGTCCGCGCCGGGATGGCAGCACGACCCCCGCCGGAGCCGTTCGGCCACCTTCAGCCAGGACATGTCCCGGGGAGGTTCGTGCACCACGGCGGGCCGGTGAGCCGACGTCAAGTCGCCCTGCGCGTACGGGACTCCCTCGCGCACCACGGCCGGGATGCGGACGAGGGCGTCGAAGTCGGAGAACGGGTCTCCGTCGACGATCGCCAGGTCGGCGATCCTGCCCTCCTCCACCGTCCCGAGGTCGGCGTCGAGTCCGAGCAGACGGGCCGGCTCCACGGTCGCGGTGTGCAGGGCCTCGGCGGCGGTGAAGCCGTGCGCGACCAGGGCGCGCAGGCCCAGGTGCAGCGAGAGCCCGACCGGGACCAGGGGCGCGTCGGTGCCCAGGGCGACACGGGCGCCGTTCGACGCGAGGCGCCGGTAGTCGGCCATCTCCGTGGCCAGGGCCTGCCGTTGCGCGTCGGTGGGCGCGGTGCCGGCGTGTGCGCGGACGAGGGCGACGTCCCAGGGCGGCATGAGGTGTGTCACGCGCGGATCCTCGGCGAGCCCGGGATCCGCGGCGAGCAGGATCTGCGCGCTGAAGGGCGTGATGATCAGGGCGAAGGAACCGTCGGCGTACTGCTGCACCAGATCCTGGCCGATGCGGCCGAGCGGGGTGGTGGCGTGCCCGTACTCCAGGCGCTGGGTGGCCTGCAGATGGGTGGTCAGATCCTGCCCCGCCACCCGGCCCGGCGCGCACAGATGGCTGCCGCTGGGCACGCCCAGCGCATGGGCCGCCTCGGCCGCCTCGGCCATGACCTCGCCCGGGGCACGCACATACGTCTTCACGAAGTCGACGTCCAGGGCGGCGGCGCGCCGGAGCGTGCGCCGGACACCGTCCCGGGTGCGGTGGGCGCGGCCCATGCTGTACGCGGTGCGCGCGCCGTCGATCAGTTCGGCGCAGGCGAGCTGCCGCGGGCCGAGCAGGGTCCCGGAGCCGACCGCCTCGCGCAGGCGTACCGCGTCGTACAGCGGGCTGCCCAGGCAGAACGTGGTCGTGATGCCGTACGCGAGCGTGGTCAGGCTCTGGCGGGCGCCGTAGGTGGCCGGGTACGGGTGGGTGTGGCTGTCGACGAGGCCGGGGACGACGGTCCGGCCGGAGGCGTCCAGGGTGCGGTGTCCGGGGCGGCGGGCCCGGTGTGGCTCGACGGCGGTGATCCGCTTGCCGGTGACGAGGATGTCGACGTCGTGCCGCGGTGGCGTGCCGGTGCCGTCCCACAGCAGGCCGGCGTGGATCCGCAGCGGTTCGGCCACGTCGCTCGCCCCGCGCCCGGTGGTCAGGCCGAGCGGGAGCGTGCGGGCGCGCGCGGTGGTGAGGGACAGGCGGCGCAGCCGGCCCTCGGACAGGTACAGCAGCGTGCCGGAGTCCGCGGACCAGCTGGGGTGGTCGGCCGGCTCGTTGGTGAGCCGGCGGGCCGGGCCGGCGGGGGTGCCGTCGGCCGTCACGGGCAGCAGCCACAGCGCCGACTCGGCGACCAGCGCCATATAGCGGCCGTCGGGCGACCACACCGGCCCGGCGGCGACCCGGTCGGACAGCGACTGGTGCTCGGCGGGCAGGTGACGGCGTTCGCCGCCGGTGCGGGTGTCGATGACGCGGATCAGGTTGTAGCCCTCACGGAACCGCTGGTTGAGCCGGTTGCGGTCGCAGAACGCCACGTACCGGCCGTCGGGCGACCAGGTGGGCGCGCCGGGCGGCCCGTCGGTGGCCAGCGGCCGGGCCAGCACCTCCTCGGCGCCCGTGGCCAGGGTGCGCAGCAGCAGGTTCCCGGTCACGTCCTGGCAGGCCAGCCGGGAGCCGTCGGGTGACAGCGCGGGATACAGCCGGCCGCCCTCGGTCAACGGCTCGTCGGCGCCACTGCCGAGGTGATGACGGCGTACGGCCACCAGCCCGTCCCGGTCCGTGCAGTACAGCAGGCTGCGCCCGTCCGGTGCCCACGCCGGCATCTGCACCAAGTGCACGTCGGCAGCCTGGAGCAGCTTGCGCGGCGTGCCGTCGACTGGTAGCAGCCACAGGGCGTTCAGCGCCACGAAGGCCACGCTGCGACCGTCCGGCGACAGGGCCGGCCGGTGCAGACCGCGCACCGGGGCCGGCAACTCGGGTGCGAGGGGCGCCCGTCGACGTCCCCGGGACGGACCGGGCACCGTCATCCGCGCGGTGAAGGGAACCTCCCGCACCGAGGACGCGGCGAGGGAGCGGACGCGGATCCGGCCGTCCCCGACGTACAGCAGCTCGTCCTCGCTCAGCCAGCACGGCGGAGCGGCCGCCAGGTCCTCGTCGGCCGTGACGACCTCACCGTCGACCATGAGCCGTGCCGCGTCGGCCGGCTGCCCGGGGCTGCCCGCGCCGGTCAGCTGCACATACGCGATCCGCCCCGCGGGCGAGACGGACGGGCACAGCAGCCGCCCGCCGGTCACCGTGCGCAGTACCCGGGCGGGGCCGCCCGCCACCGGTGCGCGCACGAGCGACAGCCCGCCGTCGTTGCCGCCGCCCGGGGTGTGGGCGGCGCGCACGCACACCAGCGACCGCCCGTCCGCCGACCAGGCCGGGTCGAAGTCCTCGTGGTCCCCGCCGGTGAGCTGCCGTAGCCGGCCGTCGGCCACGTCCAGCACCCACAGCCCGTAGGAGGAACCGGACGTGGCGTCCCCGCCGCGTTCGGAGGAGAAGGCCAGTCGGGTGCCGTCCGGCGACCAGGCGACCCCGCGGTCGTCCCAGGGCCCGTCCGTCAACTGCCGCAGCCCGTCGCCGTCCGGCCGCAGCGACCACAGGTGGAAGCCACCCCCGCGATAACCGCACACGGCCAGCGTCTTCCCGTCGGGCGACAGCGCGGGGCGCGTCGCCTCCAGCTCCCAGCCCGTCACCTGTACGGCCCGGCCGCCGCCCCGGGACACCCGCCACAGCACCCCCTGGACCTCGGCGATCAGGTCACCGCCGGCCCGGCTGCCGGTGACCGAACCGCCGGTCAACTGCGTGTAGGTGAGCACCCGTTCGCCGGCGCGGGCCGGGGCGCCCGGTCCGGCAGGGGCTCCTGCCGCCGTCGCCGGCCGTGCGGAGACCGCTGTGACCAGCCCTGCCGCCGCCGTACCGAGAAATCCGCGCCGACCGACGCTGCCGAAGTCCATCTCCCCTGTCCTTCCTGCCGTTTCTGCTCAGCGAAGTGGCAGCGGTACGCCCCGCACCAGTACGCCATTCCGGCCACAACGGCCCCGCCCCACGCCCAGGGCAACGCCCGGACCGCACGGCGGTCACGGGGCGTCACCCTGCTCGGGAGCACTCACCAGCCCGTCAGGAGCAGATGGTTGAGGAGCAGGGCCAGGACGGCCTGCGCGGTGAGCCAGGGGCGGGGGTGGGGGAGGAGGGCGCAGGCGGGGAGGAGCCAGAGTGCGAAGGGCAGCCAGATGCGTTCCGTCTCCGCCTTGCTCATCCCGGACAGGTCGGCGACCAGCAGGGCGCACAGCGCGACGGAGACCAGCAGCGCCAGACGCAGGTCCGCGGGGCGCCGGGCGCCGGTCCCCGGGAGCAGCGTCATGGTCGTCCGGCGCAGGCCCGCCGCCGTGGCCGGCCCGGTGATGAGGACGGTGCAGGCGAGGTTGGCCCAGACCCAGTAGCCGTAGGGACGGGTGCCGCCGACGCCCTGGTAGTAGCGCGTGACGAGGAGGTGGTAGGCGTGCCACCAGTCGAAGCCCGCGAGCGTGAACAGCACGGGGAACACGGCCAGCCCGGCGAACAGGGACACCAGGACGGCCGGGCGGTCCCGCAGTTCGCGGCGCGCGAGCGCGACGACCGCAGCGCCGATCAGGGCGAACAGCGTGAGACCGTAGGAGAGGTAGCAGGTCAGGCCGAACAGGAGGCCCGAGGCCGCCGCGTACCCGTGGGACCGTCGGGTCAGGGCCAGGGCGAGCAGGGCCAGGGACCAGGCGGCGACGGCCGCGAAGTAGGCGTCGGCGGAGGTGCCCTGCCACACCGCGGCCGGGGCCAGCACCAGGAACGGCGCGGCCCGGCGCGCTAGCGTCTCGTCGGCCAGCGCGCGCAGCGCGATCAGCACGGCGACGCAGCCCGTCGCACCGACCGTGATGCACCACATCCCGGCCCAGCCACCGCCCCGCAGTCCGATCCGGTCCAGCAGCACGAAGGTGAGCGTGGCGGCCGGCGGATGGCCGGCGATATGCGCGGGCCAGGGGTCGGGGGTGCCGCTGACGATGTGGTGGGTGAAGTCGCGCAGGGTGGCCGGGATGTCGTGGAAGCGGCCGATGACCCGCAGGTATTCGTTGGTCGTGGTCAGCCTGACGGCGATGCCCTGGTGCCAGCCGTCGACCAGGGCGAGGGACAGGATCCAGGCCAGGGCGCTCGCCCAGGCCGCCGCGAGCAGCCCGCGCCAGGGCAGCCGGGCCGCGAGGGCGGGGCCGTGGGCCACGGTGGCCGCCGCCACCGCCAGGGCCGCCGGGGTGCCGGGGCCGATATGCGGGTCCCAGTCCGCGAACAGCGGCGGCCAGTGCACGAACAGGGTGTGGCGGGTGTCCTGGATGTGCCGGCCGATGACGACGGCCGCCGTCACGAGGAGGGCGGCGGCAGCGGCGGCGTACAGGTCACGGCGGAGAGATCGGGTCACACCGGAACGCTAGGCCGGAGGAAGGACGACCGGCCGCCGTGCGGGCCCGACGTCAGCGTTTCGTCACCGGTCGCAGACCCTTTTCCGGGGGTGTCCCGGCCTACGGTCGGGACATGCGCGACCATCCCCGGCTTCCCACGTCCCCAGGCTTCTGGCGCAGCCCCCTGCGCGGCCCCTGGTTCACCTCGGTGCTCGGCCTCGTCCTGCTCGTCGGCGTCACCGTGCTGTTCGTGACCGGCCTGGTGTCGTACGCCGCCTACAACCCGGGCCTGTCGCGGGTCAACGACATGACTCCGGACAAGGGCATCCTGGGCTTCTACCTCTTCGCCTGGCCCACCGGCCCGGTGTGGCTGTACCGGCTCACCCAAGGCGTCCACGTCACCCTCGGCATCACCCTGATCCCGGTCCTGCTGGCCAAACTGTGGTCGGTGGTGCCCAGGCTCTTCACCCTGCCCCCGGCCCGCTCCCTCGCCCATGCGCTGGAGCGGATCTCCCTGCTGCTGCTCGTCGGGGGAGGACTGTTCGAGTTCACCACCGGAGTCCTCAACGTCCAGCTGGACTATGTCTTCCCGGGCTCCTTCTACCCGCTGCACTTCTACGGGGCATGGGTGTTCTTCGCCGCGTTCGTCGCACACGCCGCGCTGAAGACACCCGCTGCGGTACGCGCCGTACGGCGGCGCGGGCAGGAGCAGAACGACCTCGTCTCCCCGCGCCCCGCGACGCCCACCGTCTCCCGGCGCGGCGCGCTGGCGCTGGTCGGCGGCGGTTCGCTGCTGCTGTTCCTGACCACGGTCGGGCAGAGCCTGGGCGGGCCCTTCCGTCGTACTGCCCTGCTCGCGCCGCACGGCACCGCCGACCCCGGCGGCGGCCCGAACGGCTTCCAGATCAACAAGACCGCCGCCTACGCCGGCATCACTGCGGCCGACACCCACGAGGACGCCTGGCGGCTCGTCGTCACCGGCCGCACCGGAACCGTCCGGCTCAGCCGCGCCCAGCTGCTCCGACTGCCCCAGCACAGCGCGTCGTTGCCCATCGCCTGCGTGGAGGGCTGGTCGACCGCGGACCAGTGGTGGCGCGGGGTACGGCTGCGTGACCTCGCCGCGCTCGTCGGGTACGACGCGGATCCGCCGGACGTGCTCGTGGAGTCCCTGCAACGGCACGGAGCGTTCCGGCGTGCGGCCCTGCGTGCCAACCAGGTGGCCGACGGACGCTCCCTGCTCGCCCTCTTCGTCAACGGCGAGGAACTGTCCCCCGACCACGGCCACCCGGCTCGGATCATCGTCCCGGCGGCACCCGGTGTGCTCAACACCAAGTGGGTGGGCCGGCTGACCTTCGGAGACCTGTGATGCCGCCTCGCCTCAGCCTCGGCAGCCCCTTCCAACTGCTGCTGCTCGCCTGCTCGTTCGCGCTCGCCACGTACGCCGGGGTGCGGCTGCTCGCCGGTGACTGGTTCGGGGTGGCGCTGTGGATCGTGGGCGCCGCCCTGCTGCACGACCTCGTCCTGCTGCCGCTGTACACGGCGGCCGACCGGGCGGTCACCGGCGGCCTGGCGGCGGCCGGACGGCGCGGCTGGACGCTGTACGTGCGCGTTCCGGCCCTGCTGTCCGGGCTGCTCCTGCTCGTCTGGTTCCCGCTGATCAGCGGCATGACGGCCGGGCGCTACCGGTCCGCCACCGGACTCTCTCCGGACGGCTTCCTCACCCGCTGGCTGCTGATCACCGCCGTCCTCTTCGGCGGCTCGGCGCTGCTGCTCGTATGGCGGGTACGCAGGGCGGCGAAGCACCGGCCGCCCGCCGACCACTGAGCCACCGACCGCCACCCGGCCCTGCGCGCGTACCGCAGCAGGGCCGGGGTGCCGAGGCGCGCCCAGGGAAACGGGGTGCCGGTGGCCCGGGAGGCGCCGACCGTGTCGACCACCTGGACCCGGGCGCGTTCGTCGACGTGTCCCGGTACGGTCTCGGCGATCAGCAGACCCCCCGGGCGCAGCAGCGCGGCCACCCGCTCCAGCAGCACGGACGGCTCCCCGCCGATGCCGATGTTGCCGTCCATGAGCAGCACCGTGTCCCAGCGGCCCTCGCCGGGCAACGGCTCGAAGACCGAGCGCCGCAGCGCCTGCCCGCCCAGCTGGACCGTGTGGTCGACGGCGGCCGCGCTGACGTCGATGCCGAGCACGGTACGGCCCCGGGCGGCGAGTTCCGCCACCAGCCGGCCGGGACCGCAGCCGACGTCCAGGACGGCGCCCTCGCAGCGGTCCAGGACCTCCCTGTCGACCTGATCGGCCCGCCCGCACCAGCGTTCCACCTCCAGCGGCAGCAGCCAGCCGTCGGTGCGGCGCAGGAACAGCGGGCCGCGGCCGGTGCGCAGGGCGGCGGAGTAGGGATCCGCGGTCGCCCAGGCGACATGGCCGCCCATCACGGCGTGACCGGCGTACAGCGGGCCAGCTGGGCGGCGAACCGGCCGCGCGGGGCCAGCGCGGCGACGGCGTGCGCGTCGGCGACGGTGTCGACGTCCCGCAGCCGGGGCAGCTCGCGCACCCGCAGCCCGGCGGCCAGCAGCCGCTCGTGCTGCACGGCCCCGGTCACGGACGTCGACATGGGCACGCCCCGCAGCAGGGCCGGGTCGGGCTCGGCCAGGCCCAGGGCCCAGAAACCACCGTCCTCGGCCGGGCCGAAGTACGCGTCGCAGCCGTCGAAGTCCACGGTGAGCAGGTCCGGCGTCACCTGTGGGGTGTCCATGCCGATGAGCAGCGCCGGGCTTGAGCAGTGCGCGAAGGCGTCCGCCAGCCGCTCGTCCAGCGTGCCCGCGCACTGCGGCAGCACCTCGAAGCCAGCCGGTAGCCAGTCCCCCGGCGCCCCGTCGAGGACGAGGACCCGCCGGGTCGCCGGGGCCGCCGCCACGGCATGCAGGGTGTCCGCGAGCGCCGCCTCGGCGAGCCGAGCCGCCTGCTGCGGCGTGAACGGCGGGGTGAGCCGGGTCTTGACCCGCCCTGGCAGCGGTTCTTTCGCGATGACGAGCAACGTGGTCACCGTACGAGCCCCCCGTCGGCCGGGGTCTCGGCCAGCACGCGGCTCATGTCCCGCACCGCCTGCCAGGTGCCGCGCCAGGTGCCCGTCACCTTGGAGGCGCCGGTGCGCGGACGGTAGGGCACGTCGTGCTCGGCGATGCGCCAGCCGACGTCGGCCGCGCGGACGACCATCTGCAGCGGATAGCCGCTGCGCCGGTCGGTGAGGCCGAGCGCGAGCAGCGGCTCACGGCGGGCGGCGCGCAACGGGCCCAGGTCGTGCAGGCGCAGCCCGGTACGGCGGCGCAGCATCCGGGCCAGCGCGAGGTTGCCGGCGCGGGCGTGCGCCGGCCAGGCGCCCCGGCCCTCGGGGCGCCGCCGGCCGAGGACCAGGTCGGCCGCGCCGTCACGGATCTCCCGCACGAAGGGAACGAGCAGCGCGGGGTCGAGGGAGGCGTCGCAGTCGCAGAAGCACACGATGTCGCTGGTGGCCGCGGTCAGCCCGGCGTGGCAGGCGGCGCCGAAACCGCGCCGCGGCTCGTGCACCACCGTCGCACCGAGCGCGCGGGCGACGTCGGGGGAGCCGTCGGTGGAACCGTTGTCGACGACGAGGGCGCGCCAGCCGGCCGGGATCCGGCCGAGCACCCAGGGCAGGGCCTCGGCCTCGTTCAGGCAGGGCAGCACCACGTCGACGTCCGCTGAAGTGGTCGTCACGGTTTCACCCTACGAACGCCAATCGGGCATATCGGACTCATGGTCCTTACGAAACGCGGACGCCGGACCCGCGGCCGCACGCCGCGGGGCGCACGGTGCGACGCTGGAGCCATGCAATCGCTGTACGAGCCCCACGGGACCGAAGCCGCAGGCGAGACGGCCCGGATCCTGGTCGTGGACGACGATCCGACCGTCGCCGAGGTCGTCACCGGATATCTGCACCGCGCCGGCTATGCGGTCGACCGCGCCGACGACGGCCCGAGCGCCCTCACCCGAGCCGCCGCGCACCGGCCCGACCTCGTGGTGCTCGACCTGATGCTTCCGGGCATGGACGGCCTGGAGGTGTGCCGGCGGATGCGGGCCGGCGGGCCCGTGCCGGTCATCATGCTCACCGCCCGAGGCGACGAGGACGACCGCATCCTGGGCCTGGAGGTCGGCGCCGACGACTACGTCACCAAGCCCTTCAGCCCCCGCGAACTGGTCCTGCGGGTGGAGTCGGTGCTGCGCCGCAGCCGCCCCTCCGCCACCGGGCACCGGCTCGCCGCGGCCGGACTCACCGTCGACCCCGACGCCCGCCGGGCCACCAAGAACGGCGCCGAACTCGCCCTCACCCTCCGCGAGTTCGACCTGCTCGCCTTCTTCCTGCGGCACCCGGGCCGGGCCTACAGCCGGGAGGACCTGATGCGCGAGGTCTGGGGCTGGGACTTCGGCGACCTGTCGACCGTCACCGTCCATGTCCGGCGGCTGCGCGGCAAGGTCGAGGACGATCCGGCCCGGCCCCGCCTGATCCAGACGGTGTGGGGCGTGGGCTACCGCTTCGAGCCCGGCTCCGACAACGGCGAGGCGGTGCACTGACCATGTGGGACACCTTCCTCATCGCCCTCTACGCCTTCGCCGGCGCGGCGGCCGCGGGTGTCGCGGGAGCGGGCGTGCTGCGCCTGATCCGGCGCCGCTCGCTCACCGCCTCCGTCGCCGTGGTCGCGGCGGTCGGTGTCGGCGCGATGCTCGCCGGCACCCTCGCCGTCGCCTGGGCGATGTTCCTGTCCTCGCACGACCTGACCGTGGTCACCACCGTCGTCGCGATGGCGGCCGTGGTCTCCCTGGCCACCGCGCTGCTCCTGGGCCGCTGGGTCGTCGCCCGCAGCCGGGAACTCACCGACGCCGCCCGCTCGTTCGGCGACGCCGGAGCCTTCGCCGCCCCGCACCGCCCGGCCACCGCCGAACTGGACGCCCTCGGCCGCGAGTTGGCCGCCACCAGCGCACGGCTGGCCGAATCCCGGGAGCGGGAGCGGGCCTTGGAGAAGTCCCGGCGCGAGCTGGTCGCCTGGATCTCGCACGACCTGCGTACCCCGCTCGCCGGGCTGCGCGCCATGTCGGAGGCGCTGGAGGACGGTGTGGCCGCCGACCCCGGCCGCTACCTCAAGCAGATCCGCACCGAGGTCGAACGGCTCAACGACATGGTCGGCGACCTCTTCGAACTCTCCCGCATCCATGCCGGCACCCTCCCGCTGAGCCCGGCCCGGATCTCCCTGTACGACCTGGTCTGCGACGCACTGGCCGGCGCCGACCCGCTCGCCCGGGAACACGGGGTACGGCTGGTGGGCGATCGCGTCGAAGCCGTTCCGGTGGAGGTGGACGGCAAGGAGATGACCCGCGTGCTCGGCAACCTCCTGGTCAACGCCATCCGCCGGACCCCGCCGGACGGCACCGTCGCGGTCGCCGCCGAGCGCACCGACGACGGCGTGGTGCTGTCCGTCACGGACGGCTGCGGCGGCATCCCCGAGGAGGACCTGCCGCGCGTCTTCGACACCGGCTGGCGCGGCACCGACGCCCGGACCCCGCCCGCCGGTGCGGGGCTGGGGCTGGCGATCGTACGGGGCATCGTCGAGGCCCATCAGGGCCGGGCCACCGTCCGCAACATCCCGGGCGGCTGCCGCTTCGAGGTGACCCTTCCGACGGGGTAGGCGCGAACGGTCACCTCTCCCGGCGGCAGTCGATGGCGCTCGGGGACTGGCTCCGGCAGGTGAGCCCGCTCCCCGGGCCGATGAGACGCGAGAGCATCGGCGCGATGTCCTTCTCGCAGGACAGGCCCGGGCCGTCCTCGGGATCGTCGTTCGCCTGCCGGCAGACCCTGTCGATGACGGTCGCGCCGTCGATCTTCTGGCCGGGCGGCGGCGTGTCCGCGAAGGCCGGTGGGACGAGGAGGCCCAGGCCGAGCACCGGCGCGGTGAGCAGCGCTGCGACCTGGGCGCGGGTCGGTCTCAGGGTCCGTCGCGACATGGCTGTCCTTTCGACTCGGTCATGCGAAATCCGTGCGCATCAACCGCCATGATCGTTGGCGACGCCGTCCCGCTGGTGGGGACACGCTCAGTGCGTTCGCGTGAACTCCCGCATTCCCTCCGCGAAGGCCACCTCCGGCTTCCAGCCGAGTTCCGCACGCAGCCGGGAGGAGTCCGCCGTGATGTGGCGGACGTCCCCCAGGCGGTACTCGCCGGTGACGACCGGGTCCGGGCCGCCGTGGGCGGCGGACAGGGCGCGGGCCAGGTCGCCGACCGTGTGCGGCTCACCGCTGCCGGTGTTGTACGCCGTGAGGATTCCCGGGCGGGGCCCGGCCTCCAGCGCCAGGACGTTGGCCGCGGCCACGTCCCGTACATGGACGAAGTCCCGCCGTTGCCGGCCGTCCTCGAACACTCGCGGAGCATCGCCGCGTTCGAGGGCCGAGCGGAAGAAGGAGGCGACGCCGGCGTACGGGGTGTCGCGTGGCATCCGGGGGCCGTACACATTGTGGTAGCGCAACGAGATCGCGGTGCCGCCGGTGGCGCGGGCCCAGGCGGCCGACAGGTGTTCCTGGGCGAGTTTGGTCGCGGCGTAGACGTTGCGCGGGTCGGGCGGGGCGTCCTCGGTGACGAGACCGGGGGCGAGCGACGCACCGCACCGCGGGCAGGGTGGTTCGAAGCGGCCCGCCTCCAGGTCGGCCTTGGCCCGCGGTCCGGGGCGTACGACCCCGTGACGGGGGCACGCGTAACGCCCCTCCCCGTACACCACCATCGACCCCGCGAGCACCAGGCGCCGTACCCCCGCCTCCGCCATGGCCGCGACCAGCACGGCCGTGCCGAGATCGTTGCGCGAGACGTACTCCGCCGCGTCGGCGACACCGTTGCCGAGCCCGACCATCGCCGCCTGGTGGCAGACGGCGTCCACCCCCGCCAGCGCCCGTGCCACGGACGCCGGGTTGCGCACGTCCGCGCCGGGATCCTCCCGGACGTCGTACGAGAGTGCCTCGTGCCCGCGCGCTCGCAGCGCCTCGACGACATGGGACCCGATGAACCCGGCTCCGCCGGTGACCAGTACACGCATACGGCCACGCTAGACGCGGACGGCGCCGGGACCGGGGCACACGACCGCCACGTCACGACTCGGTAAGAGATGGCGGTCTCAGCCCGTCCTCGGGCCCCTGTGGGCGTCGAACCGCTCCCAGCCGACGGCCCACCGCTCCATGCGCCGCTCGTCGGGCCGACAGGACCGGGCCCCGTTTCAAGAATTTCTGTCAACAACGTTGACTCCGTGGCGCGGCGACCGCACATTACCTATCGGTAGAACCCCGCGGTAATCCCGCGAACGGGCACTTCCCCACTGCCACTTCCCCACTGCTCCGAGCCGCCGCTTTCTCGCGCACCAGCACACGCGCGGGCCCCGTCATGCCCGCCTGCTCTGCGCCCCCCACCCGAGAAGAGGGAGCACCCGCCCATGCCCAAGCCTGCCCTGCGCCGTGCCGTCGCCGTGGCCTCCGCACTCGCCGGCGCGCTGGCCCTCGGCCCCGCCGCCGTACCCGCCCACGCCACGACACCGCTCAACTACGCCGCCCTCGGCGACAGTTACAGCGCCGCCTCGGGCGTCCTGCCCGTCGACACGAGCAACCTGGTCTGCCTGCGCTCCACGGCCAACTACCCCCACGTCATCGCCGCCCGCTCCGGGGCTCGGCTGACGGACGTCACCTGCGGCGCCGCCCAGACCAAGGACTTCACAACGTCCCAGTACCCCGGCCTCGCCCCGCAGGCGGACGCGGTCGGCGCGGACACCGATCTGGTGACGCTGACGATCGGCGGCAACGACAACGGCACCTTCATAGGCGCCATGCTCGCCTGCGGCAGTGCGGGCATCCTCAGCGGGGGCAAGGGCAGTCCGTGCAAGGACACCTACGGCACCTCCTTCGACGACGCGATCGACGCGAAGACCTACCCCGCGCTGAAGAACGCGCTGCGTGCCGTGCGGGCCAAGGCGCCGGGCGCCCGCGTCGCAGTGCTGGGTTACCCGTGGATCACGCCCGCCACCGCCGACCCGTCCTGCTTCGCCCGGCTGCCGGTAGCCTCCGGCGACGTGCCCTACCTGCACGCTCTGCAGGCCCATCTCAACGCCGTCGTGCAGCGCGCCGCCGCGGAGACCGGGGCCACGTACGTGGACTTCTCCGAGGCGTCCGAGGGGCACGACGCGTGCCAGGCCGTCGGCACCCGGTGGATCGAGCCGCTCCTCTTCGGGCAGAACATCGTCCCGGTCCACCCCAACGCGCTCGGCGAGCAGCGCATGGCCGAGCGCACCATGAGCGTCCTCGGTCTCGGCTGACCCCGCGCCCGGTCAGGCGCGTGCGCCGCCGTCGACCCGCAGCACCGTGCCCGTCACGAAGGAGGAACGGTCGCTCAGCAGCCAGGCGGCGGCCTCGGCGATCTCCTCGGGAACGGCCGCACGGCGCAGCGGGGTGAGCGCCGTGAGCCGGTCCTGAAGACCGGGCGCCTCCGCTTCCCAGGCCCGGATCATCTCCGTCAGGGTGTTGCCGGGCGCGATCGCGTTGACGCGGATGCCTTCGGGTCCGTACGTCACCGCCGCCGACTCGGTGAGGCTGTTCACCGCCCGCTTCATCGCACCGTACGCGGGCAGTTCGGGGTTGCCCCGCAGACTGCCGACGGACGAGTTGTTGACGATGGCGCCCGTGCCGGCGGTGGCCCGGATGGCGGCGACCTCGGCGACCATGGCCAGCCACACGCTCTTGAGGTTCACCCTGTACACGTGGTCGAACTCGGCCTCCGGGAGCTGGTCCATGGGGCCCGGCGGCTGGATCGTCGCGCCGTTGTTGAAAGCGATGTCGAGGCGGCCGTACAGGTCGACGGTACGGTCCACGGCGGCCCGCACGCTCGCCGTGTCGGCCAGGTCGCACACGACGTGGTCCGCGGTGCCGCCCGCCGCCCGCACTTTCTCGGTGACGGCCTTCAGCTGGCCCTCGGTACGGGCCGCGAGCAGGACCCGGGCCCCTTCCCGGGCGAAGAGCCGCGCCGCGGCGGCGCCGATTCCGCGCCCCGCGCCGGTGATGAAGGCGACCTTGCCGGCCAGCAGGCCCTGCGGGGGCGTGTCCCCGTTCGGTGTGTGGTCCATGGCAGCGAGCGTGCGCCCGCGGGACGGGTCCGAGCCAGGCACCCTCAGTACCTGGATGGGGCTCGCGGTCCACCCGCACACTGGGGGTGTGGACAGAGCGGAACTGGCGGGATTCCTGCGCAGCAGGCGCGAGCGGATCAGCCCTGCCGACGTGGGCCTGGCCGCCGGGCCGCGGCGGCGCACACCGGGGCTGCGCCGCGAGGAGGTGGCGCAGCTGGCGTTCATCTCGACCGAGTACTACACCCGGCTTGAGCAGGCCCGCGGCCCGCGTCCGTCCCGTGAGGTACTGGCCGGGCTGGCCCGCGCCCTGCGGCTGTCGGACGCCGAACGCGAGCACCTCCATCTGCTGGCGGGAGCCCCGCCCGACCGTGCGCCCGGGCCCCCGCGCGAGGTGCGCCAGAGCATCCTCGACCTGATCCACCGGCTGCCGCAGTCCGCCGCCTTCGTCACCTCGGCCACGCTGGAGGTGCTCGCCTGGAACGAGCTGGCCGCCGCTCTGATGGAGGACTTCTCGGCACTGCCGCGCCGCGACCGCAACCTCGCGCGCCGTGCCTTCCTCGGGCGACGTTCCGAGGGGCAGAGCCTGTACGGCGAGTCCGATGGCGACGCGTTCGCCCGGCACGCGGTGCGCCGGCTGCGCACGGCCGCCGCACGCTACCCCGACGATCCCGAGGTCACCGGGCTGATCCGCGAACTGCACGACGACAGCCAGGAGTTCGCCCGGCTGTGGGACGCGCACGACGTGGACGGCGAACGCACCCTCCGCAAGACGTTCCGGCATCCGCTTCTCGGGCCGGTCACCGTCAACTGCGACGCCCTCGACCTCAGCGACCGGGACCAGCAGGTCGTGATCTACACCGCCGTCCCCGGCACACCGTCCGAGGAGGCGCTGCGGCTGCTGTCGGTGATCGGCACCCAGCGCATGGACGCCGCGCGCTGAGCCGACCCGCCGTAAGGCGCGGACGGGGCATGAGGGAAAATAGTTGCCTGGCGAAACTACGGGGAACGCGTGAAAGGCCCTCCATGCCGCACCTCACCATCGACTACTCCTCCCGACTGGCCGCAGCCTTCGATGCTCGTGCCCTTGTCGAGGAGCTGCACCCGCTCGTGGTCGAGGAGTCCGGTACGTCGGGCGTGTGCAAGACGCTGCTCCGCCCGGCGGAGACGTACGCCGGGGACGAGCCCAGCGGAGAGGCCGCCTTCGTCCATGTGGAGGTCGGCCTCATGCCCGGCCGGTCACAGGCGCGGAAGGCGCGGCTGTCGGAGAGCGTTCTGGCCCTGCTCGCCAAGCACCTGCCGGCGGACGACGGGGGTGAGGAGCGGCTGTTTTTGTCGGTGGAGGTCCGCGACCTGGCGGCCTCCTACCGGCTTTCGCCCTCCGCTCGGTGAGCCCCGGCCCGGAGTCGGTGCCGACCGGTGCGAATTCGGTTGTCCGCCACGTCGGCCTCGCACTACCGTGCGGCCAGTGGATCTCTTCTCACGCTCGTGGACGGCATTACGCACAGCGGTCGCGGAAGTCCCGGACGAGGACTTCGAGCGGCCGTCCGGCTGTACCGGCTGGCTGGTACGGGACCTGGTGTGCCACCTGGTCATCGACGCCCAGGACGTCCTGATCACCCTGGTCACACCGGCCGACACCGAACCGACCGTGGACGCGGTCACCTACTGGAACCTGGTCGAACCACCGACCGGCAAGGATCCGCTCGACGCGCTGATCCCCCGGCTGGCCGCCGCCTACGGCGAGCCGCGGTGGCTGAAGTTCCACTTGGACGACGTCGGTTCCGCGGCGGGCCGCGCCGCCGAACTCGCCGATCCGGCGGTCCGTGTCAGCACGCGCGACGAGGTGCTGACCGTCGGCGACTACCTGTCCGCGTACGTGGTCGAGTGGACCTTGCACCACCTCGACCTGATCGCCCATCTGCCGTCGGCCGCCCAACCGCCCGCCGAGACCCTCGCGGCGGCGCGAGCGTCGCTGGAGAAGATCGCCGGGAGCGCGTTCCCCGCCGCGTTCTCCGACAGGGAAGCGCTGCTGATCGGCACCGGACGCCGTACGCCGACCGACGCGCAGAAGGCCGTGCTGGGTGACCTTGCCACCGAACTCCCGTTCGTTCTCGGCTGAGCGGCCCGTCCCGTCTCCGGGCTCCCCGCGGCCCGGCCTCGGTCGAAGGCTTCCGTGTCCCCCGTGCGCTCCCGTCCCCCGGGCGCTCGAACGACACTCGAGCCGAGACCACTTGATGAGATGTTCTTCGTACCCGGTCACTACCATGTGGCCCAAGACAACCGATCGACCGGCCCGTTCGATACGTGCCGTTCGGGGTCGCCGATGCCAGGGACCGCTCCCCGGGCTGCGGTGATCTTCCTGTCCAGGAGGACCTTCCGCATGTTCCGACGTATTGGCAACACTGTCGTCCGACATCCAGTGTGGACGATCGTGGCATGGCTGATCGCCGCGGTGGCGATCGTCGCCACCGCTCCGAGTCTGCCCTCGAACAGTGACGAGAGCAGCTTCCTTCCCAAGAGTTACGAGTCCATCAAAGCGGCGGATCTCCAGCAGAAGGCGTTCCCCAGCGCCTTCACCCCGTCCGCGATCGCGCTGTACCAGCGCACGGACGGCGGCAGGCTGACCGCCGCCGACAAGCAGGACGTCGCCCGGATCACCACGGAACTGGGCAAGAAGCACATCGACGAAGTGCAGAAGGTCGTCCCCGGCCCGCCGTCGAAGGACGGCAGGTATGACCTGACCCTCGTCCAGTTGGACAGCAAGAACGCCGGTCAGCCCAAACAGGCCGACGCGGCCAAGGTGTTGCGCGACGACGTCAAGAAGCTGGCCCAGGGCACGCATCTCGACGTCAAGCTCGGCGGTTCCGCCGCCCAGGCCCTCGACCAGCAGGACTCGTCGAAGCGAGGACAGGCGCTGATCGGCTTCGGCACCTTCGCGATCATCCTCGTGACCTTGCTGATCATCTTCCGGGCGCCGATCCTGGCCGTACTACCCCTCGTGCTGATCGGCTTGGTGTCCGCCGTCGCCAACGGCCTGATCGCCTACGCCACCAAGCTGTTCGGCCTGCAGGCCAACAGCTCGATCTCGTCGATCCTGATCGTCGTGCTCTTCGGCGTGGGCACGGACTACTTCCTGTTCCTGATGTTCCGTTACCGCGAGCGCCTGCGGGCCGGTGACGAAGCCAAGGAGGCCATGATCAACGCGGTCGGCCGGGTCGGCGAGGCCATCGCCTCGGCCGCCGGTGCCGTCATCATCGCCTTCCTCGCGCTGGTGCTGTCGACCCTCGGCTTCCTCAAGCAGATGGGTCCGGCGCTCGCCATCGCGGTCGGCGCGACCCTCGTTGCGGGTCTGACCCTGGTCCCGGCGGTGGTCTCGCTGATCGGGCCCAAGGTCTTCTGGCCTTCCAAGTCCTGGCAGAAGGAGCCGGAGAACGCCCGGTTCGCCGCCCTCGGCCGTGGGGTGCAGCGCCGCCCGGCGCTCGCGGCGGCAGTGTCCGGTCTCGTCCTGGTCGCGCTGTCGCTCGGCATCTTCAGCTACCACGCCACGTTCGACCTGGCCTCGGGCTCCATGCCGAAGACCAAGGAGTCCATGGTCGTCCAGGACCAGATGCAGAAGGCGTACTCGGCGGGCGCCGCGGCACCCACCGACGTCTACCTGTCCAGCACCGACGGCAAGCCGCTGGACAAGGCCGCCTTCGGCGCGTACGTGAGCAAGCTCGGGGCCGTGAACGGGGTCGCGAACGCCCGTATGACACAGGTGAACAAGGACGGCAGCACCGCCGACTTCACCGTCACGCTCAAGTACGAGGCGTCGACGGACAAGGCGATCGACACCGTCGGCCGGGTGCGGGACGTCGCGCACGCCAACGCCCCTGACGGCACCGAGGCGGTCGTCGGCGGCATGTCCTCGATCTACAAGGACATCAACACCGCGGTGAACCACGACTACAAGACGGTCTTCCCGGTGGCCGCGATCCTCATCATGGTGATACTGGGACTGCTGCTGCGCAGCGTCGTCGCCCCCTGGTACCTGATGGCGTCGGTGGGCCTCGGCTTCGGCGCCACTCTCGGCGCCACCGTGTGGATCTTCCAGAAGGGACAGGGACACTCGGGCCTGATGTTCATGCTCCCGGTGATCATGTATCTGTTCGTGGTCGCCATCGGCACGGACTACAACATCCTCATGATCGCCCGGCTCCGCGAGGAGGCCCGCGAGGGCCGCGAGCCGCGCGAGGCGGCCGGCATGGCGCTCAGGCACGCCGGACCGACCGTCGCGGCGGCCGGTTTCATCCTGGCGGCGACCTTCGCGACGATGATGCTGGCGGGCAACGCGCTGCTCACGGAGATGGGTTTCGCAGTCTCCTTCGGCATCGCGGTCGCCGCCTTCGTCATGGCGATGTTCTTCACGCCGAGCCTCACCGCGCTGATCGGCCATGCCGCGTGGTGGCCGGGGCACGGTGACCGGGCCGAGGCGGCGCCGTCCGGCACCGGCACCGCTGTCGGCGGCTCCGCGTCGAGGCCCGGCGCCGACCGGGACTCCCTCGCCCACGATCCCGCGGGGCGCCGCAACTAGCGGCGACGTACGGCGTGACGGGGAGTCCGGCCGGGTCCCATGGGGCCTGACCGGACTCCCCGTCGGCACGTCGCGGGGGTACGGGTGAACCCTGCGGAGATCCGGGCATGAAGCCCGACTGGCGGCATACTCAGTGCTGTGACAGCTCAAGGTGAGTTCACGGCAACCGTCGTCCTGCCCGTCGGCGTACGCGACCTGCTGCCCCGCGATCTCCCCGCGTGCACCTGGTCCGGCTCGGCCACCCATCTGCGCCAGGTGGAGCGGGAGCTGGCGCGGGCCGCGGCGGGGGAGGTGGACTACCTGGCGGTCTGCACCCCGGTGGACCTGCCCGTGGCGATCGGCGGCGTCGACTACCGGGTGTCCGAGGGAGCCGGCACCCTGTGGCAGCTCGCGGTGCTCCCGGCGCTGCAGTCCCGAGGCCTCGGCACGCTCCTGATCAGCGCCGCCGAACAGCGCATCGCGGGCCGCGGCCTGAGCAGGGCGGAACTCGCCGTGGAGGAGGACAACCCGCGGGCCCGCGCGCTGTACGAGCGCCTGGGCTATGCGGCGTACGGCCGTGCGCCGGATGCCTGGGACGCGGAAGGACCGGACGGTGTCATCCGCCGGCACGAGACGATGTGTGTCCTGATGCGCAAGGATCTCTGAGCCCGCGGAGCCGACCGTGCCTCCTGGGCGGTCGCGCGCCTGCGCCGGTGCCTCACAGCGGCTGGCCGGCGAGTGCCGCCAGGTAGGCGCCGTAGAGCAGGGACACGGTGATGAGGCCGCCGCACACCAGGCGGGCCCGGGGCGACGGGGCCGGGCGCCACACCCGTGCGAGGGCGCGGGCCGGGGGGATGAGCAGGGGGAACGCGGGAAGCAGGAAGCGCGGCTTGGAGGAGAAGGGACCGGACACCGCGACCGCCAACAGCAGCAGCACGCCCGCGAAGACCACCAGCGGCAGCGGGGCGCGGTCCTGACACAAGAGGCAGAACGACACGATGCCTGCCACGACCAGGACCACGGACACCGGGTAGGTCACCCAACTGCCCTGCAACGGCATCGACTCCAGGAACCGCAGGGGCCCGACCGAGAGGTCCAGGCGGGAGTTCCAGGCACTCTGCACCCGCAGGTAGCCGTGCCACAGGTCACCGGTCTGCCGTCCCACCCACAGCACATACCCCGCCCAGCCCAGTGGACCGAGGGCCACCCCGGCAAGGAGCCCCGGGGAGGCGCGCCCGCGCTGCCGTACGACCTCGTGCGCGGTCGGCCGGGGGAGGGCCGCTGGGAAGCGGGTCGCGGTGGGGCGGGGGGGGGGAGGACGGGAGTAGGTCGGGGGGGGGGCGGGAGGGGTTAAGGAGG
>NZ_JBSFIH010000084.1:0-28216 GCF_053597455.1 Streptomyces sp. NPDC001393
GAGCACAATGGGTGCGCCGAGCTGTTGGTGCGCGGCGATGAGCAGGTCGCGGTAGTCGGTCCAGGTGAAACTGCGTCTGCCGCCCCGCTTGTGATCGAGATGCCGCTTGGGCCGGTAGATCAGCCGCGAGCGTTCACTCTGCTTGTAGCAGGCCAGAGCGGCGACGGAGAAGCGACGCTGGGAGCGTCCCCGGACCCGGATGACGGGTGTGCGTCCGCGCCGGGCCCAGGTCCGTGCGGTGGGCGGCGTCATCGAGAAGCCGGCTTCGTCCTCGAAGCACAGCCAGGCGTCGAGCGCCGCCACGGACCTTCCACCTGCGGCCAGGTCTCCTTCACCCAGCCCGCCACGGCCCCCTCGTCGCGCTCGACCGCCCGGCGGGCCGGGACCTGGTGGCTGAAGCCGTGCCGATGCAGCATCTTCGCGATCGCCGACAGCGTCATGCTGAACGGAAAATCGAACCTTAGCCAGGCAGGCGGCAGGGTCCGCTCTGCGAAGCAGGACGGACGGTCGAGGCAGGGCGGGAGGTTCAGGCTGCGGGTGCGAGGGTGACTTGGTGTCCGAGGGCCTGGAGCTGACGGACAAGATCTCTGGTCTTGCGGGCGGGATTGAGATGGCGGTGGTGCCATTCGGCACCGAGTTCTTGGTAGGAAGCGTCAGGCTCGCTGAGCAGGTGCCAGGTGATGACAAGGAGCGAGCGGGCAACGGCGACCAGTGCCTTGCTGTGACCGCGGCGTTTGACGATGCGTCGGTAACGGGCACCGAGGAAGGTATCGGTGCGGGCAGCGGCGCTGGCGGCTTCACCCAGTGCGCCCCTGAGCCAGGGATTGCCCCTGCCGGTCGGACCGGCAGTGTTCTTTGCTCCGGACTGGATGCTCCGCGGACACAGCTTCGCCCACGACACCAGGTGCTCGGGGGTGGGAAAGCGGCTCATGTCCAGGCCGATCTCGGCGAGGACGATCTGGGCAGTGGCCTGCCCGACGCCAGGGACGGCATCCAGACGCTCGGCCAGGTGCTGAGCGGTCACGTCAGCGCGGCCGGGCGGATTGCTTCCGCGGTTGTCGCGCGGGGCCGTGGTCCGGCCCATGAGATCCACGATCAGCCGGTCGAGTTCCTGGATCTGCGCGGTGAGATGGTCGACGGTTGACAGCAGCACGCGCAGCAGGCGGGCGTGGTGGTCATCGAACTGCCCGGTGAGGGCTTCGGCCAGTGCCGCCTTCTTCTTCACCAGATTCCCTTTGGCGAGGCCCGCCAGCGTTCTGGGATTACGCTCCCCGGTGACCAGGGCATCCAGCATCGCCCGTCCGGACATCCCGAACAGATCCGAGACGACGCCGGACAGCTTGATCTGCGCGTCCTGCAGGACCTTGTCCACCCGGTGCTTGTGCCGAGTGCGTTCTTGGACGAAGACGGTTCGGGTGCGGGTGAGGTCCCGCAGCTGCCGCACCGGCTTCGGCGGAACGAACGAGGCCCGGACCATGCCCCGTTCGGCGAGCTTGGCCAGCCAGACCGCGTCCAGCTTGTCGGTCTTGGGCCGACCAGGGACGTTCTTCACGTCGCGCGCGTTGACCAGCCAGCACTCCAGGCCACGAGATTCCAGAAGATAGAAGAAGGGCCGCCAATAGCTGCCCGTCGCTTCCATCACCACCCGCTGGACGCCTTGACAGACCAGCCGGTCGCCGAGCTCGAGAATCGCGTTCGTTGTGGACGCCACCGTCCAGACCTGCTGAATACGCCGGCCCTCGATGGTGTCGTGCGGGACACGTAGACACACCATCCCGGACGCCTTGGCGATGTCGATCGCCGCGACCCGGGCAACACTTCCATCGTCGTGGTCCTCCCTCAACTCCTCCATGGCTTCCTCTCCTTGTGCATCGTGCAGAGAGGGGCTGCCCGGAGAGCCTGAGGGAGGCGGAGAAGCTGAACGGCGTGTTCGAGACGACAGTGTGCGGCCCCTCGGACGGCTCTCTCACCAGACTCTTGTGCGGGCTCACGGCCCAAACATGAAGCGGCGTCGGCGGACAGCCCCGTACCAATTTTCACGCCCGCGAGGCGTCAACCGCAGGTGAACGGCTGACTCTTGTGGAACCGGCGCCCGATCAGCGTCTTGATCCGCGCCAGCGTCCAGGTCTGGTCCGGCCAGCCGTGCGCGACCGGCCCCTTGGCGAGCTCCTGCTCGAGCACGATGAACAGGACCTCACTCAGCTTGGGCCGTGACACCGGCCCGGCAGACCGCAGCCCCTCGGCTCCGGCGTCCTGCCAGGCTCGGCGCCAGCGCTGCACCGAGCGCACACTCACCCGTAAGTCCTTGGCGACCTCGGCGCTGGAGGCACCCGCAGCGAATCGCTCCGCGGCCTCCAGCCGGATCCGCTCGCGAAACGCCTGCCGTTCAGGCGTCAGCCCACCACCCTGCGGATATCTCACACAACCGGCATACCGCGACGATCACACATCGTCAGCCCCCAACGACATCACGTCGAAAAGGTCAGTAACGGGTCGCTGGGCGGGGCGTCGAGGATGTGCACCGCGGCACCGGGTACCGGTGCCGAATGCGTCAGCGAATCAGGGAAGAGCGAGTCCGCGATGCCGACGAACTCGAACCGCAGCCGCACGCCTCCGATGCCCCACACCTCCTCCCTGGCCTCCGCGACCGCGCCCCGCAGGGCGGTCGTACGTCGACCGAAACACCCTCAGCAGCCGCAAGGAGAACGGGATGAGGGCTGCTACCCCTGCCGGACGGCTGGTGCGCTCGGCATGCGCCCGTCGCTTCGCCGCTCGAGTGCGGCGAGCAGCTGGCTGACGCATCTTGGGAGACCAGCTGCCGTTCGCCAGCTCGTCCGACGTGGGTGTACCTCGGGGAGCGTCAGGAGTGTTGCCAGCCGGCAAGTTGGGACCGACGTGCGACTCCGCTGCCCAGCACGCCGTCCTGTCCATCAGTCAGGCTCATCGACGGTGCGCATTCCGTCCTTGTTCCCGAGGCCCCTTGCGCGGAAGGTCAACCCATGGCACAACGAGGCTTCCATCTTCCGGTGGCCGCAGTCGCCGTCGGCGCTCTCGCCGTCGTGACCAGTGAGATGGCCCCGGTCGGGCTGCTCTCTGCGATCGCGGACGGGCTCCATGTGCGCACGGGCACGGCCGGTTTTGCCATGACCGCACCCGGTGTGGTCGCCGCTGTCACCGCCCTGGTCCTCGCGCTGGTCCGGGTGCGCGCGGACCGGCGCACCTTACTCTTGGGCGCCGTCGGAACACTTGGCGCAGCCAATCTGGTCGTGGCGCTCGCGCCGAACTTCGCCGTGCTGCTGCTCGCCCGTGTGGTGACCGGTTTTGCCATCGGCGTCTTCTGGTCACTCGCGTTGGGGCTCGGGCCCCGGCTCGCGCCCTCACGGGCCGTGGCACGCGCGACCACGCTGATCCTCGGCGGGGTCCAGGCGGCCGCTGTGGCGGGCGTGCCCGCGGTCGCCTTCGTGGGGCGGTTCGCCAGCTGGCGGACCGCGTTCCTGATGCTCGCCGCGGCCGCGCTGGCGGTCGGTGTCGCGCTCACGGTCCTGCTGCCGCGGCTGCCCGCTGTGCCCGCGGCTTCCGGCGGATCACCCCGTACTATGCTGCGTGGCCGCCCGCTGCTCTGGGCCGTGGCCGCGCTGTTCCTGGCCATGCTGGGCCACTTCGCCGCCTACACGTATGTGACACCGGCTCTGCGCGGACCCGCCGGTATCGCCTCGGCCTGGATCGGCACGCTACTCGCCATATACGGTGTCGCCGGGCTGACCGCCAACTTCCTGTTGGTCCCGGTGGTCTCCCGGTGGCGGAAAACCTACGCCACGGCTGCCACGCTGCTCGTCATCGCCGGCGCCCCGCTGCTCTTCGCGGCCCTGGCTCACGGCACGACCACAGCGGCGGTACTGGTGACGGTGTGGGGCATCGGCTATGGAGCCGGGCCCGCACTGCTGACCCTCGACGTTCTCCGCGCCGCCCCCGGAGCGGAGGAGACCGCCGGCGCGCTCTGCACCTTCTCCTTCAACCTGGCTGTCGCCACGGGTGCAGCCCTCGGAGGAGTGGTGGTCGACGCCTCCTCCGTCCCGTCCACTCTCTTCACCGGCGGTCTCATCGTCATCCTCGCCGTGCTCGTCTCGATCCGTGCCTGCTCCGCGATCGCGCGCGAGTCGAAAGTCGCTGCCCCAGCCCAGGCGTGACCTCATGAGCGGCCTGCATCACCCTCCGAACCCGGTGAAAGACTTACCCGCCCGCCGACATGACATCCTCACGGGACGGTAATGCAAGTCGTCGACTCCTAGTGTGCAGCGGCACTCCGAGCGCCCCTCGACGTTGCACGAGGCCGCGCACATGTACGGCGTTCAGGCCAGGGCCGACAGTGCGTCCGCGGTACCGCCTCTTGGCGTCGAAGGGATAGCTGATGTGTGACGCCACAGGCGTCGCAAGCAGTTCGTGCTCGGGAGCCTGAGGACTCTTGCCGATCCCACGGTGGGCAGAGCAGACGGAGGTAGTGGCACGTTCGGTGAGGGCCCAGGAGCCGAACCTGACGCCGTGATGGGGGTCGATTAGGGCGCCTCTGGGCTGTGCCTTGCGCTTGCTGACGGCCATGCTCAGCGCATTGGTGGCGGAAATGGTAGCGGCGAGGCATCCATGGACCAGCCGGCCACGGGGCAGTCGAAGGTGTCCAGGACGACCGCGCAGATCGGCTCCACCATCGTTCGGGCCCACCAGCACGCCGCTGGAGCACTCATAAGGGGGCCGCAGACCGAAACGAGCCGACGGACCACGCACTCGGACGCTCCGCGGCGGTCTGAGCACCAAGACATCTCATGTCGATTGAGGTCAACTTCGGCGGTTCAGGCGGCGAGTGCGACAGGCGAAGGCCCGTGCGGAGTCGTAGAGCGTGCGGTTCTGCAGGCAGTGGTAGAGGCAGCCGAGGAGCTTGTTGAACAGGTTCCGCAGGGCTGCGGTGTGTCGTTCGCCGTCGGCGTGTCGGCCGTCGTAGTGCTCCCGAGGTTCGTGCGAGCGCAGAGCGGCGAAAGCCCACATGGTATGCCCCGGGTTCAATAGGGCCGGATTGCTGGAGAATTGACTACCCTTCGGCCTTCGGAGGCCCGTTATGCCCCGCAGCTATCCGCCCGAGTTCCGCCGCCGTGTCCTCGATCTGGTCACCTCCGGCCGGAAGATCGCCGAGGTGGCCACGCTCCTCGGGATCAGCGAGCAGACCATCTATGTCTGGCGCCGCCAGAATCTGATCGACACCGGGCAGATGCCCGGTGTCCCAAGCCATGAGCAGTCCGAACTGACAGCAGCACGCAAGCGGATCGCAGAGCTCGAGGCCGAACTGGCCGTCCGCCGACGGGCATCGCAACTACTCGGGGAGACCACCTCCCCAAAAGGCGGTTCGAAGCCATCCGAGTGATGGCCGGCGAGGGGCATTCGGTGCAGCGGGCCTGCCGAGCGCTGCACGTGGCGGAGTCGGGCTACTACGCCTGGCGCGACCGGCCCCCCTCGGCCCGCACGGTGCGACACGCATGGCTGACCGATGCCATCGTCGGTATCCACACCGCCTCCCGCGGCACCTACGGCTTCCGCCGCATCCATGCCGAACTCGATCTCGGATTAGGTTATCCGCGTCAGCCACGGCACCGTAGAACTGCTGATGCAGCGGGCCGGCCTGCAGGGCCTGCCTGGCAGCCGTCGCCCCCGCCGCATACGGCAAACGCCCTCGGCCGCCGACCTAGTGGAACGCAACTTCACCCGGCACGCCCGCGACCAGCTGTGGGTCACCGACATCACTGAACACCCCACGATGGAAGGCAAGGTGTACTGCGCGGTGGTCCTCGACACCTTCTCCCGTAGGGTGGTCGGCTGGTCCATCGACGCCTCGCCCACCGCGGCCCTGACCACCAACGCGCTGAGCATGGCCATCGGCAACCGTCGTCCACAGCCGGGCGGCACGATCATCCACTCCGACCACGGGGCCCAGTTCAGCTCCTGGGCCTTCACTGAATGTGCCCGGGCCACCGGCCTGCTGCCCTCGATGGGCTCCATCGGGGACTGCGTGGACAACGCGATGATGGAGTCCTTCTGGGCCCGGGTCCAGGTCGAACTGCTCAACCGCAGACGGTGGCGCACCCGGCTGGAGCTGTCCACCGCGCTCTTCGAGTACCTGGAGATCTTCCACAACCGACAACGCAGGCACTCCGCTCTGGGCATGCTCAGCCCAGTGGAGTACGAACTGCGTGCAGAACCTGTAGCGTGAAATCAGGTATCCCGACTCCGTGTAACTCGGGACAGTTCGGGGACTCCACGAAACCGGGGTCAGCTCAAGGCGGCGGCTCGCATCTTGTTGTCGCTGCTGACGGCAGCGGACCTGCGGGCCGCTGCCGTCCGACCTCGGTCAGCAGCAGGATCTGTCCTCCGTTGTGACCGCATCCCGAACGACCGGCCGTCACTCTCCACATGAGTCACCCCGAGCATGAGCCGGCACCGTGACACAGGTGGTGCCGACCACTCCGGGGCAGGCACAGAGCTCGTCATGCTGTCGCCACACAGTCGGCATAACGGGAATCTTCAGCGAGCTGACGAAGCCCCATGCGACATCGAGGTCAGCGCGGCAGTATCCCCCGGGCACTCAGGCCACAGTCGACCACAAGGGCAGTCCCGGTGACTGCGCTGCTGTCGTCGGTCGCCAGGAACACGGCCGCCTTGGCGATCTCCGCGGGTTCGGCAATGCGGCCCAGCGGATATCCCTCCTCCATCGCGCGCTGCGCGGCACCCGGATCATCCGCCATTGCCCAGACCCGCTTGACCATGTCCGTACGTACCGCGCCCGGACAGATGGAATTGACGCGGATGCCTCTGCTCCCATACGTCGCTGCGGCCACCTCCGTAAGGTTGATGACCGCGCTCTTCGAAGCACAGTACGCGGGCAGTTGGGGGTCACCCGTCCGTCCCAGCACCGACCCCAGGTTGACGATACTGCCCCCTGCGCCCATGCGCCGCGCGGCCAGCCTCGTGCCGAGGAAGACCCCGCGCGCGTTGACCGCGAGCACTTTGTCGAAGTCGTCGACATCGGTTTCATCGAGCGTGCCTTCGACCTGGATGCCGGCGTTGTTGACCATCACGTCGAGACGCCCCGCCCAGCCCGTCACCGCTTCCAAGGCGGCCTCCAGCTCCGACTCGTCGCTGACCGAACCGCGACGGAACCGGAATCGTTCGCTGGAAATGTCGTTCGTCGCACCCGCGTCGACATCGAACCCCAGAACGGTGGCGCCCTCTTCCAAGAACCGCTTCGTGATCGCCAGACCGATCCCCGAACCGCATCCCGTCACGACCGCCGCCCGGCCAAGCATCCGCTCTGACATGTCCCCACCCTCCGTTCGTCGGACCGTGTCGCGTTCTGCGCAGGCGATCCTCGTCATATCAGCCTGCCCTGCCCTCCTCGCGTGCCTGATCGAGAAGTGCCATCTCATCAGCGGTGAGCTCAAGCTCGGCGGCCGCGACGTTCTCTGCGAGATGCCCGACCGAGGATGTGCCGGGGATCGGCAGCATGACGGGGCTGCGAGCGAGCAACCACGCGATCGCCACCTGCGCCGGTGTCGCGTCGTGTGCTGCCGCGACCTGGGCCACAGGGCCGCCCGGCTCGGTCAGCTTGCCCTCGGCCAGAGGGAACCACGGAATGAAGCCGATGCTGTTTTCCTCGCAGTAGTCGAGGACGTCCTCGCTGTTCCGCGTCGTGAGGTTGTACAGATTCGACACCACGGTCACGGTGAAGAACTCCTGGGCCGCCTTGATCTCCTCGACAGAGACCTCTGAAAGACCAAGGTGCCGGATCTTGCCCTCGTTCTGGAGTTCCTTCATGACCCCGAACTGCTCCTCGCGCGGAACCTTGGGGTCGATGCGGTGGAGCATCCACAAGTCGATGGTCTCGACGCCCAGCCGGCGCAAACTCATCGCACAGCACTGGCGCAGGTACTCAGGTCTGCCGAGCATCTCCCACTCGTCCGGCCCGTGCCGAGTGAAGCCACCCTTCGTCGCGACGTGGATGCCGTCATAAGGGTGAAGGGCCTGGTGGATGAAGTTCTCAGAGAATTCGGGCCCGTACGAGTCAGCCGTGTCGATGAAATCGACACTGAGTTCAGGCAGCCGCTTAAGAACGGCGATCGCGGCATCGGGGTCCCTCGGCGGGCCCCATATCCCTTTACCAGTGAGGCGGTCGGCGCCGTAGCCCAAGCGTGTGACCTGGAGGTCGCCGCCTATGCTGAAGGTGCCGGCAGAAGCTGCGGTGACATTCATGCTCTTGCTTTCCTTTCGGGTAATTGACCGCGGGCAGCCCACGATCAGTCGATTGGCCAGGGCCTACTCCTGGCGGCTGTCCGCGCCGTGGTCGGTGCCGAGCCCGGTGGTCCTCTCGCGCCCCCACCACAGCAGCGCACCGAAGGAGGCCGCGCTCAGCGCGGCCAGCAGTTCGTAGGTCACGGCATCGGCGGTGGCTTCGGCGACGGCCGATGCCGTCAGGGCGCCGACGGTCTGGCCGCCAGCCCATGTGGCATTCACCAAGGCGAGGGCGAGGGCCCGTTCGAGGCCGATGGCTTCCGCTCCGTCCGTCAGCAGCGCCAGGGCGGGCGTGTACATCACACCGAAGCACGCTGTTGCAGCGATCACTACTGTGGCGCACACCCAGATGGTTGCCGGTTGCGGCGACAGCGCCACCAGTACGGCACCGGCAGCGAGCACCACTAGAAGCGGAACTTGACGCCCTATCAGGTCACTCGCACTGCCTATGGCGACCTGCCCTACCGCCTGCACCGCCGCCGCGATCAGGAACGTCGCTCCGATCGTCAGGCCGCCCGCACCCAGGTGGTCCAGGCGTAGGGGATTGAGTACGTTCAATCCCCCACAGACGAACGACGGAAGGGCCATGAGCCCCATACCCGTCCGCACAGTCCGGTCGCGCAGCGCCGCCGCAAGCGAGTAGCGCGCCCGTTCCGGCGGCCGGGGTTCGGGCGGGCGCCGCGACCGGGTCACCAGCAGCGCGCTCAGCACGGCGATGCCGATGAACGGCGCCTGCGGGCCGACCCCACGTGCCACGGCCCCGAATGCCGGCCCGAGCAACGCACCGCTGAACCCCAGCGCCGTGATCGCGCCGATCGCGCGTCCACGCTCGTCGACGGGCGTGACCGAGAGCAGCCAGGCCATCGCACCGCTCCAGGAGCAGGCGCCGGCAAGCCCCTGGACGAAGCGAGCGGCGTCGAGCAGCACGATGTCGTTGCCGAATGCGAAAACCAGGCTGGTCAGCGAGATCACCACGAGCGCGACCACGACGGTCTTGCGTGGCCCGATCTTCCAGCCCAGCCACCCGCTCGGCAGTGCCCCGGCGAGGGTGCCGGCAGCGTACGCGCCGGACAGGATGCCGCTCCCCGACTCCGAAAGGCCGAAGCGATCGGCGTAGTAGGGAAGCATCGGCGTCAGCGCGGCGAAGAACATCGCGTCCAGCACGACGATCGTGCCCACGAGGACGAGCACGCGTCGCCGCGCCACGCGATCGGCGACCAGCGCCGTCACCTTCCCGGCACCATCATGACGATGTTGCCGACATGCTGTCTCTTCAGGAAGGTCTGCTGTGCTTCGACGAGGTCGTGCAGCGGGTAGGTCGCTGCCACGGTTGCTCGGATCGCGCCGCCGGCGACCAGGTCGACCAGCATGGCGAACGTCGAGACGCGAGGGCACGAGACGCCGCGCAGGTCGAGATCCTTGTAGATCAGATGCCGCAGGTCGACAGGCGTGACCGGGCCGCCGATCCCGCCCGCCGTCACGCACGTGCCGCCGTCGCGGACCATCTCCAGGAGCGTGGCGAGCTGCTTTCCCCCGACGACGTCGAGGACGACGTCCACGCAGTCGACACCGGCCTCCCTCAAAAGGTCGGCGACGCTCGGGCGGCCACGGTCGATGACGAGGTCGGCTCCGAGCGTGCGCAGGCGATCGTGCTTCGAACGCGAAGCGACCGCGATCACGTCGAGGCCGAGAAACTTGCCGAGCTGGACCAGCGCCGTACCGACACCACCGCTCGCTCCGGACACGAGCATCGTCTGGCCCGCGCGTACCCGGCTGCGGAGAATCATCTCCAGTGCCGTGGAGTACGCCACCGGATAGCAGGCCAGTTCGGCGGCGGGAAGCCGCTGCGGGACCTGCCACGCGTTCACCGCCGGCACCACGACGTACTGTGCGAAGCCTCCGTCGATGTCGAAACCGAGGAAGCCCACGGTTGCCGCCCGCTCCGGTTGGCGCTCGGCGCCCAGCCGCAGGTTGGGATCGCAGATGACCCGCTCACCGAGGCGGCTTGCGGAGACTCCCGCTCCCACCTGGACGATCCGACCGGTGATGTCGGCGCCCTGGATCCTGGGGAACCGGAGCCCGGTTTCGTCGACCTCACCGCTGTACCAGTCGGCTCGCACGTTGACGTCGGTGTTGTTGACACCGGCCGCCTCGACTTCGATCAGTACGTCGAGTGGGCCTGGAGCCGGGACGGGAACGTCTTCGCGGTACTCGTACTGGTCGACATCGCCGTGGCCGCGCAGGACGACCGCGTTCATCGTGCGCGGGACCACGCCCCCCTCCGTCCGGCTCACGCGCTCACCGTCGGGGCGACGCGCGAGGGGGATGCCGGGCGAGGGAGACCGAGGTTCTCGCGCAGCGTCGCACCCTGGTACTCGCTGCGCGTCAGGCCGCGCCGACGCAACTCGGGAACGAGCACGTCGCACACGCAGTCGAGGCCCTCCGGTACCGTAACGGGCGTGATCGCGAAGCCGTCGCAGGCCCGGCCCTCGAACCACTCCTGCATCTGATCGGCCACCTCGTGCACCGATCCGGTCGCACTGCTGTGGCCCAGCGCCCGATCGTTCAGGGCGATGATGCGCCGCATCGTGAGCTTGTGGCGCACGACCATGTTGTAGAAGTTGCGGTAACGACTGCCGCCGAACGCGTCGGTCTCCGCCTCATCGGGGTCGACCAGGAGGTCAGGGGGAATCGGCGAGTCCGGGTCCTGCCCGCTGAGGTCCGTCTGCAGGGCGATCTCGAGATCTGCCCGGCCCATCTCCAGGTCGATGAACTGGTCGAGCCTCTCCTCGAACGCGCGCGCCCCTGCAGTCGTCTCAGCCACGATCGGGGTGATGCCCGGCAGGATCCGGACGCTGTCTGGATCGCGACCGGCCGCCGCGGCCCGTTCCTTGATTTCCCGGTAGAAGTCCTGCGCGACGTCGAGATCGGTCTGCGCGGTGAAGACGACTTCCGCGTTGCGCGCCGCGAAGTCCATCCCGGCGGGGGACTGTCCCGCCTGCACGATGACCGGCCAGCCCTGCGGCGAGCGATGCATGAACAGCTGGCCCGCCGTCCGCGAGAAACGCCCTTCGAACTCGACGGGGTGGATCCGGTCGGACCGCGCCCACGCCGCGTTAGCGCGGTCGTTCACGACCGCGTCGTCGTCCCAAGCGTCCCAGAGGGCCTTGGTCGCCGCGAGGTACTCCTCGGCACGCACGTAGCGCTCGTCGTTGGGAGGCAACTGCAGGCCGTAGTGCTCCTCGCCGGCCTGCGAGGTGACGAGGTTCCAGCCCGCGCGGCCGCCGCTGAGCCAGTCCAGGCTGGTCAGGTAGCGCGCCATGTTGTAGGGATGGATGAACGTCGTGGACGCGGTGCCGATCAGCCCGATGTGCTGAGTCTGCGCGGCCATCACACTCATCGTGGTGAACGGCTCATATCCTGTCGGGAACGGGTGGGCGCCGAACCTGCCGCCCATGAGGAAGTAGAGAACGTCGGCCATGAAGATGGCATCGAATTTCGCTGCCTCCGCACGCTGGGCGAAGCGAATCGGCAGATCCGGTCCCCACAGTTCTTCTACCGGCGATGTCGGGCTGCGCCAACTCGAGGCCATACGCCCGGTCGGTGCATAGAACATCACCAGATTCATGATCTCGTCACGCCGGTCCATGTCCGACTCCGTCACAGTTCACTAGGTGGCTGGTCTTCGCCGTCGCGGCTCAGCTGGAGGCGGCCGTGATCGCGCGCACGGGCGACGCGGGCCGCTTCAGCCCGAGGTGATCGCGCAGCGTGGTGCCCTCGTATTCAACGCGAGCGACGCCCCGGCGCTGGAGCTCGGGAATCAGCAGGTCGCAGATCGCGTCGTAGGCCTCGGGAACGGCCGTCGCGGTGATCGCCCAGCCGTCGCAAGCCCCGGTCTCATACCACTCCTGCATGAGATCCGCGATCTCCTTCGCGGTTCCGACCGGTGCGTTGTGCCCGATGTTGCGGTCGGTGCGAGCGATGATGTCGCGCAGGGGCATCTTCTGGTGCACGGCCATGTTGTAGAAGTTGCGGTAGCGGCTACCGAAGTTCACCTCGACGTTCGCCGCGTCGGGGGAAGCCAGCCGCTCGGGCGGGATCGGCTGGTCGGGATCCAGGTCTCGCAGGGTGGCCTGAAGCGTCTCCTCGGTCCTGGCCATACCGACGTCGAGCGGGGTCCAGAGGTTCAGCTGGTGCTCGAAGTCCCGCGCTTCGTCTACGGTTTCTGCCACAGTCGGCATCAGCCCAGGAAGGACCTTCAAGCTGTCCGGGTCGCGCCCCACACTCGCGGAGCGCTCGCGGATCTCGCGCCGGAACTCCTTGGCCGCCTCGAGGTCGTTCTGGGCGGTAAACACGAGTTCGGCGTTGCGCGCCGCGAAGTCCATGCCGGCCGGTGACTGGCCGGCCTGCACGATCACAGGGCGGCCCTGGGGCGAGCGATGCATGAACAGCTGGCCCTGAGCCTTGTAGTACTTACCCTGGTGGTCGATCGGATGGATGCGATCCGCCCGGGCCCAGACACCCTGCTCGCGATCATTGATCACGGCGTCGTCGTCCCACGCATCCCAGAGCGAGGTGGCGACGTCGAGGTACTCCTGGGCACGAGCGTACCGCTCCTCGTTGGGGGGCAGCTCGATGCCGTAGTGCTCACCGCCGCCCGTAGACGTCACGACGTTCCAGCCGATGCGTCCGCGACTGAGCCAGTCGAGGCTGGACAGGAACCGGGCGACGTTGTACGGATACTCGAACGACGTCGATGCGGTCGCGACCAGACCGATGTGCTTGGTCCTCGCTGCCATGGCGCCGACCAACGTGAAGGGCTCATAGCCGGCGGTGAACGGTTGCTGACCGATCGCTCCTCCCTCCCAGGACAGCCAGCTGCCCAGGAAGACCGCGTCGAAGCGGGCCCGTTCGGCCTGCAGTGTGAGGCTCAGCGGTAGATCAAGGTTCCAGAGTTCCTCGATGCGTGACTGCGGGCTACGCCACGCCCAGCCGCGCCCGGTCGGCTGGAGAAACATCACTAGGTTCATCACAGAGCTTCGACGCTTCATGGCACTCCACTTCGTTCTACGAATGAGTCACCTAAGTCACCAGGTCACAGGACCCGTTCCAGGAATGAGCGGGTGCGGGCCTCCTGCGGGTCGTCCAGAACTTGCGAGGGCGGCCCTGCCTCTACCACGACGCCGCCGTCCATGAACACCACCTTGTCCGCGACACCGCGGGCGAAGTTGATCTCATGTGTGACGATCAACAGCGTCATGCCGGCGTCCGCGACACCGCGGATGACCTCCAGGACCTCCCCCACGAGCTCGGGGTCGAGGGCGCTGGTGGGCTCGTCGAAGAGGATGAGCTTGGGGTCGATCGCCAGGGCACGTGCGATCGCCACCCGCTGCTGCTCCCCACCGGATAGCTGGCGGGGATACTTGCCTTCCTTGTTCTTGAGACCGACCCGCTCGAGCAGCTCCAGACTGCGGGCGCGAGCCTCCTCCTTCGTCCGTTTGTGCACGATGACCTGCGCGAAGCTGACGTTCTGCTCGGCCGTCATGTGCCCGTAGAGGTTGAAGTGCTGGAAGACCATTCCGATCTTCGCCCGTTGACGCGCGACCTCCCGAGGCGGCAGCTCGTAGAGCTTGCCCTTCTTCTCCTCGTGGCCCACGGTCGTGCCATCGACGAACAACCGTCCGCCATCGATGCGCTCAAGATGGTTGACGCAGCGAAGGAACGTGCTCTTGCCCGCTCCGGACGGACCCAGAAGGCAACAGACCTCGCCCTCCTGCACGTCGATCGAAACGTCTTCAAGCACCCGCACATGCCCGTATTGCTTGCGGACGGACTGCGCTGAAATCATCGGTGTCATGCGGATCGCACCCGGCCCCGGATAGCTGAGAACATGATGGCGACCCACGAACGCTGGGCATTACGCCGCGTACCGCGGGAAAATCGCTTCTCGATGAAGAACTGACCGATGCTCAAAATCGACGTTAGCGCCAGGTACCACAGAGAGGCCACGATCAGAAGCGGGATGATCTGGTAGGTGAGGTTGTAGACGGCTTGCACCGAGTGCAGCAGCTCCGAGTAGGAGATCACGGTGGCTAGTGAGGTCCATTTGAGCATCCCGATCGTTTCGTTGCCGGTAGGCGGGATGATCACTTTCATTGCCTGGGGCAACACGATGTACCGCATCGTCTGAGCGGAGTTCAGTCCGTACGCGGCGGCGGCATCCGACTGGCCCTCGTCGACGGACAGGATCCCCGCCCGAACGATTTCGGAATAGTAGGCCGAGAAGTTGAGGCCGAGCCCGAGCAGCGCCGCCACGAACGGCGCCATCACATCGTTGGTGTTGTAACTGAAGAACTGGACGCCGAACAGGTCCAACTGGAGGCGCGGGAACACCGAGGAAAGATTGTACCAGAAGATCAGCTGCACAAGCGTCGGAGTGCCGCGGAAGAACCACTGGTAGAACGCCGCGACGCTGTTCAGGATCGGGTTGACGGACAGTCGCATGATGGCGATCAACGTCCCGAGCGTGACACCCAACACCATGGCCAGCGCGGTCATGAGCAGTGTCTTGAGCACGCCGGTAAGAACGCTTTGGCTGAACAGGTACTGAGCGACGACGTCCCACTCGAACGCAGGCGTCGTCACCAGCACCCTCAGGATCCACAGCGACACCAGAAGGATCACACCCGCGGCGACCCACCGCCAGGGATGACGAAGCGGCACGACCGACACATGCGACGAGTCGCTCGCCTGGTGCTGCTCGGCCCGGTCCGCTTGAGTGGCTTCACTCGACACGATCCATCACCTCGCGCTCGGCGCAGGCCGGCTGTTCAGGAGGGGAGGGATGACGGCGTCGGTCTTGCTGACGCCCCACTTGGCGAGGAGCTTGCCCCACGTGCCGTCGTTGATGAGCTCGTTGATGACGCGCAGCAGCTTGCCCTGCAGCGCCTTGTTGTTCTTGGCCACGATCCACCCTGTGTACCGCGCTTCGGGATTCGGGAAGGAGTACGGAAGCAGTTCGTACCCCGGGGTCGTCTTGACGAAGTAGGCGCCGTTGGCCGGCACGAACATGTCGAAGTCGGCGCGACCGTTCTTCACCGCGAGATACTCCTGCGAGGTCTGCGTGTAGGCCTGAATCTTGATCGACGGCTTCCCGGCCTTCGCGCATGTCTCGTTCAGGATCTTGGCCTCCTGCTCCTGCTGACTGCCAGTCGTCACCGCCGCCGAGTGGCCGCACAGGTTTGTGAGATCCAGGTGGGCTTGGTCAGCACCAAGATGGAGGTGTGCCGGATTACCCGCCCGGGTGACCACGCGGTAAGTGGTCTTGTAGAGGTCGATGAAATCCACCTGCTTGCGACGCGCGGGCGTGTCCGCCATCGCCATGATCATGAGATCAGCGCGGCCGTTCGCGAGCGCGGGAATCATCGCGTCGAATTGCATGTTCTGGTACTCGACCTTGACTCCGAGCTTCTTGGAGATCGCGGCGAGCATCTCGACCTCCAGGCCATGCATGGTGTGGCCATCCTTGTCAAGGAACTCGTACGGCGTGTAGATACCGTCGGCGAGTACTCTCAGGACGCCATCACTCGAGCCCGTCCGGCCCCCTCCCCCGCCAGCCGGCGAGCTTCCACTGCTTTGACTGCCACATGCACTCAGCATGAGCGTGGCCGCCACCAACCATCCACCGAAGATCTTATTGCGGGTGTGGCGCATTTGTTCCTCCCTCTGAACGGGTCCAGCGTCTCTTGATCATCCGCAGCCATGCCCGACCCATGCCCGACCACTCGGGTTGGCATAGGTATACACACTCCCGATGGCGAACGCCAGGGTTCTGAGGCTCGTTCCGTGGTTATGACATTTCGGAAAAGCTCCGGAAACCAGCGCCCACCCCCTGCATCGAGACACCCGACGGCCACGTGGCGCCCGCTTCTTGAGTGAGAGTCGAGATCCACGGCCCTTGACGTTGCGTGGGTGCGGCACCCGGCGTCACGGGCGCCGGCCTCGGCCGCCGGAGGATGACGCGGCCCACCAGACGTTCCTCGACACCCAATCGGGCGGCACTTCCCTTGCTCAAAGCGCCGGTTACGCACCTCGGCAAGATCCGCCACCATAGGGCCAGGACCTGCGAGAAAGTACGATGCCCGGCTTGGCAGGCCTGCGTCCAGCACTCATCGGCAGTCGCCGTCTGCTCGACCTTCGACCGTCACGTCCTACCTCCGGATTTCATATGGAACAAGGCCGGTGACTCAGGATGTGAGCCGACTCTCCGGTCAGCGAGGTGTCCGCGGTTCCGTTCACAGGCCGGGGGCGCATTCCCTCCCCGGCCGTACGTAAGTAGTCGCGTAGGTAGGTACACGGATCCCGGGGACAGGGCGACGTGTCATCGTGACCCCAGGCAGAAACCCTCGCCGAAGCTCGCTGCTTGCCCCGCGATGCCTACATACGTATTCTGCCGGAGGAGACCGGTTCAATGGAGCTATCGATCGTCGTAGGGAACCCGAGGCCGAAGTCGCGCACCCTGGCGGTGGCGGAGGCGGTCGCGGAGCGGGTCGCCGGCGCCACCGGTGCGAGCATCGCACGCACCGTGGATCTGGCTGAGCACGCCGACCAATTGTTCGAATGGCCTCATGACGGGATGGCCGCGCTCAATGACGCGATCGCGGGCAGCGAGTACGTCGTATTCGCCTCCCCCACGTACAAGGCCGCTTATACGGGACTACTGAAGGCGCACCTCGACCGCTACCCCGACAGAGGGCTCGCCGGAGTGACGGCGATCCCCGTGATGACCGGCGGCGCACCAGGGCACGCGATGGCCGTCGACACGGCGTTGCGCCCCGTGCTGGTCGAGCTCGGCGCTTCGCTGCCAACGCAGGGCCTGTTCTTCGTCATGACGCAGATGACCGAACTCGACGCGGTCGTGGACGAATGGGCCGAGCGCAACCTGACGATGCCGACGACGATTGCTCCGGTGACGCGAAAGATGGAGACGCGATGACCATGGACAACACCGTGCAGATAGATGCGACGCACTTCCGCAAGGTTCTCGCCCATCTGCCGACAGGCGTAACCGTTATCACGGCGCATGGCGAGCACGGCCCGGTCGGCATGGCCGCCAACTCGGTCACGTCGGTGTCGCTCGACCCCCCGCTCATCCTGTTCTGCCCGGCGAAGTCCTCCTCGACCTGGCCCAAGATCCGCGCCGCCGGCTCCTTCTGCGTCAACGTCATGGCTGGCCACCACGAGGACGTCACGCGTCAGTTCGCCGCCAAGGAAGCCGACCGCTTCGCCGGAGTGGAGTTCGCGATGCGCCCCGCAGGACCGGCGCTGCGCGACGTGGTGGCGTGGATCGAGTGCACGATCCACGCCGAGTACGACTCCGGTGATCACACCATCGTCGTCGGGCGAGTCAGCGCAATCGAGGCGGCGTCGGATGCGGAGCCGCTCGTGTTCTTCCGCGGCGCGTACGGGTCGTTCCGAGCGCCGACCGTCGCCTGACAGAACAGTACGTTTTGTCGCAGGTGCGGGGAGTGGGTCTCATCGTGGGCGTCGGGCAGATCCTGGGAGCTATGCATGTACAACGACCAACCGTTCGCCAGCATCGAGGAGGCGGTCGACGACATCCGCGCTGGGCGGATGGTCGTCGTCTGCGATGACGAGAGCCGTGAGAACGAGGGCGACCTGACGATGGCCGCCCAGTTCGTCACTCCCGAGTCGGTCAACTTCATGGCCAAGGAGGGGCGCGGCCTGATCTGCCTCGCACTCACCCAGGAGCGCTGCGACGAGCTCGGGCTCGACCTCATGGCTGCCAAGAACGAGTCGCCGTTCGAGACGGCGTTCACCGTGTCGATTGAGGCACGCGAAGGCGTCACCACCGGAATCAGCGCGGCCGATCGCGCGCGCACCATCCAAGTCGCGATCGATCCGGAGTCGGTGCCGCGCGACCTCGTCCAACCCGGACATGTCTTTCCGCTCAAGGCGAGGCCCGGAGGCGTGCTGGAGCGGACCGGGCAGACGGAGGCGGCGGTCGATCTCGCGCGGCTGGCCGGACTCAACCCCGCCGGCGTCATCTGCGAGATCATGAACGACGACGGGACGATGGCACGGGTCGATGACCTCGTCGGGTACTGTGCTCGACACCAGCTGAAGATGATCACGGTCGCGGACCTGATCGCGTATCGGCGCAAGCACGACCGTCTCGTCGAACGTATCGTTGCGACGTCGCTTCCCACGACGTTCGGTGACTTCGTGGCCGTCGGCTATCGCTCACTCATCGACGACAAGCACCACGTGGCTCTGGTCAAGGGCGACGTCAGGGGCGGCGAGGACGTGCTCGTGCGCGTGCACTCGGAGTGCCTGACAGGCGATGTGTTCCACTCGTTGCGATGTGACTGCGGTGAGCAGCTTGAATCGGCACTGTCGATGATCGAGAGCGAGGGCAGCGGCGTGCTGCTGTACCTGGCTCAGGAGGGTCGTGGTATCGGCCTGCTGAACAAACTCCGGGCGTACAAGCTCCAGGAGCAGGGCTTCGACACCATCGACGCCAACCTCCAACTCGGACTGCCCGTGGACCTTCGGGACTACGGCATCGGTGCCCAGATCCTCAGCGATCTCGGCTTGTCCTCGATCCGCATGCTGACGAACAACCCGAAGAAGATCCACGGTTTGGAAGGCCACGGATTGTGGGTCACCGAGGTTGTGCGCATCGCACCCGCACCCAACCCGCACAACCAGGCCTATCTGCGCACCAAGGCCGAACGCATGGGGCATGTCCTGCACCACTAGGCGTCGACGACGTGCGGCGCGCCAACACGGGGCCGAAGGTCTGGTCGTGCTGAGCACGTGGGCGGCACTTCGGCGGACGCTGGCTCCATGGCCGCACAGGGGGATGGGACGGAGGCCTCGCAGTCTACGGGTGACCAAGATCCGTGGCATCGGGCCTCCGCCTCCAAGTGGTTCTCGCACCTCGCAAGCCAGTGTCATATCCCAGAAGGAGATGCGCAGTGACGCATGAAGCACCGAGTCAGAACACAGCCGTTCTGGAAAGTCATTCCGTGGAAGCGATACCGGCGGAGGATCGGCACGGAAAGTCGTCCGGTCTTTTTTTTCTGTGGTTCTCATCGAATGCCAACGTGATGAACCTGGCCACCGGGATGATCGGAATATCTCTGGGCCTGTCCCTCCGCGACGTGGTGATCGCCGTGGTCATCGGGAACGTAATCGGTGCGTTTTTCATGGCGTATCACTCGGCGCAGGGCCCGATTCTGGGTCTGCCTCAGATGATCCAGAGCCGCGCACAGTTCGGCTTCTACGGTTCGGCCCTGCCGAACATCATCGTGCTGTTCGTGTACTTCGGGTTCTACGTGGGCGCCCTGGTGCTCAGTAGTCAGTCCATGGCTCATCTGCTGCATATCCCGACGCCATCGGCGATCATCCTCAGCAGCCTTGTCACCGTGCTGGTGGCATTCGTCGGCTATCGCATGATCCACGGGATAAACCGGGTGATGGCGATCGCGTCGGCCGCCCTCGTCGTCGTCCTCGTCATTGCCCTGCTCGGTAGGCTGGGGCAAGGTCACTACAAGGCGACCGACCACTCCTTCGGATTGTTCCTGCTGATGACCTCCGTGGCGGCCAGTTCACAGATCACGTATGCGCCCTACGTGTCCGACTACTCCCGCTACCTGCCCGCCTCCGTCGGCGTCCGGCGTCCCTTCTGGTTCACGTACCTCGGCACGACCCTGGGCGGCGTGATATTCGAGAGCGCCGGCGCTCTCGCCGGTGTGGTCGCCCTCCCCACTGCGTCTTCGGACACCGTCGGCTACCTGGCAGGACTGTTCCCCTCAGTACGCTGGCTGATCACCGTCTTGCTCTTCCTCGGCCTTGTCGCCACCAACGCCCAGAACGTGTACGGCGCGTACATCACCGCGATGACCATCGTGACCACAGCCGGCGGGCGCACCCGCGCGGCGGTGAGCCGTGGCCTGTTCATCGTCGCGTTCGCCATCGTCGGCGCGTTCGTCGGCGCAGCGGTCAGCAGCGACTTCCTGACCAACCTCGCCAATTTCATCACCGTGGCGCTCTACGCGTTGATCCCCTGGACGGCGATCAACCTCACCGATTTCTACCTGGTCAAGCGGGGTCGCTATGACGTCGCCTCGATTCTCTCGAAAGAGGGCCGTTACGGCTTGGTCAACTGGCGAGCGATCACGGTCTATATAGTCACCATCGCGATCGAAGTGCCCTTCATGAACAACGCACTGTACGAGGGGCCGGTCGCCAAGGGTCTCCAGGGCGCGGACATCGCGTGGATCGTCGGTCTCCTCGTCGGCGGCGGATTGTGGGTGGCCGCGTCGCGTCGCAGGGTGCCGACGGCAGATCTGGAGGCCTCCGTTGCCTTGTCCGGTTCCACGGTGGTGCAAAGCGGTGAGGTCCAGTAGCGCCACCGCCGTCGTCCGGTGTGCGTGATCACCGCGCCTTCGCTGTCCCTCACTGACGAGGCCCTTGCCGCCGGCTGGACGAAGGGAGCCGCCGCTGGTCCAGGACATGGACGCCAGTGGCCGACCGGCGGCCATGCGGTGGCGGCGTGATCGCGAGAGCATCGGCCCGGCTGAGGGGCACTTCGTCGGCAGACGGCAAGCGGCCCTGCAGGTTGCCCCCGTCGGCGCCAGAGCCCTCGGGCGCACATCTCCGGTGTGGGCCAGCTGCGATCGGGAGTGAGCCGGCACACATCCCGTCGGCCGGCGAGCCGGGCAAGGGTTAAGAATGGCAACTCCGCATCCGTCTTCCGGGTGCTCGCCGTCATTGTCGGGCCGCTTCCGCCGCAAGTCGGGAGGGCAGCTTCGGGTCCAGCACAACATGGAGGACAACACATGACCGGACAGATCCCCGAAACCAACTCCTCGGCTCTGCCGGCCAGTGCCAAGGAACTGCGGCAGAGCTTGGCCGAAGCCGGCTACCTCGCGGACGACGCCCTGGCCATGGCGGCATTCCTTGCTCTGCGTATGGGCCGGCCACTGCTGCTGGAGGGCGAGAACGGTGTCGGCAAGACCGAGACAGCCATCGCCCTCTCCCGGGTTCTGGGGCGGGAATTGATCCGCCTGCAGTGTTATGAGGGCATCGACACCAGTCAGGCGCTATACGACTGGCACTACGCACGGCAACTGTTTGCCGTGCGCGGCGGCTCGGGGCACGGTGATGTCTTCACCCGGGAATTCTTGCTTGCGCGCCCACTGCTGACGGCCCTTGAGAAAGGGTCGTCGGCAGTGCTGCTCATCGACGAGCTGGACCGCACTGACGACGAGTTCGAGGCTCTCCTGCTGGAGCTGCTCTCGGACTTCGCGGTGACCATTCCGGAGGTGGGACGGATCCACGCGACGAACCCGCCGCTGGTCGTCATCACCTCGAACCGGACCCGTGACCTGCACAACGCCGTCCGAAGGCGATGTCTTTACAGCTGGGTGGCTCACCCGGATGCCTCGCGCGAGCTGGAGATCCTGCGGCTGCGTGCGCCTGAAGTCCCCGAGCATCTCGCCCGCCAGATCAGTGAGACGGTGGCCCGGGTGCGGAGCCTCGACCTCACGCACCGTCCGGGCGTGGGTGAGGCACTGGACTGGGCGACTGCCCTGCACATGCTCGGTGTGATGTCACTGGACCATGAAACGGCCCGCGCCACTCTGACGGCACTCGTCAAGGAGGTGGACGACCAGCGAACTGTGCTCGACCACCTCGCGGACGTGGTTCTGGTCGCGGAGCAGTGACGTGACCGAGTCAATGGATACGACGATGCATCAGGGACGCACTGCCGCGCAGACGAACACCAGACGGATGTGCGTGGACTTCACCGGGGTCCTGCGGCGGCATGGCGTGCTGGTGAGTCCCGCCCAGACCTTGACATACTACGAGGCGATTCTCGAACTGGGCGACTTCTCCCTCACCGACCTCTTCTGGGCGGGGCGGGCGGTCCTCGCGCCGGACGTCAGGGTCCAGAGCGCCTATGCGCAGGCCTTCTTCGAGTTCTTCGCCGGAAGCGGCGAGGACCTGCCGCCCGCTGCGCAGCCCCGGCGTGACGGCGCGCCGCAAGAAGACGGTGCGAGCAGCAGCCCTTCCGTGAGCCTCACGGTCGACGAGGAGGCCACAGAGCTGCCGGCGGAAGCTCGGGGGGTCGCGAGTACGCTCGAGCGTCTGCGTGCGAAGTCGTTCGCTGCCATGACCGAGGAAGAGCGCCGGGAAACCGACCGAGTCATCCGGCGGATGCGCCCCAAGCTCGCTCATCGGCTGAGCCGTCGGCGGAAGTCGGCGCGCTCCGGCCCGTACTTCGACATGCGGCGAACACTGCGGCGCTTGCTGGCGACCGACGGCGAGCCGACCCAGCCGGGTCAGCGCCGTCGACGGATCCAGCAACGGCCCATCACGATCGTGGTCGACGTGTCCGGGTCCATGACGGCGTACGCGCACGCGCTGCTCAGGTTCTGCCATGCGTTGCTGCATGCTGGGCACAAGGTCGAGGCATTCACCGTCGGCGTCTCCCTGCACCGTGTCACCGACGTGCTGCGGCCCTCCTCCGCCGACCGCGCACTCGAACAGGTCGGCAGAGCGGTCACGGACTGGGACGGCGGCACCCGCCTGGCCAGCTCCTTGGCGCGTCTGCTGGAACTCCGCAAAGGGCACAGTGCCCTCCGCGGCGCCATCCTGGTGATCTGCTCCGATGGGCTGGACAAGGACGACCCGGGCCTGCTCCGGGAGGTTATGGCCCGGCTGAGCCGTATGTCGCACCACGTGATCTGGCTGAACCCGCTGAAGGCCGATCCGCGATACCAGCCTCTCGCCCGGGGTATGGCTGCCGCACTCCCCTACGTCGACGTCTTCTTGTCCGGACACAACATCGCCAGTCTCGAAGAGACAGCGCGTGTCCTCGCCGGAAGCCGGTTGGTCAACACGAATGGCGGTCGTTCATGAGAGACATCCTCGACGAATTGAGCGCGTGGTACCGCGTCGGCACACGGTTCGCCTTGGCCACCGTCGTGCGAACCTGGCACTCGTCCCCGCGCCGACCCGGCGCCTCCATGGCCGTCTCGGAGACCGGTGAGGTCATCGGCAGTGTCTCCGGCGGATGCGTGGAGGGCGCTGTCTACGAACTCGCACAGGAAGTGCTGGCCACCGGGATCCCAGCCAAGCAGACCTACGGTGTTGCCGACGGGGACGCCTTCGCCGTCGGCCTGACCTGCGGTGGGACGCTCGAAATCTTCGTCGAGTTGGTGACGCCGGAGCGCTTTTCGAACTTCGTTGACGTGGTCCAGGCTGCGCAGACCCGTAGTGCGCTCGCAGTCGCGACCGTTGTCGACGGCCCGGATCGGGTGGGCGCCCGCATGCTTGTGACCGAGCACTCAGCGATGGGAACACTCGGTCACGACTCGTTGGACCGGGGCCTCGCGGAAGCCTCACGTGGTCTGCTGGCCCAGGGGCGCAGCGCGGTCGTCCACCTCGGTCGCAACGGTGAGCAGCGCAGGGACGACCTGACGGTCTTCGTCGAATCCTTCTCGCCGACACCCGAGATGATCGTCTTCGGCGCGATCGACTTCGCCGGTGCGGTGGTGCGGATCGGCAAATTCCTCGGCTATCACGTGACGGTCTGCGACGCACGCCCGGTCTTCGCCACGAAACGACGCTTCCCCACCGCGGACGAAGTGGTCGTCGACTGGCCCCACCGTTACCTCTCCGGCCGGGAGGTCGACGAGCGCACGGTTTTGTGCGTCCTGACGCACGACCCGAAGTTCGATGTTCCATTGCTTGAACGGGCGCTGCGCACCAAGGCGGGCTACATCGGTGCGATGGGAAGCAGACGCACGCACCTGCGGCGGCTCGAACAGCTTCGGGAAGCCGGTGTGGAGGACCGCCTCCTTGCCCGGCTGTCCTCTCCGATCGGTATGGACCTCGGAGGCCGCACGCCGGAGGAGACAGCCGTCTCGATCGCCGCCGAGATCATCGCCTCAAGGTGGGGCGGCTCCGGCAACCGGCTGTCGGAGCTGACGACGCCGATCCACACGCAAGCGGCTCATGAGCTGTCGGAAACGGTGCGCTGAGCCCCCACGCCACACCGGAACGCTCGGTGCCGCGGCAGTGCGGCGGAAGCCGAACGCAAGGCCCGGGCCGACGCTTGTACATACGCAATCTGATCAACCTTTGTCTCTTGGAGTGCCAAGTGCCGTTTCGTCTTGATCGATTCCCCCAGAACGTTCGCCAGGCGCAGCTCCCGATCGGAGCCTCCCACTCGATCCGGCGAGCTGCCGTCGTCGCGAGGGAGAGCTGAGCATCATGACCAAGATCTCCCAGGTCCTCGCCTCGGTCGGGCTCGCGTGCGACTACTACACCGACTACGTCGCCATGGACGCCGACCGGCGCAGCGATGGGGTATTCGTGTTGGGGAAGCCGGTCACGCCGGGCTTCACGTCAATTCACGAGCGCGCCCGCTCTCTGAACATCCAACTGTTGCTTGAGGATGGATCGGTAGGACTCGGAGACTGTGTCTCGGTGATCCGTGCCGGTATCCGCGGTCGAGCGGCGCCTCTCTCTCCCGAGGACTACGAACCGATCGTGACGGGCAGCGTCAGCGCACAGCTGACCGGGGTCGAGGTCAGCAGTTTCCGGAAGCTCGCCACGCTGATCGACGGCCTGGCGACCGATGGGCAGTACCTCCACCCCGGGATCGCCTATGGCCTCAGCCAGGCCATGCTGGGCGCGACCGCCGCAGCGCAGCGCCGCACGATGGCCGAGGTCCTCGTGGAGGAGTACGGTCTGCCGGCTCCCACACGCACGGTTCCGATCTTCGGCTGCTGCAACGCCCGGGAACACCCGGACCAGGTCGACCGGTTGATCCTCGGACGCGCCGACGCCCTGCCGCACGGCGGATTCACCTCCGTCGAGCTGATCGGCGCCGAGGGTGAGAAGCTTCTGGATTTCGTCTCCTGGATGTCCTCACGGATTCAGACATACGGTGACTCCGACTACCGTCCCGTCGTGCATCTCGACGTCTACGGGACCATCGGCCGTATCTGCGACGGGGACCTCGGCCGCATGAAGACCTACCTCGGGCGCCTGCTCGCCGCCGCCGCGCCGCTCCGGCTGCGACTCGAGGACCCCGTGAGCGCAGGCGACGCCGTTTCCAGCCGCGAGGCGATGGGCCAACTCGTCGCCTTCATCGACGCCGAGGGGCTCCCGGTGGAGGTCGTCGCTGACGAGTACTGCAATACGCGGGAGGACATTGCCCTGTGGGCGCAGGAACGCGCTGCGCACCTTATCCACGTAAAAACGCCCGACCTCGGGTCGCTGACGAACACTGCGGATGCCATTCTGGAGTGTCGCCGAGCTGGGGTCGGCGTGTATGTCGGGGGGACGATGAACGACACCGAGGTGTCGGGCCGTGCCTGCACCCACATGGCACTCGCCTTCGGCGCCGACGTCGTCATGGCCAAGCCGGGGGCATGGCCGGACGTCAGCCTCGCATTGACCCACAACGAGATGGAGCGGACGTTGCGTCTGAGCGCTGCGCGCTGATATACGACGCGCCAGGAACCGTCAGCCACCTGCCGGTCTTTCGGTTCCGGGTGCGCCATGGTGAGCCGGAATCGCCCCGGTCTCGGCGATGGACCTGCCGAGCAGGATGGCGTCCCGCCGAGTGGTGTAGCCGATCAAGCTGACGGAATCCCCAGGTCGCGGCTCCAATGTCCCTCGCCGGAAGCCCTGTTGAGGCTCGTTGGGTCGGGACCAGCGGTGATCGCACCGACGGCCGGCAGCGGCACGTACCGGACGGCTCCAAAGCGGAAGCGGCGGACCGTGATCGGCTACACGACGACCGGGGACACGACCCCGAGCAGGCCTTGCTGGGCCCGCATCCGCATCCGTTGCATGCGGGTGCGGGCCAGTGCGGCGAACTCGTCGAGACCGCAGGGAGCCAGGCCCGGTCGCGTGAGCAGTGTGGTCGGTCGCGGTGACCGACTGGGTCCCGGCAGGCGGCGAGCCGGGGAGATCCTCACAAACGAGAGCAGGAGACCGCCAGCGGCTTCTGGCAGCGGGCGCAGGCCTTCTTCGGCCAGGCCGGGATCACCGTCGAGCGGGTACTGACCGACAACGGTGGCTGCTACCGCTCACGCGACTGGCGCATCCTGCTCACCCAGGCCGGCATTGCGCACAAGCGCACCCGGCCCTACCGGACACACCGCGCTGAAAGGGCAAGCACCCGCCAGCCGCGTCCCCAACCTCACAGGTCAGGTACACCTGGGCCTCGATATGTGCCCTGCACTCCCCCGTTCGAAAGCGAACAACCCGTGACAAACATCTCGCCACAGCCCGCAGCATCTGCAGATGGGACGAGGTACTGAAGGGCGTCACGGCGAGAGGGCTGGCGACTCGGTCGATCGGTCGTGATCCAGGCGGTCGACGGCTGCCAGTAGAAGCTCGGTGGTGCGGCGCACGTGGGCGCACAGCGCGGTTGCCGCGGCCTCGGGGTCACGGGCGAGCGCGGCATCGAGAATGCAGCGGTGCTCGGCTGCCAGATTCCGGCCCGGTTCGTCGCCGAGCGGCTGCGACCACCGGCGGTAGAGTTCGGCCTCGTCCCGCAGCCCCAGGGCGATCTGCACCAGTCGCCGATTGGCGCAGCCGTCCAGCAACGCCTCATGGAAGGCGGAGTGGGCGGCCGCCCAGTCATCGTCGATGCGGCTGGGGTCTTCTTCAACGGTGTAGGGAGTGCGTTCCAGCGTGTGGTGAGCTGCCACCAGCCGAGATTCCCAGGTGAGGTCCCCCTCGGCTACCGAACGCCGCAAGACAAGGCCCTCAACTTCGACCCGAGCCTCGGTGAGCTCACTCAAGGTATGCCGGGACAGCGGGGTCACGATGAACCCCTGATGAGGCTCGGACCGCACTAGGCCCTGCTCGGCCAGCCGCACCAGGGCCTCGCGCAGCACGCTGACGCTCACGTCGTATTGCGCCACGAGCGCGGGAAACTTCAGCCGGGCCCCGGGCAGCAACCGTCCGCTGAGAATGTCGGCACGCAGACGCGCTCGCACCTCGTCACTCAACGTATGCTTACCGCCCTTGGTCACCATGATGGTCATCATAGCTAAAGATCGAATTTACTGCAAACTTTCGAACTTCCCTCATTGATCAACTTGGTCCGCCAGTCGGGCGAGGTTTGGCGGCGTGCCCTTTCGCTCCGTCTCCGGAGCTGCGAGCACTCGCCGACCACGGGCCGGTTACCCAGGTGCGCGTCTGGGGCGGGTCGACGTCGTGCGTCGTGACCGGTCATGCGGAGCAAAAGGAATCGCTGGCCGACTCGCGCCTCAGTGTCGACTTCGCCGCACCCATGAGTGCTGCGAGGTGGTCATCGGTGCGGGCACCGCGTTCGCGGAAGGGCACACCGACAGCCGCGAAGTCGTCTTGCTTCCAGCCTGCGCCGATGCCCAGGATCAGGCGACCTCCGGACACGAAGTCCAAGGTGGCCGCCTGGTTAGCCAGGAGCAGCGTCGGCGAGTACGGCACCATGAGCACCGATGTCAGCAGCCGCAGGCGCGTCGTCGAGGCCGCGATGGCCGACAACAGCACGAGCGGGTCGGAGAGATAGGAGTCGATGGCATAACCGCTCTCCAGGAGGCGGTTACCGGCCGCGACATGACCAAAACCCAGGGCCTCGGCATGACGTGCGACGCGGAGCACAGCTGCTCCGTCGCCGAGGGACCAGCGCTGCTGAAGGGAGAGGCCAAGGTGCAGCGAAGACACGAGAAGACCCTTTCGGCCGGGGTCTGGAGCCTGCGTTCCGCGCAATTCAGGGGTTCTGGAGTCCCTTGCGAGGTGAAGGTGCAGGTCAGCGGGCTGGAGTCTGGTGACACGGCCGGATTCGCCT
>NZ_JBSFIH010000085.1:0-28105 GCF_053597455.1 Streptomyces sp. NPDC001393
GCGCGATCCCCGTAACTACCTGGCCTTTCTCGGCTTGGCCGCAGCCATCTGCTGCTACAAGCGACTGATGCGCCTCACCACATAGGACACGGTCTTAGCACCATGACCCAGCACCCGCCCCCGAGCACCCGCAACCACCCCGCTACCAGCAGCTATACCCACCGAAAGCGGAATCGAGCACTATATGGGTTTCCGGCTTTCGTTGGCGTTTCAGCTTGAGGTCATTGCGGTTAACTCAGTTTCCAGCGCGACGTAATGCACGGTTTACACACGCAGCGCTTGACCCATCGTGGAAACGCACCCTAGGTTGCTTCCTAAGGCACAAAAGTTGTCTAGAAGGCATCTCCAGTCGTCACCAGTCGGCACTCGACACATGAGCACGTGCTCTGGACCGGGCACAGCGCAGGTGCAAGCCAGTAGGTGAACCGACCCGGTTGTGACAACTTCCCCCCTCCCTCCCAGGAGTTCCGAGGACGGGGACCGAGGCAGCAATCGCGGAACTCCCCCGCAGCGCGAACTCGCTTTTGGGCAACACCCATTCGATCGAGTTCGCGAGCGTACAGCCGCCGCCTGCCTCCGGCACATGACTCCCGAATGGAAGTAGCGATATGAGAAATCGACGCGCCTTGCCACTCCTCGCAGGGGCGTTGGCGACCGCCCAGGCACTGCTCCTCGCCGGCTGCGGCACCGGCAACGGCGGTGACGCCGCCGGTGCGGGATCGACGGGCCCCACGAGCACCGGCACGAAGATCACCGGCGTCGGTGCTGTCACACCCAGCAGCACACTCAAAGCTCTCGTGCCCGCCTCGGTGAAGAGAACCGGGCTCCGCGCCGTCGTCTCCGCACCGTACGCACCCTTCGAGACGTTCGGTACCGACAACCGACTCGAAGGCGTCGACGTGGACTTCGCCCATGCGATAGGCGCCAAACTCGGCCTTGCCGCCAGCGTCAGCAACGTGGATTTCTCGGGTCTGATCCCGGCCATGCAGTCCCATCGCTATGACATCGCCCTTGCTGGTATGGCCGACACCGACGAGCGCCAGAAGGTTCTCAGCTTCGTCGACTACGCCCAGACCGGTGGATCCGTGCTGGTCACGGCCAAGGACAAGGGAGGTGTCGCCACCTTCACCGATGTGTGCGGACATTCAGTCGGTGTTGAGAAGGGCACGACTTACGACCAGGTTGTCCAGTACAACCAGAGGCTGTGCACCGCGGCAGGCAAGCCGCGGGTCAAGGTGGTGCAAGAGGCAACTCAGGCTTCCGCACTCCTGGCCATTCAGAGCGGTGCGATCGACGCGCTTCTCACCGGATCGATCCCGGCGGCGCTCCTGGAGAAGGGCCAGCCGGACAAGGTCACCTGGGTCCGGGATCCCAAGGCGCCGAAGGGTTACTTCGACAACGCCGCCGGGACCGGGACCTACACGGGCCTCGGTGTGGCGAAGGACGAGCAGGCCCTGTTCCAGGCCGTCTACCAGGCCGCACACGAGCTCGGCGAGGACGGTACGACGAAGAAGATCTTCGCCAAGTGGGGCATCGGCGCCAACGCCGTCGTGCCGCCGCTGAAGAACACGGGCGGCCGGTAGGAGAACGCTGTCCCGAGTCGCCCTCCCTCGAACGATTGGAACCTCACGTAGTGGACCGCGAACACCCCGGTGGCCTGTCTCCCATCGGGCCAGTGGATCCCTCCTTCATCCCTCGCTACTCCGGTATCGCAACTTTCGCCGGACTGCCCACGCTCGAAGGCGTCAGCACATACCACGTGGCCGTGATGGGGAGCGACACGGGCGTCTCATTCCGGCCCCGCGCCCGCTCCGGCCCTGCGGTGATTCGCGAGGCCAGTCGGCTCCTTGGGCCCCGCATCGTTGGAGCCGACATCGTCAAGGTCGGTCCCGCCTACGACCACGCCTCCATGAGCGCCATCGCGGCATCGCATGTGGCCTACGAATTCATCAGCCCCGTGGCGCGCCCTCCGGCGCCCCGGGGCGCGTCGAGCGGCGGTGTGACTCCATGAGTACGTTCTCTGCGCGGCCCACGAAGGAGCCCGGGGCCGGCAGCACGCCCCGCTTGACGCGTGCGCAACTGGAGACGATGCGCATTCGCCCGATCTCGCGTGCCGGGACACGTGTGACCGCGCTGGTCGCCGGCCTGATCTGCCTGCTGGCGCTCTGGTCCCTGGCCCACAACCCCGCCTTCGAGTGGACGATCGTCCGCCAGTACATGTTCAAGACGGTCACTCTCCGAGGACTCGGCGTGACCCTGTATCTGACGATCGTCAGCCTGGTCATCGGCATCGTCGGTGGCGTCGTGCTGGCAGTCATGCGGCTGTCCCGCAATCCCGTGCTGAGCGGGATCGCCATTGGATACATAGGCCTGTTCCGCAGCGTCCCGCTGCTGGTCCAGATCATCTTCTGGGGTTATCTAGGCGCCCTCTACAAGCACATCGGCCTCGGAATCCCCTTCACCAATATCACGTTCTTCTCCTATCCGACCAACGAACTGATCAGTCCGACGATGGCGGCACTGCTCGCGCTCGGCCTCAACGAGATCGCCTACGCGGCGGAAATCGTCCGCGGCGGGATCCTCGCGATCGACCACGGCCAGAGCGAAGCCGCGTACTCCCTTGGCATGCCGCCCGCGCTCACCATGCGCCGCGTTGTCCTCCCCCAAGCCATGCGCACGGTCGTGCCGGCGCTAGGCAACGAGGTCATCTCCATGGTGAAGGGAACTGCGCTCGTCTCCGTCATCGCCGGGGCAGATCTGCTCACCAACCTGCAGAACATCTACTCCCAGACGTACCAGGTCATCCCGCTGCTCACGGTCGCCTCCATCTGGTACGGCGTGCTGACCGCGCTCCTCAGCATTCCCCAGCGCTACCTGGAAAAGCGATTCGGCCGGGGGCACGAGACCGGACTCGGACGGTGAGACCGGCCCTGCAACCGATGCCGCCGTCCGCCGCCAAGTACCTCCCGAGGAGATCATCATGGCCCAACTACTGGTCGAGATCGCGGCCGTCCACAAGCAGTTCAACGGGACGGACGTGCTCAAGGACGTCTCACTGACCGTTCACAAGGGGGAGGTCACCTGTGTCATCGGCCCCAGCGGGGCGGGCAAGAGCACCTTGCTGCGGTGCGTCAACCGGCTGGAGAAATTGGACGGTGGCGCGATCTACGTCGACGGCCGGATGGTCGGATACGAGGTGCGCGGCTCACACCTTCAGGAGTTGAAGGAGCGCGCGGTCGCACCGCAGAGAGCACATATCGGCATGGTGTTCCAGCGATTCAACCTCTTCCCCCACCGGACGGTGCTGGAGAACATCATCGAGGCACCTATCCGGGTCAAAGCGGTGAAAAAGGCCGTCGCCATCGCCGAAGCGCGCGAATTGCTGGAACGAGTGGGCCTCGCACGCAAAGAAAACACGTATCCCAACCAACTGTCGGGCGGTCAGCAGCAGCGCGTGGCGATCGCCCGCGCGCTGGCGATGAAACCCTCACTCATGCTGTTCGACGAGCCGACCTCCGCCCTGGATCCCGAACTGGTCGGAGAGGTCCTCACCGTCATGAAGGATCTCGCCGACTCGGGCATGACGATGATCGTGGTGACCCACGAAATGCAGTTCGCCCGAGAAGTCGCCGACACCGTTGTGTTCATGGCGGACGGCCGCATCGTCGAGATCGGCGAACCAGGCGAGATGTTCGCCCGCCCCCGGCACCGGCGAACCGCCGACTTCCTCCAACGAGTGCTCTGAACCCTGGCCATACCCGACCGTCCGTCCACGTACGCCCGGTCACCGGAAAGATGCAGGAGAACCATGCCCAACGCCCGGTACGAGCAGATGCACTTGTTCCTGTTTGTAGCACCCGTGGGATACCAGACCGCCGCCTGGCGGCATCCACAGAGCCGCGTCGAAGACCTCTACTCCCTCGACCTGCAGGCCGACATCGCACGCCGGGCGGAGGCGGCGAAACTCCACGCGCTCTTCCTGGCCGACTGGCTGTCCTTCGGCGACACCGGCAAGAACCCCGACCTGACCGGGTACGAGCCCTTCACCACTCTCGGAGCTCTCTCCGCCGTGACCGAGAACATCGGTCTGGTGGCGACCGCCTCCACCACGTTCAATGAGCCGTTCAATCTGGCCCGTTACCTGTCCCAGCTGGACTTCCTCTCCAAGGGCCGGGTGGGATGGAACATCGTCACCTCCACGACCGGCGAGGAGAACTACACGGTCAGCCTTCCGCCGCGCGAGGAGCGGTACGCGCGAGCCGTGGAGTACATGGAGGTCGTCACCAGCCTGTGGGACGCCTGGGAGGACGACGCGGTCATCGCCGACCGGGACCGGGGTGTCTGGGCCCGCAAGGACAAGATCCACCCGCTCCACCACAAGGGCGACCACTACCGGGTCGAAGGCCCGCTCTTCCTCCCGCGGTCTCCACAAGGGTGGCCGGTACTCGTCCAGGCGGGCGCGTCGGCCTCGGGCATGGACTTTGCCGCGAGATTCGCCGAGGCGGTCTTCACCGTCAAGCCCACACTTGAATCGGCGCGGGAGTTCTACTCCGGGCTCGTCGAGCGCGCCCGGGAGCACCGTGGGACCAAGCCGCCCATCGTCCTCCCCGGCCTGATGCCGATCGTCGGCGATACCGAGGCCGAGGCCCGCGACATACACAACAGCCTCTCGGACCTCATCGACCGCGAGACCGGCATGCGCCGGCTCGCCGAACTCCTCGACGGCGCAGATCTCGCGGACCTCGACCCCCACGACCGGGTACCCGCCGAGCGCCTCACCGCGCCGGATCAGGCGGAGGCCCAGGGCGCCTCCAGCCGGTACCGCTACTTCTACAATCTCGCTGTCTCCGGAGTCACTGTCCGCGAGTTGATCCGTGAGGCGTCCAAGGCGGACGGACACGGGGTGGTCACCGGCACGCCCGTGCAGATCGCCGACCACATGGAGACCTGGTTCCACGGCGGAGCGGCCGACGGTTTCGCCGTCCTGCCGCCCACGGTCCCGACCGGCCTGCAGCGATTTCTTGACGACGTCGTGCCGATCCTGCAGGAACGGGGCAGCTTCCGGACCGACTACGTTCAGGGGACGCTGCGCGACAACCTCGGGTTGGAGCGGCCGCGGTCCCCGCACGGGCCGTAGGCCGTCGGCCGGTGTCCCAGCGGCGGGCGCGGGTCATGGCCTGTCAACGCGCCGGCGGCGGCGAAACGCTGTTCCACGCCGCCGGGGCGAGGACCCAGATCACCTCGGCGGGCAGTTCCTGGTCCGGATTGCGCCAGTTGTGAGGCTCGGCGCCGGGGAACGTGATGGCGTCGCCCGGGAGCAGCTCGAACGTCTCGTTCGCGAAGCGGACTTCGATCCGACCGCTGAGGACATGGAGCACCTCGATCTCCGAGAGCACCGTGTACAGATCGCTGCCGCTGTGGCCCCCCGGTTCCACAACAGAACGGATGAACTGGATGCGCGGCTCGTTCCGCGACGTCAGCAGGCGCTCGTCCACCCCTAGACCGCCGAGGTTGATGCGAGGACCCTGGCCGGCACGGACCACATGCAGTTCCGGCTCCCGGAACAGGCTTCCGATGTCGAGGGAGAGCACCTGGCAGATCCGCACGAGGGAGCTCACCGAGGGTGAGGTGATGTCGCGTTCGATTCGGCTCAGAAAGCTCTTGGTCAGACCTGTCACGTCAGCAAGGGCATCGATCGAAATCCCCTGTTTCTTGCGCGCCGCGCGCAGGCGCCCACCGATCCGAACGCGTTCCGTCCCAGGAGAGACAGGAAGAGGCTTCACGCATGAACTCCTAGGTCTGGGCCGTTTGAAGGCTACACCCGACGCATCCGCGCACTAGGTGGACTGAGGCATGAGGTTCAGTCCACCCCCTGCCGCAGGAGGAAGCACATTTACACATTATTCCCCACTATGCAACAAAAGTGTTCTCAGCGTACATAGTCATGGACTCGGAGTGGCATCACATGAATAAAAGGACGAGCGTCCGTCTGCCAGCTTGGGAAGTCGACCCGGCACATTCCCCGGACTTCCGTACCACCCTGGGGCGTTTCGCCTCCGGCGTCGTGGTGGTCACTGGCTTGGACAGTGAGGGGACGCCGGTGGGCATGACCTGCCAGTCCTTCACGAGCCTGTCCCTCCACCCGCCCTTGGTCTGCTTCTCGCCGAGCCGGAGCTCCACCACTTTTCCGAGGCTCCGTCAGCGCGGAAGGATCTGTATCAACGTTCTCGCGGAAGACCAGGACTGGCTTTCCGACCAGTTCGCCATGAGCGGCACGGACAAGTGGGCCGGCGTTGAGTGGGTCGCCGGCAGCAACGGCGCCCCGCAGATCGCCGATTCCGTGATGTGGTGCGACGGCACCATCACCGAGGCATACGAAGCCGGGGACCACTATCTCGCGATCGTCGCGGTTGAGGCGTTGGCTCTGCCCGAGGACTCCACAGGCCCCTTGATCTTCCATCGCGGAGCCTACCGTCGGCTCAACTCCGGACAGCACGAAACCCGATGACGTTCGGCGGGTCGGAACGATAGGGCCGCGCACCCCGGTTCCAGTGTCGTTGTCGAATCATGGCCTGGTCTACGGCCTCGCCGAAGGCGTGAGGGCTGGTATGGCGCGCTGCGGGTCGTCCTCGTATTTCGCTGCGCGCCAGACCAGTTCCAGGTCAGCCCTGCCTTGGCCGATGCACGAGCAACTCGCCGAGCGGGGCGATGTCCTCCGCCCCAAGTACGCTCGCGGGGGCGACCGGGGCGCACTGCGTCGGGCGCGCATCGCTCCCGCTCTTCTCCAGGCGATGCAGGGAGGAGCGGGGGCCCTGACCCCGGGCGGCATTCGAGCAGGTCAGCGCCCTTGGGATCTTACCGCGGTCGAGCACGCGGTCGGGTCGTCTACGACACTGACGCGCATGGCATGCCGCACCAGTGGGCTGGTCATCGGCGTCACCGACCACGACCAGGACGCCGAACTCGAGCGGCTACTGGCTCTCGGCGCCAAGACCGCCGACATGGGCCAGGCCGGCACCGAGAGCCAGCACGTCCTGGCCCACCCGAAAGGCACCGAATTCTGTCTCCTGCACACCCTGCTCCAGTCCCTCTGAGCACGCGCGTCACGGCGCCGGGCCTCCGCGTGAAGCTGCTCTTAGTACTCCAGTTGCACTTCGCTATCGCCGCTGGTCAGAGGCCGTTTTCTGAGCATACTCAGCTGACGCATCGTCATGTGGTCGAAGTTCGTGACCGGCGGTGCGGCGTTTGTAGTGACAGCGCATGGCTATCGCCTGGTGACGACGGCGCCACTGGGACCAGGTCAGTATCCGATCAATGTAGCGGCGGTGGTGGCTTGTCCTGGGGCGGCAAGTCGCCAGGAGCCTGCGGATCTCTGCCAGGCTGAGCGGGACGAGGAAAGATCCGTTTCTGCGGCCCCCTTTGCATCTTCGTCCTGCGCTGCCATGGCGGCGAGGAAGGCATGGGCGAGCATCACGAGAGTGATGTGTCGGTACCAGCCCGGGTAGCGGCGGACCTCGTACTGGTCCAGGCCGCACTCGTTCTTCGCACTCTGGAAGCAGGACTCGATCGCCCAGCGGGAACCGGCAACCCGAACCAGCTCCGCGACACTGGTGTCGGCGGGTGCATAGGCCAGGTAGTAGGCGATCTCGTCCGGGTGGGCAATGCTGCGGCGGGCGAGTACCCACCGGTGATGCGAAGGCTCGCCACCGCCGAAGAAGGGAACAGCCGGGACCTGGGCGGCTGCCCAGTCGTAAATGCGCGACCCCTTGGCTCCGTCGCCGCAGGAAAGCCGCTCCCAGGCTTCGTCGGGGGCGTCACCGATGAGTTGGTCGATGCGCCAGCAGCCGGCGAGGGACTTGACCTGCTGCGACTTCGGGACCGCGACGACGTAGCCCAGCCCGGCCTCCTCAAGCATGCGGCGGAAGTGCCAGTCCTGGCCGTAGAGAGCGTCCGCCGTCACCCAGGCGATGGGCAGGGGTGAGGCGAGCGCCCGGGCGATAAGGCTCCGGGCAAGCTCGGTCTTGGTGGCAAAGGCCCGGGCGTCGGGCACTCCTGCCGCGCGGCACCGTTCCCGGTCGGACGTCCAGGACTTCGGCAGGTACAGCTCCCGGTCCACCAAGGTCCGGCCTCGCGACGAGGTATAGGCGGCAAACACGGCGACCTGGCAGTTCTCCGTGCGTCCTGCCGTGCCGGAGTACTGCCGCTGCACGCCCGCTGAAGTGGTGCCCTTCTTGAGGAAGCCGGTCTCGTCGATGATCAGGACACCGTCGGGCGCGCCGAGGCGTTCGGCCACGTATTCCTGCAGGTCGTCGCGGACCTCGTCCGGATCCCACCGGGCCCGGTTCAGCAGGTGCTGCAAGCCGGCTGGGACGTCGTGGCCGACATATTCCGCAAGCTGCCAGCCGTTCTTCCGGCCGACAGGGCCGAGCAGCCCGCGCACGTAGTCCCGCATCCGCCGCCGCAGATCGACCCGGCCGAACCGGTGACCGACCCGCAACAGCACCTCCTCAAGCTCCGAAGCCCAGACACCAGGCCGCACATCGTCTTGCACGATCAGCACAACAGTGATCAGGGGCTGCCGGTCACGAACTTCGACCACATGACGATGCGTCAGCTGAGTATGCTCAGAAAACGGCCTCTGACCAGCGGCGATAGCGAAGTGCAACTGGAGTATTAGGGATCGTTTCAGAATGCAGCCCGGAGTCGCCGGAGGCAGATGATGCTGCAGGCGAGTTCGAGCAGGCCCTGGTGGAGGTCAGCGCGGCGTTCGTAGCGGGTGCGGAGTCGCTTGAACTGGTGCAGCCAGGCGAAGGTGCGCTCGACGACCCGCCGGACCTTTCCCAGTCCGGAACCGTGGGCGATGCCGCGTCGGGCGATCATTGGTTTGACGCCGCGCTTCCACAGCAGGCGGCGGTACTTGTCAAAGTCGTAGCCTCGGTCGGCGTACAAGCATCGGGGCCTGCGGCGTGGGCGTCCCCGCAGGCCTCGGATCGGCGGAACTGCGTCCAGCAGCGGTAGGAGCTGCGTGACGTCGTGTCGGTTACCGCCGGTGAGCGTGATGGCCAGCGGGGTACCGTGCCGGTCGACGATCACATGGTGCTTGGAGCCGTTGCGGGCGCGGTCGACGGGTGAGAGGCCGACATGATCCCCCCTTTCAGGGCCCGGACATGTGAGCCGTCGACGGCGCAGTCGTTCAGGTCCAGCAGGTTCGCTCGCCGGAGCTCGGTCAGCAGGGCGGCGTGCAGTCGGGGCCACACGCCGGCCTCGGTCCAGTCCCGCAGCCTGCGCCATGCCGTGACTCCGGAGCAGCCCACGGTCTCTGCTGGCACGTCGCGCCAAGCAACGCCGGTCCGCAGCACGTACAGCACGCCCGCGAGCGCTGTCCGGTCCGGAATACGCAGACGTCCGGGATAGCGAGGACGACGCTCGGGAACGGGCGGCAGCAGCGGCGCCACGCGTTCCCACAGGGCATCCGGGACAAGATCAGCACGCACCCGCACAGCCTGCCGACCGAGATCGCCAGGCGCAAGATCGCGGACTCACTGAAGCAATCGATAAGATCGGCCGGTGGTTTCGTTCTGGCAGAATCGACGTATCGCCGATGCCGCTTTCGCCGCGGCTTGCGCCGCAATCGGTCACGGCCCCGACGAGTGCCATGAGGAAGCTCGCGGGACAGCGTTCTGGTGGACCACCAGCCTTCCTGCGTGGCCTCACGGGGTGATCGTGTTCTGGCAGCACGGCCGCGACTGGCGGTTCATCCCCCTGGACCGCGATGAGAACCCAGTCCAGGGCGGCGCCGAACGACTCCTCTGGCCGGCCGAGCTACCACCAGACGAGGCCGCGCAGCGGGTCGCAGAACTACTTGGGGAAGGACCCCGCCTGACGTGAGGCGGCGACCGGCGCAGCAGCCATTCTGAAACGACCAGTTAGAGGTCGTTTTCACCTGTGATGCCTAGATATAGGGCGGTCCTTGGAGTGTGGGATTGCGGTGCGGAAGAGGTAGTGGGGTGTGGTCGGGGCCTGTGTGCTGGGCGGGGTGACAGGTGGGGCGGGACGTGGCTTGTTCCTGTCTCATCCCAGGACGCCCGGTCTTCCTGGCTGTGTGCTTCGGTCGCCGCTGCTGTGCGCCTGGGCGCACTCGGGTCCGCGGCGATACGCCGGAAGCATGCCGACGCGACGCCCGCATCCGAGTGATCTGTCCGATGCCCGCTGGGAGTTGATCGAGCCGGTGCTCTCGGCCTGGCGCTTCGAGCGCCGCGGCAGGGCCCTGGACTTCGGCCGGCCGCCCGAGCATGATCTGCGCGACATCATGGACGCGATCTTGTATGTGGACCGCACCGGGGTGCAGTGGCGCTATCTCCCGCACGACTTCCCGCACTGGAACACGGTCTACGGATACTTCGCCAAGTGGCAGCAGGAAGGCGTGTTCGCTCAGCTCAACGGCCTGCTCAGGCGGCTGCTGAGGGAGAAGGAGGGGCGGGACGCCGAGCCGTCGGCCTGTGTGATCGACGCCCAGAGCGTGAAGACCTCCGGCAGTGTTCATGCCTCCAGCCAGGGCGTGGACGCCGGGAAGAAGATCGTCGGGCGGAAGCGGAGCATCGTCACCGACACCATCGGTCTCCTGCTGGCCGTGCTGGTCACCGCGGCGAGCGTGCAGGACTCCGTCGCCGGCACCCGGCTCCTGGATCAGGTCGCCGCCGAACACCCCGGCATCCGCAAGATGTGGGTCGACGGCGGCTACCGCCAGCACCTCGTCCTACGGCTGGCTGATGCACCACCGCCGTCTGGCCCGCGACCACGAGACCCTGTCCGCCCGCTCCGAAGCCATGATTCACCTTGCCATGACCGACCTCATGACCCGCCGCCTCACCAGCGAGAACACCATCTCCTGGCGCGACCCGACACCACAGACCAAGCACCAGATTCCGGGACAAAACACCGGGACAAAACGACCTCTTACACAATCTTTCAGACACGCTCTGGCCCTCCACCCCCGAGCCGACGAGTAAGGGACCTTACGGAGGCGAGTGAGTACAAGGGCATCGTCGGACCAGGATGCGCTTCCTGTGCGCTCTGTGGGGATCACCGGGCCGCGGAGTGGGTCAATTGCTGATGGCGGACATGGCCCTCCGGTAGCGGGTGTCGGTGAGCTGCGAGACGAGGAACGCGGCGATGTCGGCACGGCTCATGGCGGAGCCGACATGGTCGTGACCGAGGAAGCCGGAGCGAATGCGGCCGGTGGCGGGCTTGTCGGTGGGATTGGTGATACGCGCGATGGTGTAATCGAGACCGGAAGAGGTGACGGCCTCGGTCATGCCCTTCAGCTCCGTCAGCGCGTTGGGGAACATCAGTCCGGCCAGCACAGGCAGCACCCTGTGCTTCCAGTGCGGGTTGTCCCTGGGGTCGGCCAGCGAAGGCGTGGCCAGGCCAATGAAGCGGGCCACCTTCTGCCTGTCCATGGCCTGGACGATGGTGCGGGTTCCGTCCGTCACAGGGGTGCCGGTCACGGACCGCTTCAAGGACGGGCCGAGCGCGCTGATCACCGCGTCCGCGCCGGTGAGGGCCTGCTCGACGGCGTCGTGATCGGACAACTGCCCGGAGACGGCCGTGAGATGGGGGTGCGTGAAGGCGAGCTTGGCAGGGGAGCGGACGAGGGCGGTGACCTCATGGCCGTCGTCCAGGAGCTGCTGAACGACGACGCGGCCGATGCCGCCGGTCGCGCCGAAGACAGTGATGCGCATCAGGGTGTTCCTCGCCAGGATCAGAAGCTGTACGGGCCGAAGCGTCCCCAGGCCACCAGCGCGGCAAGGATCAGCAGCACGCTGTTGAAGGCGATCGCGCCGGGTTCCTTGCGGCGTGCGTGGGTGATCGCGGCCAGCACCATCATCACGACCAGTCCAGTCGCGGCCAGCGGGGTCAGCACGGGGGTGATGCCGGTGGCGGCGGGCAGAATCAGCCCGAGGGCGGCGGCGAACTCCAAGATGCCGATGAAGCGGACGGTGCCTTGGGAAAAGTCGGCCACCCAGGGCAACTGGCCGGCCAGCTTGTCCTTGTGCTGAGTGGATTTCATGACACCGGCCATGGCGAACATGGCGGCGAGTACGGCCTGCACGATCCACAGGAAGACGTTCACGGTCGGGGTCCTTCAGGTTGGGGAGGAAAGGGGCGCCGGTGGCACGGAAGGCGAGGGGGCGGGGCAGGGAAGGGCGCAAGTGCCGCCCCCTGGTGAGCGGCCGTCTCTCAGCCGTTGAAGACGACTTCGGAGTGGTTGCGGCGTTCGTACAGGTCCCAGTACAGGGGCGCGATCCGCTCGGGCGTGGCAGTCGGGTAACCCTCCGGGCCGCCGTCGCCGATCCACACGTTGATGGCCACGTGGGCGGCGTGCACGCCGGTGCCGGCCAGCTCGTTGTGCAGGTTGATCACCCAGTTGCGCAGGGCCGCGGCGGCGGCGTTGACGTTGCCCAGCATCGGCACGGGGCTCACGGAGCCGCCGCCGGTGGTGAACAGCAGCGTCCCGGCGCCCGACTTGCGCATGGTGGGCAGTACGGCCTGGACGGCGGCGACGGCCCCGTAGAGGGTGTATTCGATCTGCGGCTGCAGGTTGTCGACCGTGACCTCCGACGGGGCGGCCAGGGTGATGCCGGGCACCGGGGAGTGCGGGGCCGGCGAGTACTCCAGTACGTCGACGCTGCCGAAGCGGTCTTTGGCCGCGTCCAGGGCGTCGGTGATCGAGGCGCGGTCCATGACGTCGGCGGGGAAAGCGACGGCCGTGATGTTTTCCTGGCCCAACTCGGCGACCAGCGTCTCCAGTTTCTCCTTGGTGCGGGCGATCAAAGCGACGTCGAAGCCGCGGCTGCCGAAAGTGCGGGCGATGGCCAGGCCCATACCGGGGCCGGCGCCAACGATGGCGAGAGTGGGCATGATCAGACTCTTCCGTGGGGCTGCTGAGGTCAGGAGCAAGTGATGGCGAGCTTGCCCAGCGCACCGGCGCCGAAGGCGGCGAACGCCTGCGGCGCCTGCTCCAGCGGATAGGAGGCGGTGACCGGCACGCGCAGCGCGCCCGAAACGGCCTGCTCGGCCAAGGCGGCCAGAGTCTGGGCGTTCGGGTCGGCCCACACCGTGTGGACGGCGACGCCCTGTTCCTCGACGGCATCCTGGGTCAGGCCGATGGTGGAGGCGATCTTGCCGCCCGGCCGCAGCAGGCCGGCGAGCTGCGCGCCGTCGCCCGCCAGGTGCAGGACCGCGTCCACGCCGTCCGGGGCGATCTTGCGGACCTGGGTCTCCAGATCGCCGGTGAAGTCCACGACGTGAATCCGCTCCTTGGTCAGGCCGGTGACGAAGGCGGCTTCCGCGCCGGGGCGGGCGGTCGCGATCACCTTTGCGCCGCGGGCGGCGGCAAGCTGGACGGCCAGGGCGCCCACTCCGCCGGTGGCGCCGGAGATCAGCACCGTCTCGCCCTCGGCCGGGGCCAGCGCGTTCAGGCTGTCCAGGGCGGCCGTCCCGGCCAGCCCCAGCGCGCCCGCGTCCTCCAGGTTCAGGCCCGCGGGGATCGGGGCGATGCCGGAAGCGGTGGGCACGGTGACGTACTGGGCCATCGACCCGGTGCCCAGGAACGGCTTCATCACGACGCCGAAGACCGCGTCTCCTACCGCGTAGCCCGCCACGCCCTCACCGAGCGCCTCGACGGTGCCCGCGAAGTCCTTGCCCAGCACGAGCGGGAAGTGGTGCTCCATCATCCCCTGCAGGTATCCGGCCGCCGTGGAGACGTCGAAACCGTTCACCGATGAGGCGGCCACCTTCACCAGCAGCTCACCGGCCTCCGGGCGGGGAGTGTCGACCTCGGTCACGGCAGGGGTTGCAGGCACGGTGTCCAGAGTTACAGCACGCATGGCGATCACCTTCACATAAGTGGAACGGGCGGCCCGTTTTCCGATGACAGCATAACAACACAACTGGGCCGGGCGTTCCACTTAGATAGGATGGAGGCATGCCCTCCTCCACAGGTCCCACTGAAACCTCAGGTCGGCAGTCCGAACCGGGACTGCGCGCCGACGCCGAACGCAACCGCGAACGCATCCTGGCCGCAGCCCGCCGCCTCTACGCCACTGAGGGGCTCGGCGTGTCCATGGCCTCGGTCGCCCGCGAGGCAGGCGTCGGCAAGGCCACCCTCTCCCGCCGCTTCGCCACCCGGGAGGCACTCATCAACGCGGTCTTCGCCGACCGCATGGACGCCTACACCTCCGCCGTCTCCGAGGCCCTCGCCGATCCCGACCCCTGGCACGGTTTCACCGGCTACATCCACGCCATATGCGCCATGCAGGCCGCCGACCGCGGCTTCGCCGACGTCCTGACCATGACCTTCCCGGCCGCCAAGGCCCTGGAAGCCCGCCGCGCCGAGGCGTACGAGGCATCCGTTCGACTCATCACCCGCGCCAAAGCCACCGGCAAGCTCCGGGATGACTTCACCCACCAGGACCTCGTCATCCTCCTCATGGCCAACGCCGGCGTCATCGCCGCCACCGGCGACGCCGCCCCCGACACCTGGCGCCGCCTCGTCGGCCAACTGCTCCGCTCCTATGCCACCCCCGACACCGACGTCCCGCCGCTCCCCGAAGCCCCCGCACCCACCGCGCTGTACCGCGCCATGGTCCGCCTCACGCGAAGCGGCCCCCACACCCCCTCCTGAAGCCACCCGCAGCCGCAGTCCGGAAAGGCGCGACGAGTGCACGGCGGTGCCGCCGCCGTACACAGCGGCACGAAGCCGAGGCGCCGGGCGCTCGCCGCCGACCCAGGCGCACCCACGGACCCACCAACGGGCCCCAATGAAGCCATCCGGCCCCCTGCTGACAGTCACAGGCCAAGCGGGGGGAGCACGTCCGGCGAAGACGGCGGCGACCAGATCATTCTCAGGCGGGGGAAGCGGCGAAGCGAGCAAGTGATCCGCACTTCGACAATCGGATCGCCTTATCCAGTTCTAGTGTTACGCTGGCCATGATGAACCGGATCACCCTATCCGGATCGCGAAGTGGATATAGCTATCCAAATCTGTTTCGGCTGCACGGCCCACGCCGTGGCGGTGCCGCCGGCGCCGTCGGCCCAGCCGCACCCTCGCCGACTCGACTTCACGCGCCCCATGACGTTGCCACGAAGGGATCTACCGTGACCAGCATGTCGCTCACCGACGCGGTACGCGTGTGCCTGACTGTCAAATACGCCACGTTCTCCGGTCGCGCCCGGCGTGCGGAGTACTGGTGGTTCTCGGTGCTCTACGTGATCGCCACGACTGTGATCGCCGGGCTCAGCCTCGCGATCGAGGCCCCGCTGCTGAACGTCTTCCTGCTCCCCTTCATCGTGCCCATGCTAACCGTCTCGGTCCGCCGGTTGCACGACACGGGCAGGTCCGGCCGACGAATGCTCATCGCCCTGATCCCGGTCGCCGGGCCGATCATCTACCTCGTGGGCATGACGGCGGACAGCAACCCAGGCGCCAACCAGTACGGCCCCTCCCCCAAGGCCGTCAAGCACCCCGTCGGCTGAACCGGTCACACATCGCAACAGTACGGCTGCCGCGCTCCGTCAATAGGCGGCGGGCCTGCGACACACAGCCCCTCAGAGGTCCGGCATAGGCGCATCCGCGCCAACCAGCGGCTCTCAGGACAACCGACACACACGATCACGCCCAACCGACACCGGAACAGCAAACGGATTACCTTGCCCGACCGCCAAGTGAGGCTCGAGGCAAAACGGTATGGGCTCTCCGAAGCCTGACGTAGACGGACCATCCAGTCTTGCTGCTTCCCCACGTTTCACTGGAAGGACCTCGTCATGACCAGCATCGCCATCGTCGGCGCCGGCCCCCAGCTGGGCCTGGCCATCGCCCGCACGTTCGGCTCTCAGGGTTTCGATGTCGCCCTGATCTCTCGGGATCGCCAAAGGCTCGACGCTCTCGTGGGCACGCTCACCGCCGAAGGCATCACCGCCGCCCCCTTCCCTGCCGACATCCTCGACCGCGACGCACTGACCCAGGCACTCAAGATCGCCGCTGCACGCTTCGGCGGGATCGACGTCCTGGAGTATTCCCCAGCCGACGCGATCAACGCCCCGGTGATGACCACTCCGGCCGAGACCGAACCCTCACACTTGCAGCACGAGATCGAGTTTCAGCTGTACGGGGCTGTCGCCGCCACCAGGGCAGTGCTGCCGGCGATGCGCGAGGCCGGTACCGGCACCCTGCTGTTCACCACCGGTGCCCGCTCCATCAACCCCCAACCGCCGACCGCCAACATCGACGCTGCCGCTGCGGCCCTGCGCAACTGGGTCATCAACCTCCACAAGGAACTGGCCGAAACCGGCATCCAAGCTGCCCACATCGGCATAGACGCGACGATCGGCACCCCCACTTTCTACGGACAGCCGCGGGCCACGGCCGACCAGATCTCCCTTGTCCACTGGGAACTGCACTCCACCCACCGCGACCAGGCCGAGCGGATCTTCAGGGGCTGACGCCTGGGCTGGAAGATTGATGCAGATGGGAAGGATCTGCGCCGAATCCGGGCCCCCGGGGGGCGCGCGGGCTGGGCGGACGTCTGGCACTGTCAGACGAGCCAGCACCGGGGCGGCGGCCGCTGACCCATCGCACGGAGCTGGTCGGCAGGCATGTCAGTGGAGGCGCCGGCTGTGCGGCCCCCTGGGAGCCGCGCGCGGCTCAACGGCTCGCGACTAGATGAATGAGTCCGATGTTCTCAGTGGTCGTAGGCGATCAGGGATCGTTTGATCTTGGCGCCGGTGGTCCAGTTGTGCCAGATGCCGGCTGCCAGGGCCAGGAGGCGTTGTCCGGTGCGGGCGAAGACGCCGGCCAGTGTCCTGCCGCCGTGCTGTTCCAGGCTGAGTTGGCCCTTGAGGGTGTCGATGACGGCCTCGATCCACTGACGGACGCGGGCGAGGCGGCCGTGCCGGACGGGCTCGTCCTTGCGGTCCGGCCGCACCAGATGAACGCCCAGGTGTGCTCGGTGAGGAACGCCTCGAACTCCCGCCCGGCGAAGCCCTTGTCGGCGAGGATCACCTGGCCGGTGCGGACGAGGTGGTGGTCGCGTTCCAGCAGCGCGGTCATCACCTCCCGCTCGCCGAGCTTGGGGTGAGCCAGGCACCACGACACGGGCATGCCTTCGGCGGTGGTCAGCAGGTAGAGCCGGAACCCCCAGAAGAAGCGGGAGTGGCTGCGGCAGTAGCCGTATCCGGCGTGCCCGGCCAGCTCGGAGCGTTTGACGGTCTCGCGGGAGGCGGCGCAGGGCAGCGGGGTGGAGTCGATCAGCCGCAGGTCGTCGTGCCAGGTGGGCACCTGCCTTGCCAGGGCCTCGATCACGTGGCTGATCAGCGGGCCTGCGGCGTTGAGCCGCTTGTTGTAGGCCGACTGCTGGGGCAGGTAGCGAAAGAGGTGCCCGAGCCGGGCGTGGGCGAAGCGGATCCAGTGCCGGGCCGAGGGAAACCCGAGCAGCACCTGGGCGACCGCCAGGCACAGCAGTTCGGCGTCCGTCAGTTTCGGGGGTCGCCCGATCCGGCGACGGGGGGCCACATGGTCGTCGATGAACACGTACAGTGCCGCCAGAAGGGCGTCCAGGCTGGTAGTCACACACGAGCCAACGGGCGCCCTTCGCCATGGTCGCGGCCAGCACAAACATCGGACTCATTCATCTAGCCGATGTTGGGGTTACCGGACGGTTCTCCTGCGCGGTCGGGCGGGTATGGCGTTGTGTGGGAACGTGATCACCGACAGCCGCCAGGTGGCCGCATCGTCCCCGTTATCCGGGGCCGGGTGCCGTATCGCCGAGCTGCGCGGCACGAGCGGTACTGTTCGATGCGAAGACGATACGGCCGTGGATGCCAGCCGGATCGATGTGCGCTTTCGGGACCTGTTGGGGTGCGCGTGCCAGGCGCCATGGCTTGAGGCTGCACAGGACGTCGTCTTGCCAAGGGGAACGTGGAGCGGACCTTCCGCGCGATCGCCGACGGCTTCAGCCAGTACCTGCCGGGCCACACCGGCTCGGACGTCTCCCAGCGGGGCGCGGCCGCGGAGGGGGATGCTGTGCTGGAGCCTGGCGCAGTTGCAGGAGCTGCTGGACGAGTGGGTCATCGTTGGGTGGCAGGAGCGCCGGCACGAGGCGCTGCGGCACCCGATGATGCCGCAGGTCGCCGTCTCCCCGAACGAGATGTGGGCAGCTTGGGTGGCGGTGGCCGGGTACGTGCCAATGCCGTTGTCGGCGGACGACTACGTTGAGTTGCTGCCTGTGCGGTGGCAGGCCGTCAACGACTACGGCATCCGCTTCGGCTACCGCACCTACGACCACCCCGGCCTCAACCCCTACCGGCGCCGCCGCTCGCCGCGGGTCGGCAAGAACGGTCGCTGGGAGGTCCACCACACCCCCCATGACCCCAGCCGGGTGTGGGTGCGCCTGCCCGCAGGCTGGCTGGAAGTGCCGTGGATCCACGCCGAGGCCGTCCGGCGTCCGTTCACGACGTTCACCTTCGACCACGTCCGGCGCACCGTGCAGCGCCGCACGGGCCGTGAAGAGCACGAGGCGGCGATCGCCCAGGCACTGGATGAGCTGCTGCGCCGAGCGAGCCAGGGACTGGGCAGCAGGCGAGAGCGGCCGGTAGCCGCCCGGGCCCAGGCGGCCGCGCAGATGACCGACCCGTCCCCCGCCATCGCCCCGCAGCAGTGGCCTGTGCCTCTCGCGCCGGGGGCCTCGTTCGGACTGCCCGGTTCCTTCACCGTCCCGCTTCAGGATGCCGACGGCTGGGACATCGACGACAGCCTGGACGACATCGAGGACGACCCAGACGGCGAGGACTACCTTCTCGCCGGCCTCGCCGACGGCCAGGACGCCGCGGCACGCCACGCGGATGAAGCATCCGAGCCGGCGGCGGAAACGACCCGGGACCAGGCCCCTGATCAGGCGCTGGACGCCGCTGGGGCGGGCGGCATGCGTATCTACGACCCGTACCAGGAGGCGCAGGCATGGTGACGACGGATCAGCCCGCCGCTGCGCAGCACAGCACTTTCAACCCGCTGACGACGTGGGACGGGTGGCAGCAGTTCGTCGACACACCTCTGGCGCCGGCGCGTGACGCCGATGATCATGAGTGGACGCTGGAGCAGCGGGAGGACTACCACGCGCGGTTCGTGGTGCTGAAGACCCCCGCGATGGACACCATCTCCACCGCGGTACGCCGTCTGCTGCTGCTCAACCGCGGCCAGCAGGGCGGAGCCCGGCGCGGCCTGATCATCTCCGGGCCGGCCACCACCGGGAAGACCACCGCCATGCAGCAGCTCGGCCGGACCGTCGAACTCGCCGACCGACGCCGCCACCCTGGCCGTGACGGGCGGCTGCCGGTGCTGTTCATCACCGTGCCGCCGTCCTCCACCCCGAAGATGCTCATCAGCGAGTTCGCCCGCTTCCTCGGCCTGCCCGCCCTGGAACGGATGAACCAGATCCAGATCACCAACGCCGTGTGCGAGCTGCTGTGTGAGATGGGCACCCAGCTCGTGCTGGTCGACGACGTGCACCTGATGGACACCCGCAGCCGGGCCGGCGCCGAGACCTCCGACCAGCTGAAGTATCTCGGCGAGCGGATCCCGGCGACCTTCGTCTACTCCGGCATCGACGTCGAGACCTCGCCCCTGCTGACCGGCGTGCGCGGCTCCCAGCTCGCCGGCCGCTTCAAAAGCGTGCGCAACCAGCCGCTGCGCTACGGCAGCGACGCGGACAAGCAGGTCTGGCACGACCTGGTGCGCGGTATGGACAGCGCCCTGCGGCTGCGCCGGCACAAGCCCGGCACCCTGCTCACGCACGCCGCCTACCTGCACGCCCGCACCGGCGGCCGCATGGGCAGCCTCTCCCACCTCATCCGGGAAGCCACCCTGGTATCCCTGCTGGACGGCACCGAAAAGATCACCAAGAAGCTGCTCGAACAGATCGAGCTCGACACCGCCGCCGAACAACGGGCCAGGGCACCCCGGCGCCACCAGGCGCCTCCGCAACGCCAGCCCTGACCGGCGGGCTCTGCCTCAACCGCCCTGCCGTCTCCCCGTTGTATCCACTGCTCGGATGCCGATGCATCCAAGCCCGTCCGGAACGCCCCGATGCCCACCACGCTTCCACCACAGCCGCCGTGTACAGCGGCCGCCCGACCGGGGCCGGTACGGCTCGCCCCGCTGCAGGGCGAGACGAACCTGTCCTATCTGGACCGGCTGGCCGACCGCTACTGGCTCGGTGTCAGAGACCTCATCCCGGCACTCCTCCAGGTCGGCGGAGGCCTGTTCAAGGGCTTCCGCACGGACGGCGAGGTCTACCTCAACGCCGAAGCCCGCGCCCGCGTCTCCGCATTCTGCCGTGTACCCGAGACCATCCTGGGACGGGCCCTGCCCGCCTGGACAGCCCAGGAACCCCTCTCGCCGGACGGGGCGGGCGCGGCCGGGCGGTTCCGCTTCGGGAGCGTAGTGCCCGCCGCGGGAGAAGCCTGCCGGCTGTGCACGGCCGCACGCACCGGACGGACCAAGCTCGCACGGGTGTATCTACAGCCGCAGAGCCGGATCTGCCCGCGCTACCGGCGCTGGATGCTCGGCACCCACTGGATCGACGGCGGCCCGGCCGGCACCGAGCAGGTCGACCTGGGGGGACTGCCGGAGATGGTCACGGCGCACCGGCGGCATCTGGATCTGCTGCGCCATCGGCCGGATGCCGCCCGCGCGTTCGAGGTCGCGCATGCCGTGGTCGTTTCCTGGTGGGCGCAGCAGTGGCCCGAGGAGGAGCAGTGGCCGCGCCGGGCACTGCGGCTCGCGCCGCCGGGCACCGATCCCGGCTGGTGGCGGCTGCTGGCCAGGGACGCGGTCACCTACCCGGAGGCCGTCGCCCTCGCCTCGGTCCTCACAGGCGAACGCACCAGACAGCGGCTACTCGCCGACACCGGCGGACATCTGCCCCACACGCTTGCCCACACCCCTGCCCTCGTCGCCCAGTTGGCGCGGGCCACGAAGCGGCCGTGGCTTGCCGAACGGATCGCCTCGACCTCCGCCGGCCCTTTGCTGCTCTGGGTGCAGCACTGCGTACGGGCCGACGCGAACCCAGCCGCCGCCGACCGGCTATGGACACTGCACATGACGCACCGGCCCCGCCCCATCACCCGCGAACTCACCGCCTACCGCAACGGCTTGCTGGGGCCTGGCCGCTGAATGGGTCGGTGGTAGCCGTACCAGTCCGGCCAGTCAGGGAAAGCTGCTGTGCGTTCAGTGGCTGATGTGCAGGGCTGCCGGCAGGCCACTCCCCAGCAGCTGAGTGCGGGCGGTCAGAACAGCCCGCGGAGGCGGGGCAGGCTCCACACCTCGTTCTCCCGGACGAACTCCGCGACCGCCTCCGGGTCCCGCACCGCGCCCAGGGCACGACGCATCGCACCCGTGGCGGTGCCGAGCAGCAGGTGCGGGACCAACAGCACCGGCACGCCATGCTCCGTGCATTCGGCGGCCGTGAGTTCGTGCCCGAGCGGGGCGTAGGCCACGACCGGCACATCCACCGCCGCGACCAGCCGGTCGAGGAAGTCCAGCAGGTCGGCTTTGCGGTCCGGTTGGAGCAGCGGACCCAGGAACGGCAGGACCGCGTCGACGCCCTCCGTGTCGGCGTAGCGCTGGGCGCGGGCGATCGCTTCCTCCGGCGAGGTGCGGACGCCGTCGGTCCGTGCGATCAGCATGCCGTCGAGGTCGGCAACGGCAGCGGCGACCTCGCCGAGCCTGCGGACGAAGTCCTCCGGTTCGACGAAGCCGCCCGTCGGGGAGAAGTCCTCGACGTGCACCGCGGCGGCCCCGGCCTCGACCAGCGCGCGCACGGACTCGGACGGGGTGACGAACCCGTCCTCACCGTCCACGATCAGGGGCAGGCCGGTCGCGCCCGCCACGTGCCGGGCGGACTCCAGGAAGTCCGCCACTGCCGGCTCGTCCTCGAAGCCCGCATACGAGCCCTGGATCGACGCCCCGGACAGGTAGACCGCCGGGAATCCCTCGGCCGCGACCAGCGCGGCCGAGGTGCGGTCGTAGGCGCCCGGCACCACCTGGCAGCCGTTCGTGTCCGCCAGGATGTCCCGTACCGCGCTCACCAGGTCACTCCGCTCGTCATCGAGGTCTGTCGGGTGGGGGTTGCTCAGAAGAACGCGAGGAGGTGCTGGGCGATCTCCTCGGGCGCGTCGTACGGGGTGAGGTGGCCCGCGTTTGCGATCAGGCCCGGGGTGGAGCGCCGGATCTTGTCCTCCAGGACGTAGGAGGTCGCCATGTGGAAGTCCCCGTCGCCCATCAGGACCAGGGCGCGCACGTCGATCAGGGGCAGCCGCGCGGCCAGGTCGTAGCTCGCGATCGCCCACATCGTGTGGAGGAACCAGGGGCCGCAACGGGTGAGGTCGGCGGCGCGTGCCTTGCGTTCAATGTCGTCGAAGTCACGGACAGTGCCGCCCGCGGTCATCTCCGGCGACGGGAGCCCGGACGGTCCCAGGCGCTGGCTGAGCGACCGCAGCCGGGCCATGCGCTGGTTCTCGAGGTGCCAGCCCGGTGTGCCGTTGAGGACGATCGCGTCGGCACGGCACTGTGGGCGGGAGGCCAGTTCGATCGCGACGACGCCTCCCAGCGAGGTCCCGGCGAGGTGGTAGCGGTCGATCTTCAGCGCGTCGAGCACGCTCTCCACGGCGTCGGCGTGGTCGAGGATGGACGGCACCCAGTTCGGGTCCTGGGAGCGGCCGTGGCCGTAGAAGTCCAGCGTGACGATCGAGCGCCCGGCCGCGCGCAGCAACGGGACGGTCGTGTCCCACAGCCGGGACGAGGTGCCCAGGCTGTGCAGCAGCACGATCGGGACCTCCGCGCCGCCCGCCTCGGGATCCCATCCGTAGCCGACGGCAGAGATGCGGCCCTGCTCGGTCGGGACGATCGTCTCCACGGGGTCACTCATCGACACACCTCACTGGTAGGGCTGATATTGCTTCGGGGGTCACGCGGAGTCCGACCCTGCGCGCTCGACGTGCGCCCGCACGGCGTTGCCGCTCTCGTTCGTCCAGCCGCGAGAGGTGGCGAACTCGATCATCTTCGTGAAGCCAGAGCGCCACGCGTCCGAGTCCTCGCCCGCACTTCGCAGCGCGGCGACCGACAGCCAGGCGTGCTGCCCGTCCAGGCTGCCGAGCCCGCCCGCGGTCAGCGCGCCTGCGAGCGTCTCGTCGGACACGCCCGGCCCGACCACGACCGCGAGCGACTTGAGGTCCTCGGCGTCCGCCACGCTCGCGAGCGCCGCCTCGCCGTTTTGGATGACGTCGACCCGCATCAGACCGCCCCGCCGTTGATATCGATGACGGCGCCGGTGATGTACTCGGCGCCCTTCGTGGTGAGGAACCGGACGAGCTCGGCGACCTCCTCCGGGCGCCCGAAGCGTTGGGCTGGGAGGTTGTCGAACCAGAGCCGGGTGCGCTCCGAGGTCTTCGTGCCGGAGCTGAACAGGTCGGTGACGATGGTGCCGGGGGCGACCGAATTGGCGGTCACCCCGGAGACGTTCAGCTCGTCGGCCAGGTAGCGGGTGAAGGTGGTCAGCGCGCCCTTGGTGGTGGCGTAGTAGGAGCTGACCCGGTCCACGTAGACGCGGGCGGCGAGGCTTGAGATGTTGATGATCCGGCCGTATCCGCGCGCTGTCATCAGGGGGGCGACGGTCTGGCAGAGCACCATGGGCGAGGTCAGGTTGACCGCGAGCATGGCGTTGAGCATCGCGCGGTCGACGTGGGTGATCGGCCAGCGCGTGCCGTCGGGCTGCCGCGGGTGAATGCCGGCGCTGTTGACCAGGACGTCGGTGCGGCCGAGCGCGGTGAGCGCCGCGGCGAACTCGTCCACGGCGGCAGCGTCGGACAGGTCGACCTGGACCGGATGCGCTGTCGCCTCGGCCTTCTCGACCTGGTTGAGGATGTCCTCTGGGACCGGACGTGCGTCCGCCAGGACGAGCGCGGAGTCCGGCTCGGCCAGGGCGACGACGATGGCGCTGCCGATCCCGCCCGCGGCGCCCGTGACGACCTTCACTGACTGGTCGGTGGAGACGTTCTCCAACATGCGGCGACTCTGCCTTTCGAAGGGTGTGGTGGAGCTCATGGCGGGCCGGGTCAGGTCCCGACGGTCGGGGCCCTGTGCCCGTACGACGTCCGTCGAGTGGAGGAAGGGCACCTGGTGCTGCAGGCAGAAGGCGGTGGTCTCTGCCGGGGACATCACGTTGCCCGCCATCTCGTTGATCAGGGGTGCGACGCCCGCCAACGGTGTGAGGCCCGTGCGCCGCAGCAGGGCGATGGAGGCCTGGGCGGCGGCGCCCCGGTTCGGGCGCTCGCCGTCGTTCACGATCGTGGCGACGTGCCCGGACCGGGTGAGGTCGTCGGGCACCGAGTCGGGGAAGGCCGGCACCCGCAGGGTGCGGGCCGGTCTGCCGCGGAGATCCCCGTGCTCGTGCCGTCGGTGGCGTCCACGGTCACCCGGTAGACGTCCCGGGTGTCGCCTCGCGTGTTCATCCGGGTGATCTCGAGGCGCCCGGGGAGCTCCAGCGGCAGCGCCGCGGCCACGATGCCGGCCGAGTAGCGGACGGCGAACGCGAGGTCTCAGGTTTCCACGGTCTGGCCTGCCACCACGAGGCTGCCCTGCGGGACGTCGCCCAGGTCGTGGGCCAGCGGCCGTCCCTAGGACGGAATGTGAACCGCCCGTCATAGCCGGTTCCTGCCGGCCTCGGCGTGGCGAGCGTAGTGAGCCATCCCGGCACCTCCTTGTGCGCACTGCGTACATTCTGCGCTGATAGTGCGCATGCTAGGAGGGCTCTCCGGGGCGGTCAAGAGGAGGACGGGCGGGCGCGCACCTTGACAGGAATCCTCGGCCGGAGCCATGGTGACAGCGCAATACGAACAGGCTGAGCGCACTGCGCACAAGGAGGTCCAATGCGAATTGGTCTGCAGTACCCGATCGTCGTGTCAGAGCTCGGCCCCGACACCGTCCAGGCTCGCTACCAGGAGTTCTTCCGCGAGGTCCAGTGGGCGAACGACACCGAGTTCGACGGCATCTGGGTCACGGAGCACCACTTCTCCAACTACAGCGTGACCTCGTCGCCGCTGCTTCTGCTCACCCAGGCCGCGGCACTCGCGCCGAACCTCCGAGTCGGAACGGCCATCCTGGTCCTGCCGATCTGGGACCCGGTCCGGCTGGTCGCGGACGTGTCCACGCTCGACTCGATCACCGGCGGCCGGTTCGACCTCGGCATCGGTCGCGGCTACCAGCCGCACGAGTTCAAGGGCTTCGGTGTCGACCCGCAGAAGAGCCGTGAACTGTTCGAGGAGTCGGTGGAACTCATCCTGCAGCTGTTCACCAAGCCGGACAGCACCTTTGCGGGGCAGCACCACCAGGTCGAGGCACCGGTCACGGTACTTCCGCGGCCGACACAGACCCCCCACCCGCCCATCTGGATGGCCGCATCGAGCCCCGACTCCATCAAGTTCGCGGCGAAGAACAACTTCCACTTCATGACCCCGACGTTCTGGACACGCGAGGAGCTGGGCATCCAGCGCCAATTCATCGAGAAGTGCGTCGAGGACTACGGCACGAACGTCCAGGGCCTCGAGTACGAGGCCAACCGCTTCGTGTACTGCGGCACGGACCCGGAGGAGCTCCAGGCCGCGGTCCGGGCGAGCGCGTGGCAGACACGGCTGTCGAAGTCGCTGCTCCAGGGCGCGACGCCGGTGCACGGCGTCAACCCCGAGCCGGGGGACATCGACGGCGAGCCCGTGGCGAACGCCCTGAGCGACCGGCTGCTGGCGGGCACGCCCGACCAGGTCATCGAGCAGCTCCACGAGCTCGGCGAGGTGGGCATCACCTACGTCCTCGCGCAGTTCCGGTTCGGCAACCTGCCCGTGGAGATCGCGGACCGCTCGCGCGAGCTGTTCGCCCGCGAAGTGCTGCCGCACGTCGCGGACATCAAGTCGCGTCCGTTCCTGGTCGGCGTCTGAGTGCGACGGTGTCGACGATGACCCAGATCGTGGTGAAGGAAGAGAGGGGCCTCCGGTGGGGCTAGAGGAACTGATCAAGGATCTCGGCACGAGTCCGACCCTGCGTACGGAGCTGATCTACTTCCCGGAGCGGATCGCGAAGAGCTACGGCGTCAGCGACGTCGAACTGGCGGCCATCCAGTCGGGCGACATGTCGGCGCTGAAGCTGTCCCCGGAGGACGAGGACAACCTCCGTCGGCGGCTGAACCACTACGGAATCTGACGGCCGGTCCGCCTCGGGGCGATCGCGCGGGGCGGACGCCGCAACCTCAAACGAAACGGAAAAACATGCGCGCAATCTATGCCGAGGCGCCGGCCCCGGAGGATCCCCTCGGTGCACTGGTCGCCGGCGAGCGGCCGGAGCCGGAGGTCCCGGACGGCTGGACCTCGCTGCGGGTGAGCTCAGCGAGCCTGAACATGCACGACCTCTGGGCCCTGCGAGGTGTCGGCATCAAGGCCGACCGGTTCCCGATGATCCTCGGGATGGACGCGGTGGGCACCCTCGCCGATGGGACGCGGGCCATCGTGCACCCCGTGATCTCCGACCCCGACTTCTCCGGTGACGAGACGCTCGACCCTCGCCGGTCGCTGCTCACCGAGGTGTTCCAGGGGACCCTGGCGTCCACGGTCGTCGTACCGAAGCGGAACATCGTCCCGATCCCGGACGACCTGCCGGACAGCCACGCCGCGGTCCTCGGCACCGCCTGGCTCACCGCCTACCGGATGCTGTTCACCCGTTCCGGGCTGCGCCCGGGCCAGACGATGCTCGTACAGGGCGCCTCTGGCGGGGTGTCGACGGCACTGATCCAGCTGGGTCGGGCCGCCGGGTTCCGGGTGTGGGTCACCGGCCGGACCGAGGCCAAGCGGAAGTTGGCCGAAAGCCTGGGCGCGGACGCGGTCTTCGAGCCCGGCGCACGGCTGCCCGCCAAGGTCGACGCGGTGTTCGAGTCCGTCGGCGAGGCCACCTGGAGCCACTCGATGAAGTCGCTCCGCCCGGGCGGAGCGATCATCATCTGCGGCGCCTCCACCGGGGCGAACCCACCCGCCGACCTACAGCGGCTGTTCTTCCTGCAGCTGCGGGTCGAGGGGGCCACGATGGGCACCCGGGCCGAGCTGGCCGACCTCGTCCAGTTCGTGCACGACCGGGGCATCGAGCCCACGATCGGGCTGGAAGTCCCCTTCGACGACGCGAAGTCGGCCTTCGCTGCGCTCGCAGACGGCCAGACCAACGGCAAGATCGTGATCTCCGGAATCGGCTAGAACCCGCCGCAGGTCCGGGTCAGCACCCGGACTGGATGCCTCGGGGCGGACCGCCCCAAGGTGCCACACCCTCTCTTGTCGCGCCCATGCCACCCCAGATGTCTCAAATAGGAGGAGACCACCGTGATGACGAACTCCTGGCCGGCCGATCCGGTCCTCGACACCGCGGCCCTGCGCCAGCTCTACGGGTGCTTCCCCAGTGGCGTCGTCGCGATCTGCGGACGGGGACCCGAGGGTCCCCTCGGGCTGGCTGCGAGCAGCTTCACCCCGGTATCGATGGACCCGCCGCTGGTCTCCTTCTGTGTCCAGAACACCTCGACGACGTGGCCGAAGCTCGCCGAGCTGCCCCGGCTCGGGGTGAGCGTCCTCGGCTCGGACCACTCACTGGTCTGCCGGCAGGTTGCGGCGAAGACCGGGGACCGCTTCGCGGGCGTACCGTTGACCGAGACCGAGGACGGGGCCCTGTTCATCGACGGTGCGCCCGCCCAGCTGGACTGCTCGGTGGCCGACATCGTGCCCGCGGGCGACCACGCGATCGTGCTCCTGCGGGTTCACGCCGCCCGCGCCGTGCCCGACGACGAGCCCCTGGTCTTCCACGCCAGCACCTTCCGCGAGCTGGCGGTCCGCGCGGCCTGACTTCTCGGCTGCTCGCCATGCACACGAGAAGGGTCCCCGCTCGACCGATCGGTCGAGCGGGCCCCACCGGCGCGACCAGGCCGCCCAACCCCCCCGAACACGACCCGCTCCACCATTGCACGGTCAC
>NZ_JBSFIH010000086.1:0-24955 GCF_053597455.1 Streptomyces sp. NPDC001393
CGCCGGCGGCGACACCTGGACCGTCATCGGCTGACCCCGCTCCTCCCTCACCAGGCCCGGGACCGCACGTCCCGGGCCTCGTCGTACGCCCGGCGGCCGGCGTCGTCACGTCGGCCGTGTTCGAGCGCGATGCGAGGACCGCGCAGGTGCGTTCCGAGGCCGGTCGTGTTTGCTCCAGGAACGGCCACTGAACGGCAGTGGTCCTCAAGGAGGTTTCGCATGGCTCTGCGTGACGTTTTCCAGTCCCTGAACGAGACCGACGCCGTCGCTTCGCCGACCGAGTCCCGTCTCGCGGGCGAGGGTGTCCTCGACCCGGAGAAGGCCGCCGTCCTCAACAACAACGAGGAGGCTGCGGACGCCCCCATGACCGTCCTCAGCCAGATCAACGAGGCCTGACCAGCACGAGCAGGGGGCCGCCCGGGAGCGCTCCGCTCCCGGGCGCCACGGACCGGAAAGGTTGGCATTCGCATGACCGCAGCCACTCCTCTGCCTGCCGCCTTGACCGGCAGGCTCCTCGGTGACGCCGCCTGGGGCGTCTCGTACCGCGTCGAGAAGCAGGCCGTCGACCCCTCGGCACTGCTCACGTCGGACACCGTCCGGCGGCTGCTCGACGCCAGTCTCCTCAAGTGGCCCTACTTCACCCTGCTCAAGCACGGTGAGGTGCCCACGGTGTCGTCGTACACGACGAAGCGGGACGTGATCGGGCACAAGGTCGCCGGATTCGCCGATCCCCGGGCCATCGGCCGCCACATGGCGGGCGGCGCCTCCCTCAAGCTCAACCAGGTCGGGGACTGGCACCGGCCCACCCGCGACATCGCGCGGCAGCTGGAGGAGATCCTCCCCGTGGCGGTCAACTCCTACGTCTTCTGGACGCCCGAGGAGTCGCGCGGCATGCTCCCCCACCGGGACGCCGCCCATGTGCTCGCCATCCAGCTCGAAGGCCGCAAGGAGTGGCACCTGTACGCCGAGCCGGACCAGGTCGGCGCCTCGGCGGGCCTGGACGTGGACGCCGCCCGGCCCACGCACGTCTTCACCCTCGAACCGGGCGACGTGCTGTATCTGCCGCACGGCTGGCCGCACGACGCGGTCGCCCGCGGCGGCGACTCCCTGCACCTGACGTTCACGCTCACCGAACCGACCCCGGAGGACCTGGTCGACGCGCTCCTGCGGCGGTTCCTGGACGACGAGCACGACCTGGTCCACCACTTCCAGACCCGCCCTCTCGCGGCGCGTACCAGCGAGGTCCGCTCGGCTCTGACCGAACAGGCCAGGACGCTGGACGGCGACCTGTGGGCGCGTACGGCGCTTGAGACGATGCGGGAGGCGATCGGCTGATGACCACCACGACCACCGAGATCCGCGAGGCCGCACCGGCGGAGCACACCGCGTACGACGCGGTGCCGACCCGCCTGGAGCACCTGGTCGGCGACACCGACGCCTTCTTCCGCGACCACTGGGCGAACCAGCCCGTCCTGCTGCGCGCGCACAGCGACCTCGGCCGGCTCATCACCGAGCAGGAGATGTGGGACGAGGTCGACTGCGGTCTGCTGTCCCGGCCGTACTTCACCATCTTCAACGAGGGCGTGCGCACCGCGATCAGCGACATGACCCGCAAGCGCCGGGTCGTGGGCCATGAACTGCCCGGCTACATCGAGCCCGAGCGGATCCGCGAGGACTTCGCGGCCGGCGCCACCTTCAAGTTCAACCAGGCCGAGCACTGGCACCCGCGCATCCGCACCCTCGTCAAGGCCCTGGAGCCGCACTTCAGCGGCGGCCTGGAGTCCTTCGTCTTCCTCAGCCCGCCCGGCAAGACCGCGATGCAGGCCCACTACGACGGCGCGCACGTCTTCATCCTCCAGGTCGCCGGAGTCAAGGACTGGGTGGTGGGCCGCATCGACGAGACCTCCACCGGCGACTCCGTCCTGCACGAGGGCGAGATCCCCGACGAGCGCCGCATCGAGCTGACGCTGCGCCCGGGCGACGTGCTGTACATGCCGCACGGCACGCCGCACTACGCGACGGCCCGCGAGGGCAACTCCATCCACATCGCCATCACCGTCGAGGAGCCCACCGCGCAGAACCTCGCCGAGGTGTTCCTCGCCGGCTTCCTCGGCGACCCCGCCCTGAAGGCCCTGCACGACAGCCACCACCGGCACTCCCTGAAGCAGCGCACCGAGCTGCTGCGCGAGGCCCTGCTCGCCCACCTCGACGGCGCCGACGAGAGCGCCGTGACCCGGGCCGCCGTCACCCTTCGCAGGGAGCACCGGTGACCGGGCTGCGGGTGTCCCGCCGCGCACCCTGGATGAGCGGCGGGGGGCCCGCAGCCGTCATCGAGGGAACCCTGCGCACCACCGGCCTTGACGACACCTGGGCCCGCCTCGCGCCGCAGCTTCCCGCCCGCGGCATCACCCGGGTCGCCGACCTCACCGGCCTCGACATCCTCGACGTTCCGGTGTGGACGGCGATCCGGCCCGCCGCCGCCACCCTGGTCGCCAGCGCCGGCAAGGGCATCTCGCACACCGCCGCCCGTATCTCGGCGGTCATGGAGTCACTCGAGGTCGCCGTCGCCGAGCAGGCCCGGCCCGCTGCCGCCGCCCGCGGCACCGCCCACGCGCTGGCCCCGGGCTACGGCGTCGACGAACTGTCCCTGCACCCCGTCTCGCTGGTCGACGACCGCACCGTGCTCGAATGGACCGAGGGCTGGGACCTGGCCTCCGGCGCGCCGGCCCTCGTCCCGTCGGCCGCCGTCGGGTTGCGCGGCTGGGCCGCCGCCCGCTGGCAGCCCCCCACCTTCGTCACCACCACCAACGGTCTGGCCTCCGGCAACGACCACGTCGAGGCCGCACTCCACGGACTGCTGGAGGCCGTCGAACGAGACGCCCTCGCCCGGCTGCGCGAGGGCGACGCGGTGGCCACCGACCTGGACACCGTGGGGGACAGGCTCGGCGCGGTGGTCGCCCGGATCCGCGCCGCCGGAGCCGATGTCGCCCTGGAGCGCATCCCGTCCGTGCCGGGCACCTGGGCGTACACCTGCTGGCTCACCCAGCCCGAGATGTGGCAGATCTTCGCCGGGTCCGGCTGCCACACCGACCCCGCGATCGCCGCCGAACGGGCCCTGCTGGAGGCCGTCCAGAGCCGGGGCTCCACCATCAGCGGCGGACGCGACGACATCCCCGAGTGGACCTTCCGGCGCCTGGGCGCCCCACCGGACCGGCCCCGCCCCAGCCCGCGGCACACCGAACCGATGCCCTCCGCGACCCGGTCGGCCGCATCCCTCGGCGAGGTGCTGGACGGGCTCGTCACCGCCGTGCACCGCACCACCGGCCGGCCCGTGATCGCCGTCGACCTCACGCCGGACCGGCAGCCGTGGCCCGCCGTCGTCCAGGTCTTCGCGCCGGGGCTCGGGCTCGCCCTGCAGCACCCCCGCCCGCAGTCCCTCGCCAGCAGGAGCTTCGTGTGACCCCCAGGCGCATCGCCTTCGTCGGCCCGACCCTGCCCGAACAGCAGCGGCCCACGGGCTCCTTCGAATACCGGCCGCCCGTGAAGCACGGCGACCTCTTCGACCTGTGCCTGCGGCCCGGAGACCAGGTGCTGATCGTGGACGGCGTCTACCAGCACTTCGCGCCCATCCGGCACAAGGAGATCCTCGCCCAGCTCGCTCGCGGCGTGCACGTCGTCGGTACCGCCAGCCTGGGCGCGTTGCGCGCCGCCGAACTGGCCGACTTCGGCATGCAGGGCCTGGGCGAGGTGTACGCCGAGGCCCGCGCCGGACGCCTGGTCGCCGACGCGGACGTCGCCGTACTCCACGCCGACGACCACGCGGGCGCCCGCCGGCTGACCGAGGCGATGGTGTCGGTCCGGCACGGACTCACCGAACTGCTGCGGACCGGGAAGCTGGACACCGGCCAGGCGGCCCGCCTCGAACAGGCCGCCGCCCGGCTGCACTTCACCGAACGCTCCGCCGCGGGCCTGCGCCACGAGGCCGGCCCCGACCGCGACGCCATGCAGCTGCTCCTGGACCACCTTCACCGGCACGGCGACATCAAGACCCGCGACGCCCGGCACGCTCTGGACACCCTGGCCGCCCGCCCCGTCCCGCCGCCCTGCCCCGCTCCCGGCACCGCCGAGGCCTGGCCCAGCTCCTACGGCAGGGAATGGGACTTCGAGCACCGGCCGCTCAGGCCGGGCTCCGCCGTCGGTGCCCGACTCGCCCTGGCCTGCCTGCAGTTGTTCGCCGTGGACTTCCCCGAGCGGCACCGCGCCTACACCCTGCGCCTGGCCGCCGCCACCACCGGCTGCACCGGCTGCGCCGGCCGGCTCCTCGACGCGGCCGGGTTCGCCCCGGCCACCCGCCCCTACGCCCGGCTGGCCCGGGCCACCGAGGCCACCGCCGACTGGAGCGCCGACGAGCGGCTGCTCGCCCGCACCTTCCGGCTGCCGCCCGGCCGGCTCGTCTACCAGGACCTGCCCGCCGAAGCCCTCGGCGACAGCACCCTGGACGAAGTGGAAGAGCGGTGCCTGCGGCTGCTGCTGCCACCCTCCGCCCCGGCCGCACCCACCGCACACCGGCACGCCCTGCTGCGGCAGTTGTGGCAGGCCGGCTCGGACCACGAGTACCGGCTGTGCGCGCTGGAACGCGGCTTCCGTGACACCGCGGAGGCCGCCCGGCTGGCCGGCGCCTTCGACCTCGCCCTGATCGCGCGGCTCCTGCACGCGCCGGCGGCGGTCCGATGAGCCTCACCGCACCGGCCACCACCCGGCTCGCCGAGGGCGTGGCCCTGGCCGAGTCGCTGTGCACGGAGCCACGCCCCACGGAGGTGGCCGCGTACGGCGACGACGGGCTGCTGCTGCGCGTCGACGTCCCCACCCGGCACGGCGCCGAGCACCCGCACCTCGTCCACTACCGGCGCCGCCCCGACGGCACCTGGGAACCCACCTGGACGCTGCCCTGGGGCACCCAGGCACTGCCCGTGCCCGGCGGGTACGTGTGCGTCCGCCGGGCAGGCGGGCGGTCCCTGGTGGAGCTGCGCCCCGCCGACGGCGGCCCCGAACAGCTCCTGCTGGCCACCCAGGGACGGATCGGCGCCCTCGCCCCCCGGCCGGGCGGCGGCTGGATCGCGGTCACCGCCAGCACCTTCGGCGGGCCGGGAGAGCATCCCGAGGGCCTGCTGGCCGGCTCCGACGCCGTGTGGGCCGAGGGCTCCGACATGACGCTCAGCCACGCCAAACAGCCACAGGGACAGTGGCAGGTCCACCTCGTGCCGCTGGACGGCACCGCCCCGCGCCGGCTCACCCCCTTCGTCCCCGCGGACCTCGTGCTCACCGGCGAGGCGGCCTGGGCCACGCCGGCCACGCTGTTCCTCGGCACCTTCCGCCACCACCGGCACGGCGTACGCAACTTCGGACTGCTCTCCCTGGCCGTCGACGACGGCGACGCGACCCGCGAACTGTTCTCCGACACCGTCGACCTCTGCTACCCCGTGCAGGGCCCCGGCGGACAGGTCGCCTACCTCGGCACCACACTGCGCCACGACAACGAGCCCATCTCCCAGTTCGCCTGCCTCGTCGGCGAGGAGCTGCGGCAGCCCGTCCTGCTGGCCGCCGAGAACGGCCTGTGGCAGCGCCCGGTCGGCTGGGACGGGCCGCGCCGGCTGGTGTGCACCGCCGAGTCCGGGCCCCGCCGCGGCCTGTACGTCCACGACCTGGACCACAGCACCTGGCGGCCGGTGCCCGCCCGGGCGTCGGTGATGAACGCCCGGATCCACGCCGGCCGGGCCGCCGTCCTGACCTCCGCCCCCGACACGCCGCCCGCGCTGGAGGTGACCGGTCTGCACACCGGCCTCGGCGAACACGTCGTGTCCGCCGAGGCGCCAGAGCTGCCGGGCCGGCTCCAGTACCGGCCGCAGCGGATCCCCGGCATGGACGGCGACGTCGCCAGCTGGGTGTGCCTGCCCGAGCAGGGCCCGCCCCACGGCACCGTCGTCTTCTACCACGGCGGTCCGTTCCAGAGCTGGAGCGAATGGTCCTGGCGGTGGAACCCGTGGCCGTTCGTCGCCTGCGGCTTCGCCGTCGTCCTCGTCGAACCACCGCTGAGCCTCGGCTACCCGGACGCCGTCCGCACCGGCTGGCGCCAGTGGCGCGGCGGAATCGCCGCGAGCGCCGCCGCCCAGGTCGAGGCGGTGCGCGGCCGGGAAGGCCTGCTGGACTCGCCCCTCGCCCTCATGGGCGGCAGCTTCGGCGGCTACCTCGCCCTGACCACGGCCGACTCACTCAACCCCGACCTGGTCGTCGCGCACGCCGCCCCCCTCGACCTCACCCAGGTCGCCGAGGGCAGCGACGTGGGCTGGCAGTGGATACGCGAGTTCGGCGACCCCACCGAGTGGCGCCCGCTGTACCAGCTCAACAGCCTGGCCCCGCGCGCCGTACGGCCCGGCACCCGGGCGCTGCTCTCGCACGGGCTGCACGACGGACTCGTACCGCCCACGGAGACCCTGCGCACCCATCGCGCGCTCGCCCGCCAGGGTGTCCGCAGCGAGGTCGCGTTCTTCCGCTCCGAGGCCCACCCCCTCAGCCGGCCCGGGAACATCCGCGCCTGGTACCGCTGGGTCCTGTCGGCCGCCGCCGACGAACTCGCCCCGCACATCGGCAACCCACCGTCGGGAGCGACATCATGACGGATCGTCACGTAGTCACCAGGTCCGCGGTGGCCGATGGTCTCGCCGGCCTCGGCATCCGCCCCGGCGCCGTCGTCATCGCCCACACCTCGCTCAGCTCCTTCGGTTACGTCGTCGGCGGAGCCCACAGCGTCCTGCTCGCCCTGCGCGACACCGTCGGCCCCCGGGGCACCCTCGTCATGCCCGCCTTCACCCCCCAGCTGTGCCATCCGCACACCTGGCGCGCGCCCGACCTCGCCCGCGCCGCCGCCGATCCGGACATCGCCGCCCAGATGCCCCCGTTCGACCCGCGGCGCACCCCGGTCGCCCGCACCATGGGCGTGCTGCCCGAACTGCTCAGAACCCAGCCCGGCAGCCGCCGCTCCGGCCACCCGCACGTCTCCTTCGCCGCCCAGGGCCCCCTCGCCGACCGCATCGTGCGCGACCACCCCGCCGCCTGGCGGCTCGCCGCCCACGGCCCGCTCGGCCGGCTGTGGGACCTCGACGCCACCGTGCTGCTGCTCGGCGCCCCCTGGGAGAAGTGCACCGCCCTCCACCTCGCCGAGTACGCCACCGCCTATCCGGGTCGGCGGGCCGGCCTGTGGCCGGTGCCCGAACCGGACGGACACGGCGGCACCCGCTGGCGGGAGGTGCCCGAACTCCTCGTCTGGGAAGGCGACTTCGAAGCCATCGGCGCCGCCTACGAAGCCGCCGGTGCACCCCTCGCCACCGCACGCGTCGGTGGCGCGCTCTGCCGGGCCGTACCGCTGCGCCCCCTGGTGCGGTTCGCCTGCCGCTGGCTGGCCGGCCACCGCGACCTGAGCCGGGGGGTGCCCCCGCCCGGCTGGCGGGACGTGGTGGATGCCCAGTCCCCGGTGCCCGCCGGCCGACTCGGCGCGGCGCACCCCGATCCGGCGGCCCAGGAGCAGACACCATGACCAACGAAGTGTCCCTGCGCCCCGTCACCCCCGGCGACCTCGACCTCTTCGAGCGGGAGTTCACCACCGAGGACGGCACGGGTCCCTTCCAGTGGTTCGGGTTCAGCTCCACCCACCGGCTGCGCGACCGCTTCGCCGAGGACCGGCTGCTCGGCGGCGAGGGCGGCATGCTCACCATCACCGCGGCGGGTGCCGCCGTCGGCCGCGTCGAGTGGTTCGCCTCCGCCTGGGGACGCCCCGACACCTCCTCCTGCTGGACCATCGCCATCGGACTGTTCCCCGCCGCGCGCGGCCGCGGCACCGGCACCGCCGCCCAGCGCCGGCTGGTCCGCTACCTCTTCGCCCACACCCGGGCCGAACGCGTCCAGGCCTTCACCGACCACGCCAATCTCGCCGAGCAACGAGCCCTTGAGAAGGCCGGCTTCACCCGCGAGGGCACCCTGCGCTGCGCCCAGTGGCGGGCCGGGCGCTGGCACGACCAGGTTCTGTACTCGGTGCTGCGCACCGACACACCGCTGTGGGACGAGGAGCCCGAATGACCTCGCAGCCGACCCTCCTGCGCCTCGACAACGGCCTGCGCGTCCTGCTGCAACCGCTGCCAGGCTGCCAGGTCGTCGCCACCTGCCTGCACGTCGGCACCGGATTCCGCAACGAGCCGGTCGCGGGCGCCGCCCACCTGCTGGAGCACGTCCTCGCCCAGGGCGCCTCCAGCAGCAGACCGCTCACCGACGCGGTGGCCGCCACCGGCGGCACCACGAACGCGCGCACCGCGGCCGACTACACCCAGTACACCGCCATCCTCCCGGCCGGCGCGCTGGACCTCGGCCTGCGCATCGAGCACGACCGGCTCACCGACCCCGACCTCGGCCCCGGCCACGTCACGGCGCAGATCGCCGTCGTCCAGGCCGAGATCCGCCGCAACATGCTGCAACGCCCGCACGGCGGGCTGGTCCTGTTCGACCTGCCCGCCCTGCTGCACGACAGCTGGGAGAACCGGCACAACGGATACGGCGACATCGAGGCCCTGGAAGACCTCGGCCCCGCCGACCTGGGCCGCTTCTTCGAGCAGTCGTACGCACCCGGCAACGTGCACCTGGCCCTCGTCGGCGACTTCGACCCCGCCCACGCCCGCGACCTGGTGGAACACCGCCTGGCCCCGGTGCCCCCACGCACCGGCCGGCGGCACCCCCACGTCCCGGAGGCCCCGCTCACCGCGCCCCGCCGGGCCCTGCGCGCCGAACGGATCGCCCGCACCGCGCGCACCGCCCTCGGCTTCCGCACCCCGGACCCGGCCGCCGACCCGGGCGCCCACCTCGCCACCGTGCTGCTCGGCGAACTGCTGGAGACACTGGGCACCGACTGCGCCTGCCACCCGGGCAGCCGGCGCACCTGGGGCGCGTTCCGGGCCCGCGCCCACCGCACCGGCAACCCCTTCGACGTCGCCCGCGACGCGCTGTTCGCCGTGGACTTCCCCCACCCCGTGGACACCGAGCCCGACGAGGCCGAACACTGCCTGCGCTCCGTCCTCGGCAGCGTCGCCGACGGCACCGTGCGGCTGACCGAGCCCCTGGCCCGTATCCGCAGACAGCTCGCCCTCGCGCTGCACGCGGAACTGGACTCCGTGGCGAGCCAGGCGTCCTGGCTGTGCGTCGGAGCCGCCGTCCACGGCGATCCGCTCCACCTGGCCGCCCTGCCGGGCGCCCTGCAGCGGCTGCCCGACACCGAGGTGGCCGCCGCGGCCGCCCGCTACGCGGCGGCCCCCGCCGCCCGGCTCACCAGCCGCCCGGCCCCGGCAGCAACCCTCACGACCGCGGTCACCCCCGCCGCGACAGGAGCCGCATCATGACCGCCCCCGCCGTGCCCCGGCCCGCCCCCGCCGAGCCCGCGCCCGCCCCCGCCGAGCCCGCGCCCGCCCCCGGCTTCATCGCCCCCGCACACAGCGAACAGACCACGGGCCGCGGTACGGCCGTCGCCGTCCGCCGCGCCGGGACCGGCGAACTGACCGAGGCCAGGCTGCTGTTCCCGCTGACGCCCGCGCCCGGACCGCACCAGACCCGGGTCGAGGTGACCGCCGAGGCACTGCGCGACGCCCTCACCGAGGCCGCCGCGGACCTCGCGACCGTCAGGGTGGAGGCGCGCAGCGACCGCGCCGTCATCGCCGTACGCACCTTCGCCGACGACTTCGCCGCCACCCGCGCCCGGATCCGCGACTGCCTCGACGCCGGCCGGCCGCACGAGCCCCGGCGGGTACGCGAGGCGGCCGACCGCGTCGCCCGACGGCTGGCCGCCGCCGAACCCGCGCCCGCCCTCCTCGCCCGCACCGGCTTCCTCGCCGCCGCCTACGGACCGCACCCCTACGGCCAGGCCGCGACCGCCGCCCACGCGGCCGGCGTCGAAGGCCCGCACACCGCGACCCTGCTGCACAGCGCGGGACCCGCCCGCCGCCGTAGCGTCGTCGTCGGCCCGAACCCCGTCGAGGAGCTCCTGGCCCAGGCCACCGCACTGCTGCCCCGGGCGAGCGGCGCACCCCGCGACGAGGCCGACCCGCCGGCCGGCGATGCAGCCCGGCCGCCGGAGCCCGCCCCCCGCCCTCGCCGCACCCTGCTCCACCCCGCCACCCCACAGACCCTGCTCCGCCTGGGCGGCCTGGTACCCGGCCGGGGCCACGACGACTACCCGGCGCTGCAACTGGCCGCGCTCATGCTCGGCGGCTACTACGCCAGCCGCCTCACCCTCGTCCTGCGCGAACGCGAGGGCCTCGCCTACGCGCCGCGCGCCGTCCTGGATCCGCTGGGCACCCGGGCCGTGCTCACCGTGGAGGCCGACGTGCGGCACGACGGTGCCGCCCGCGCCCTCACCCTCATCGCCCAGGAGGCGGAACGTCTGGCGGCCGGCGCCTTCACGGCACAGGAACTGCACAACGCCCAGAACTACGCCGTCGGTTCCATGGCGATGGCCTGCTCCTCCCGGTCCGGACTGGCCTCGACGTACGCCGCGGTGCTGGCGAGCGGCCTGCCCGCGAGCTGGCCGGCCGGCTATGAGGACCGGCTGCGCGCCCTGACCGCGGCCGACGTGGCCCGCGCCGCGGCCACCCACCTGGCGCCCGGCCTGACCGGAGTGGTGGTCGCCCCTGCCTGGCTCCCCGGCCTGCCGCCCACCGCACCCGACCGAGGGGACCGACCGTCGTGAAAACATTCATCCAGCGCACGTTCTCGTCACTGCGCGGACCCGCCGGAACGCTCGGCGCGCTGCATTTCGTCGACAGCCTCGGCAACGGCTTGTTCATGGCCGGCTCCGCGGTCTACTTCGTCACCGTGGCCGGCCTGCCCGCGACCGTCGTGGGCCTCGGCCTCTCCCTCGCCGGCCTCAGCGGCTTCGTCGCCAGCCTCGTCTTCGGCCGGCTGACCGACAGGACGGGCGCCCGCCGCCTGCTCGCCGTCCTGCTCTTCCTCCTGGCCGGTGCCTACGCCCTCTACCCGGCCGTGCACTCACCCGCCCTCTACTTCCCGGTGGTCGTCCTGATCGGCGCCCTGGAATACGGCTGCGGACCGGCCTTCGGTGCCCTGATCGCCGAACTGGTCCCGGACGGCGAACGCGTCACCGCGCGGGCGGCGCTGCGCTCCCTGTTCAACGCCGGCTTCTCGGCCGGCGCGCTGGCGGCGGCCGCGCTGATCTCGCTCGGCAAGGACACCCTCGGCCTGCTGCCGCTCGGCAACGGCCTGACCTTCCTGGCGGCGGCCGCTCTGGTGCTGAAGCTGCCCGCGACCGACGCACGGGCCGCCGCCGACGGCGGCAAACCCTTCCGCGTCCTGCGCGACCTGCCCTTCCTCGGCGTCATCGGTTCCTCCAGCCTGCTCGCCCTGCACAGCGCCGTCCTGCTCGCCGGAATACCGCTGTGGATCGTCAGGAACACCGATCTGCCGCGCGCCGTCGTCCCGTTGATCCTCGCCGTCAACACGGTCCTGGTGGTCCTCTTCCAGGTGGCGGCGGCCCGCGGCTCGGAGAACCTGGACGGCGCCGTCGGCGCGGCCCGCCGGGCGGGACTGGTGAGCGTGCTGGCCTGCGCCGCCCTGGCGGCCGGACGGTTCACCGGATCCTGGGGCACCGGCGCGATCGCGCTCGCCGCGGTCCTGCTGTTCACCCTCGCCGAACTGTGGCAGTCGGCCAGCGGCTTCGGCCTCGGCTTCGGCCTGGCCCCCGAGCAGGCACGCGGCGAATACCTCGGCGCCTTCCACCTGCACGTGGTCATCCAGGCCACCCTCGGCCCCGCCCTGGTCGCCTTCCTGGTCGTCGGCCATGACTCCCTCGGCTGGCTGGCCCTGGCAGCCCTCTTCCTGGCCGGCACGGCGGCGATCGGCCCGTCGGTCAACCGGGCCCGCCGCAACCTGCCGACACAGCGCCCCGAGCCGACCGCACACCCCGAGCCCGCACCCCGGCCCCGGACAACCGCCTGAGCCGCGCAGAAGCGAACGGGCGCCGGTCGTACGGGAGACGCACGCACCGGCGCCCTCCTGCGTGAGCCCGGTGGGTCGTATCGGTGGGCTTCGTGGTGAGCGCAGGGGCTTGGCTAAGCTGCCTGCTGTGTCCTCGACACGGCACGCCTGCAAGAAGGCCGTTCTCGCTGTCACGAACAGGGTCGAGGACATCGGCAAGGGAGTAGGCGATACAGCCAAGATGGTCGGCAGCCGGCTTGGGCTGTGACTCACAGGAACCGGACCCATGGGTACAAAGAGGAAGCGGCCGCAAGGCGAGTGGCAGCAGCCGGCGAAGTCAGCCGAACGGCAGGCCCTCGAAGAGGAGTTGCGCAGACTACGCTCCAGGGTCCGGCAGCCCACGCTGCCGCAGCGGCGATTGATTGCGACGCTGTTCGCCGTGTCCCTTGTGGCTTTCGGTGCCTTCCTCGTCTTCTTCCTTCCCTCGCAGTCTCTCGTCAGCGACCTGCGTTCGCGTGGAGTCGCCACGTGGGCGACAGTCACCTCAGCTTCGCGGGACAAGTTCGGCAGCCCGGGCAATATCAAGATCCGGTTCGACGCCCCCAAGGGGGAAGTCGACACGACGCTCAGCGACTGGGGAGGCAGGCGTCCTGACGGCCTCGTTCCCGGAAACCTTGTGTCCGTGACCTACGATCCGCACGATCCGACTCGAGTACTGACGACGGCCTGGGTGAAGCATCCGCCGACCATGACACTGCCGATGCTCGTGTCACTGGTGATGGGTGTCCTTCTGCTGGCCGGAGCGACCCTGGTCACGATACGGCGCCGAATCCTGCAAAAGTCGGAGAAGCGACCGGAAGCAGCGGGTGGTCATCGGAAGCCACCTACAGACGCTCTTGGTTCCGACCTACGCAGCCAGTCCTCGTAGGCTGGTCCGGTGAGAGGTGGATTGCGCGAGCGCTGGAGGGAGCTGTCGCCGAGCACAGGGAAGCCCGCGGCACCCGGCATGATGTCCTCACGGATATTTCGCGGGGCGCGTGGAGGCGGTGAATCTCGACCCTCAGGCGTTTCATTCGCCTCCGCTCTTCTCCTGCGCCGCCGACGGTGAACTGATGTGTTCGTTCGGCCTCGGTGAGGAGCGGCGGCGGGTACTTGGGGACCTGACTCAGCAGGTTTGGCGTAGTGGGTTCGGCATCGCTGCCATGACGAGCCGGGCAACACCGCACCGACCGCATCGACGAGGCCCGCGTGTGCGTCGGAGACGACCAGATCGACGCCCGACAGGCCACGGGCGGTGAGCGAACGCAGGAAGGCCGGCCGGCGCCGTCCTCGCAGGTGGCGACGTCGATGCCGAGGATCTCGCGGTGCCCGTCGGCGTTGACGCCGACCGCGATCAGCGCGTGGACGTTGATGATGCGGCCGCCCTCGCGGACCTTCTGGGTCAGCGCGTCCACCCAGACAAACGCATACGGCCCAGCATCCAGGTGACGGTTGCGGAACGCTGCGATCTACTCGTCCAGGGGCCGGGCCATCGCGCTGACCTGGGACTTGGACAGCTGGGTGACGCCGAGGGACTCGGCGAGCTTCTCGACGTGGCTGGTGAGGGAAGTAACTGCCCTGCCTCAGCTTGGGGATGGCCGGTTCGACCGTTCCCGCGCGGTTGTCCCACTCGCACGAACGTTGGCCATTGCGATGGTTGACGCGTTCGTCTCCATGACCATCGGAGCGTATGCGCATCAGGAGGTTCAAAGACGGTTTCTTACGCCGCGGCCGTACCGTCGCCGACGGTGTCGACAACCTGCAGCAGGCGACACGGGACGCGGCGCTCGACCCGTCGAAGGCCGACACCTACTTCGACCCGTCGAGAAGAACAGACGGCAGAAGAGACGGCCACCGTCGGCCCGGTGCGGTGAGGCACTCGGGCCGGCGGTGGCCGTCGGCCGGTCCGGACGGGGGAATCACGGACCGGCGGTCAGCGGGCGGACGGTCAGTGCGTGTAGAGGGGCTCCTGCTCGTGACGGGGGCCGGGGATCGGGGCGGCGGCCGGGAGGCGGCTGAGCTTCTCGCCCTCGACGTCCATGTTCGGCAGCAGCCGGTCCAGCCAGCGCGGCAGCCACCAGGCGGACCTGCCGAGCAGGGCGAACAGGGCCGGGACCAGGGCCATGCGGACCACGAAGGCGTCGAAGAGGACGGCTGCGGCGAGGCTGAAGCCCATCATCTTCACGAAGTCGTTCGTGTCCAGGATGAAGCTGGAGAAGACGCTGGTCATGATGATCGCGGCGGCGGTGACGACCCGTCCGCCGTAGCGGAAGCCGCTGACCACCGCGTCGGAGGGGCTCGCCCCGTGGACGTACGCCTCCCGCATCCGGGCGACGAGGAAGACCTCGTAGTCCATCGCGAGACCGAAGACCACACCGATCATGAAGATCGGCAGCGTGCTCATGATCTGGCCCTGCTGCTGGATGCCGAAGCTCTTGGCGAGCCAGCCCCACTGGAAGACCGCGACGACCGCGCCGAGCGCCGCGCTGACCGAGAGCAGGAAGCCCAGGGCCGCCTTGAGCGGGACGAGGACCGAGCGGAAGACCAGCATCAGCAGGAGGAAGGCGAGGCCGACGACCAGACCCAGGTACGGCAGCAGGGCGTCGTTGAGGGTCTTGGAGAAGTCGATGTAGAGGGCGGTCTGGCCGGTGACGAGGACCGTGGCGCCCGCGGAGGACCGGAACTCGTCCTTCATGCCGCGGATCGTCCGGACCAGTTCCTCGGTGGCGTGGTCCTGCGGGCCGGTCTTCGGTACGACGGTGATGATCGCGGTGTCGCCCTTGGGGTTGGTGACCGCGCGGCTCACCACCGCGATGTTCCCGACCTTGGCGAGCCGGCTGCCGACCCGGGCCGCCGCCGCGGCCGTGTCCTGGCCCTGGACCGTGACGGTCAGCGGGCCGTTGAAGCCGGCTCCGAAGGACTCGGACAGCATGTCGTACGCCTTGCGCTGGGTGGTGTCCTTCGCGTACGTGCCCTCGCTCGGCAGACCGAGCTGCATGTCGGCCGCCGGGATGGCGAGGGCGCCGAGGCCCGCGACACCGACGAGCAGGACGGTCAGCGGGCGCCGGACGACGAACGCGGCCCAGCGGGTGCCGAGGTTCGGCTTGCGCCGCGCGGCGCGCTTGTCCGCCTTGCGCTGCTGACGGGCGCTCAGTGGCTTGCCGTAGAACCGCTTGCGCTCCAGGCGCGGCATGACCTTGATCGGTGCGAAGCCCAGAAGGGCGGGGACCAGGGTGATGGCGACGAGGACCGCGATGGCGACCGTGCCGGCCGCGGTGAGGCCCATCTTCGTGAGCATCGGCACGTTGACCACGGCGAGGCCCGCCAGGGCGATGATCACGGTGAGGCCGGCGAAGACGACGGCGGTGCCCGCGGTGCCGACGGCGCGCGCGGCGGCGTCCCGGCGCTCGTGGCCCTCGGACAGCTCGGAACGGTAGCGGGAGATGACGAACAGGGCGTAGTCGATGCCGACCGCGAGGCCGAGCATCATCGCCAGTGTCGTGGTGGTGGTCGACAGGCCCAGGGTGGAGCCGAGCGCGGTGATCGCGGAGGTGCCGATGGCGACGCCGATGAGCGCGGTCAGCAAGGGCATGCCCGCGGCGATCAGCGAGCCGAACGTGAGGATCAGGACGAGGGCGGAGATCAGGATGCCGATGCCCTCGGTGCTGCCGCTCTTGCCCGCGTCCAGCTTGACCGCGTCACCGCCCGCCTCGACGGTCAGGCCGCTCTTGCGGGAGTGGTCGAGGGCGTCGGTGAGGGCGTTGTGCGCCTTGTCGTCCAGCTTGGTGGCGGCGACCTTGTAGGTGGCGACCGCGTAGCCGGTGGTGCCGTCCTTGCTGACGGCGTTCGCCTTGAACGGGTCGGACACGGACGCCACGTCGGGCGCCTTGCCGAGCCGGGCGAGAAGGTCCTCGACCTTGGCCTTCTCCTCCGGGTCGGCGAGCTTGTGGCCCTGCGGGGCGCGCAGCACCACACGGGCGGTGGCGCCGTTCGCGTTCGCCGCCGGGAACTTCTCCTTGAGCAGGTCGAAGGCTTTCTGGGACTCGGTGCCCGGCATGGAGAACGTGTCGGCGGGCGGCGTGGGCGCGGACGAGGCGGCAACACCGATTCCGATGAGGACGGCGAGCCACAGCAGGGTCACCAGGCCGCGCCGCCGGAAGGCGAAGCGACCCACTGAGGACAGGAAGGTGGCCATGGTCGTTACAGACTCCTGGTCTTGCGCGGATTGTGAGGGGATGGGTGGTGCTGCCGGGACCGGTCGCCGGTCACGTTCAGGGGATGGGGCGGAGCGGACGTCGTCGGGTTCGCGCGCGGGCATGGTGAGCCCCGCTGCATACACCTTCTGCGGAAGCACTTGAGGCGTATTTGAAAGAGACTCGATCGCGGTCTCGAAGACTGTCCGTACCGAGCCCGGATTCCTCGAAGTGCCCCGGGATTCCCTCGGCGTCCCCCACCACCCATGGACACGGACGGAGAAGGAGGCGGAGACCATGACCGTCGAACTCGCGGGCACCGCCGAACGCACGCTGCCGGGCCGGGAGTTCGCCGCCCTGTACGCGGCGGCGCAGCAGTTCTACACGCATCAGATGCGGCTCCTGGACGCGCACGACACCGAGCACCTGGCGGCCACCTTCACCGAGGACGCCGTCCTCGAACTGCCTTTCCTGCCCGAGCCGGTGCAGGTCCGCGCCGGACTCGCCCGCTACGTCCGCGCCGGCGCGGCACGGCAGCGGCAGGCCGGCGGCCGCCTCGACCACTGGGTCGGCATGCTCGACGTACAGCCCCGGGCGGACGGGGCGCTGCACACCCGCTGCTCGGCCCTGGCGTACGGCACGCCGAGCGAAGGCGGTTCCCCTGTCCTGTACGTGTGCGTCATGGAGGACGTCCTGGTCCGCACCGGCGGCACCTGGCGCATCGCGCACCGCCGGGTGACCCGCGACGACCTGGCCTGAGCCTCCGCGCCCACGGTGGAACACCGCTTCAGCTGAGCTCGAAGTTCCGTGCAACGTACGCGACTTGGGGCCATCCCCCTGCCTAGAGTGGGTCGGGCACATCCCCTCCCTGTCCGCGCCCGCCTGCCGTCACCGCACGAGGGCGGGCGCGTCGACGTACGGGTGAGCCGGGGGTGGGTGGACGAGGGGCCGGTCCGGGGCCGGCGCGCCGCAACGCGTCGGAGGCACCCGACCGGACGCGCCCCGCCTCGCAGCTCGCCACCCCTGCCGGACGTCCCCTCCCACACACGTACGACCCGGATGCCCACGCCCGGTCCGACCGGCAGCCACCGCTGCCCCGGCACCCCGTCGGCGCCGCACACCCCGCCGCGCCGAGCACGCATTTCTCTCTCTCACGAGGATCACGAGGATCACAAGGAGGAACCCGCCATGGCTCTGAGCGCCGGCGCAGTCGACGAACGGGCACCCCGGGCGGCACGGAAGGCGGTTCCGCACCGTCTGCTGATGTGCCGCCCGCAGTACTTCGACGTGACGTACAGCATCAACCCGTGGATGAACCCGGAGAAGCCGACGGACGCCGCGACGGCCCTGCTCCAGTGGGAGCAGCTGCGGGAGCTGTACCTCTCGCTCGGGCACACCGTCGAGGTGGTCGAGCCGATCGAGGGCCTCCCGGACATGGTGTTCGCCGCCAACGGCGCCACCGTGGTGGACGGCAAGGTCCTCGGCGCCCGGTTCCGGCACCGGGAGCGGACCGCGGAGGGGCCGGCCTACCTCGACTGGTTCGCCCGGAACGGCTTCCGGGAACTGCTGTGGCCGGAGCACATCAACGAGGGCGAGGGCGACTATCTGCGCGTGGGACGCCGGTTGCTGGCCGGCACCGGCTTCCGCACCGACCCCCGCTCGCATGCCGAGGCCCAGGAGTTCTTCGGCCTCCCCGTGACGGGCCTGACCCTGGTCAACCCGAACTTCTACCACCTGGACACGGCGCTCGCGGTGCTCTCGCCGGACGAGGTCATGTACTACCCGGCGGCGTTCACCCCGGGCAGTCAGGCGGTGCTGCGGGAGATGTTCCCCGACGCGATCACCGCCTCGGACCAGGACGCCGCGGTGTTCGGCCTCAACGCCTTCTCCGACGGGCTCAACGTGCTGCTGCCCCAGGCCGCCACCGGACTCGCCGAACAGCTCAAGGAACGCGGGTTCAACCCGATCGGGGTGAGCCTGGGGGAGCTGCTCAAGGCGGGCGGCAGCGTCAAGTGCTGCACCCTCGCGCTGTCCTGACACGGCGCTGCCGCGGCCTCCGCCGGCCGGTGCTCCGTCGCATCGGGCCGGCGGCGGCCCTGCCGGGGGACTGCCGGCAGCTCAGGGCAGGCTGGTGAACGCGGCGAAGACGTCGTCGAGTTCGTGTGTGTGCACGGTCAGCGACTCGGCCGTGACCGCTGCCGCGTCGAGGATCGCGAGTACGGCCCGCAGGGTCTCGACGCCGGCGTCGGCGGTGATCTGGAGGGTGAGCGTCGCGGGGTTGCTCCACGCGTTGTTGAAGCCCGAGCCCGATCCGGCACCGAACGCGGCGCCGGCGCGTCCGAGCGCGACCGCGTCGGCGAACCGCAGGCGGATGATGCCGGCGGGCGGCTCGTGCCGACCCGGCACCGACCACAACTCCGGCCCGCCGGGCCCCGGATCACCGGATGCCGGATCGGCGGACGTGGGATCGGCGGGCCTGGGATGGCTGGATTCCGGGTCGCCGGACGTCGGATGGCCGGACCTGGGATCGGCGGACGTCGGGTGGCCGGATGCCGGATCACCGGATGCCGGATCGGCGGGCCTGGGATGGCTGGATTCCGGGTCGCCGGACGTCGGATGGCCGGACCTCGGATCGGCAGACCTCGGATGGCCGGACCTGGGATCGCCGGCCCTCGGACGGCCGAATGCCGAATCGGCGGATGCCGGATCGGCGGGCCCGGGAAGGCCGGAGTGCGGCGGGCGGCGGATGGTGTCGGCCGGTTCTTCGGCATGCTGGCCCGCCGGGCCGGACGGCGGTGCGGCAGGGACGCGGGCATGGGCCGGGGGAAGAGCCCAGGGGGTGTGTGTCACGGGCACTGCCCTCGCCTTCGCTCGCGTGTCGTCCGATGCCGCCGTTGCCGCTGTTCGTTCACGGCAGGACCTCCGGCTCGTCCGGGTCCGGCACGATCACCGTGCCGACCGCGTCGTCGGTGAACATCTCGAGGAGCACCGAGTGCGGGATCCGTCCGTCGATGACCCGGGCCGCGCCCACCCCGCCCCGCACGGCCTGCAGGCAGCCGGTCATCTTGGGGACCATGCCGTCGCTCAGCTCCGGCAGGAGCTTCTCCAGCTCGTCGGCCGTGAGCCGCTGGATGACCTCGTCGCTGTGCGGCCAGCCCGCGTACAGACCCGCGACGTCCGTCAGCATGACGAGCGCCTCGGCGCGCAGCGCGGTCGCGAGCGCGGCCGCCACGGTGTCGGCGTTGACGTTGTAGACCCGGCCGTCCTCGGCACTGCGCGCGAGCGGCGAGACCACCGGGATCCTGCCGTCCGCCAGCAGGCCCTGAAGGGCACCGGTGTCCACGCCGCAGATGTCGCCGACCCTGCCGATGTCGACCGGCTCCCCGTCGATCCACGGCACGTGCCGCACCGCGGTGAGGGTGTCCGCGTCCTCGCCGGTCATACCGACGGCGAGCGGGCCGAAGCGGTTGATCAGTCCGACCAGCTCGCGCTGCACCTGGCCGGCGAGGACCATCCGCACCACGTCCATCGCGGGCGGCGAGGTGACTCTCAGCCCGGCTTTGAACTCGCGCTCCAGGCCGCGCCGCGCGAGCTCGGCATCGATCTGGGGGCCTCCTCCGTGCACCACCACGGGCCGCAGCCCGGCGTAGCGCAGGAAGACGACGTCGCGGGCGAAGGCCGTCGTGAGGTCCTCGTCGACCATGGCGTGTCCGCCCAGCTTGATGACGACCGTACGGCCCTGGTGGCGGGCCAGCCACGGCAGGGCGTCGCCGACGGACCGGGCCTTGGCCAGGGCCGGGTGCACGCTGACGGTCATGAGAACCTCGCACGCTCGGGGACGAGGCCGCCGACCGGGCAGGTGGCGCTCATAGGCACGACTCCTTCTGGTGGAGGACCCAGGCCACGGGCCAGGCCCGATGACCGGTGGACATGCGCTTGAATACGGCAGGAGAACACTTGGCCGTGATGCGGGCTCTTGGGACAGTGAATACCTGTCGGCCCGGGCTGTGATTGCGCCGCAATCATCTCGCGCGGACGCGGTCCGACGGAACATCGATTCCCGTCAACTCATCACCCGTTCATGATGGAATCGGCGAGACCGCCGAGCCCGAATCACTTTCCACTCGAAAAAGAATCGTGTCCGGCTTGAATGGGAGTGGAATCATGAGCAGCAATCCGTGAGGAGAGCCGCGACGAGTGCCTCGCGAACGTGGCGGAGCACTTCAGGGACCTGCGGCCGCAGAGCCTGCGCGACGCGACGGACGCCGGACCGGTCGCCGCCGACGCCGCGTGAGATGACCGGGCGCCGCCCGGTACACCATGCCTGGGGGTGGGTCCCGGTGCTGCAGCGACAGCACCGGGACCCACCCCCTTGCTGTGCGGCCTCAGGCGGCGGAACGCGCGGCCTGAACGGGGCAGCTGCTGCCCAGCTCCCGCTCGGTGCGCCGCAGCACGATCGAGTCGGCGATCTCGCCGCTGCGGACCGCGATGTTCGACAGCAGGGCCGACGACAGGCCGTGGGTGTGCTCGGTGCCGCCCTGGAGGTAGACGCCGGCGGTCAGTCCCGACGCGGGGACGAGCCGGTAGTCGCGTTCCACCCGGTGCCTGCCCGCGGCGTCGCGCAGGAAGTGCTGGTCGAAGTCGCCGAGCAGGCGGGCCGGGTCCAGGCCGTCGTAGCCGGTGGCGAACACCAGGGCGTCGAGGGCCAGTTCCTCCGTCCGGTCGTCGAGCACCGAGCGCACGACCACCCGCGCCCCGCTCCCGACGCGTTCCACCTCGTCGACCCGGGTGAGGTTGCGGAAGTGCAGCCGCTGGCTGCCGCGCACCTGCTCGTCGTACGAACGCTGGTACAGGGCCCGGATGACGTCGGCGTCGACCACCGAGTAGTTGGTGTTGCGGTGATAGCGCCAGAACGAGTCCCGTGCCCGCTCGGTGCCGAAGTAGTACTCGTCGACCGCGCTGGGGTCGAACACCTGGTTGGCGAAGGGGGTGTCGTCGGCGACGGAGTAGCCGTAGGACGGGATGACCGCGGTGACCTGGGCGTGCGGCAGCGAGTCGTAGAGGAACCGGGTGATCTCGGCCGCGCTCTGGCCGGCCCCGACCACCGCCACGCTCTTGAGGTCGCCCGGGGCCTGTGCGTGGAACCTGCTCAGGAACTCCGAGCTGTGCCACACCCGTTCGTCGGAGGTCACGCCCTCCGGCAGGCGCGGCACCAGGCCTGTCGAGATGACCACGTTGCGTGCGCTGACCACGCCGGTGGTGCCGTCGCTGCCGCGCACCTCGATCTCGAGGATGTCGGACGTGCCGGCCCCGGCCCCGCCGGCGGGCCGGATCGAGGTGACCTCGGCGCCGTAGGTCACCCGGTCGCTCAGGCCGGCGGCCGCCCACTCGAGGTACTGGTGGAATTCCTGCCGGGTCGGGAAGAAGTCCTGGTTGTTCACGAACTGCACCAGCCGGTCCGAGGCGTGCAGGTACGAGATGAAGCTGAACCGGGACGTCGGGTTCCTGAAGGTCGCCAGGTCCTTGAGGAACGAGATCTGCATGGTCGTCGACGGCAGCAGCATGTTCCGGTGCCAGCCGAACGTCGGCTGACGCTCGAAGAAGTGGCACCTGAGCGGGTGCCGCGGAGAGCTCGCTTCGTGTTCCTCCAGGGCGATCGCGAGCGACATGTTGGACGGGCCGAACCCGATACCGACCACGTCGTAGATCTCTTGGCTGGGCCTACCCGTTATGTCCATAGAAAATTCTCCCGCTTGCGTCTGGAAAACTCGACCGGTTGCTCGAGAGACCGTCTTGCAGTGTTCTCCGGAGAGTGTCTAAAAGGCAACTCGAGGACGGCATGAACACTGTTCAACGGCTTCATCAGGTGCTCGGCACCCGAAAGCGTTGTCCCGTCGACGGGACGGACGGTAAGGTCGGCGCGGATTCTCAAGATTTCCGCGTGGCGCGGCCTATGGCGTATGTGTCCGGAGTAATGCATCAGTCCTGCCCTGAGCCAGAGCCATGCCCAGCCAATTGCCGAAAGGTGAATCCGGATGTTCGTGCCAGGCTTTTATCGCGAACCGGACAGTTCATGGATGGTGGACCTGATCCGAGGCAACCCGTTGGCGCTCGCGGTGACCAATGGCAGCCCCGAGGACGGCCCGTTCGCCACACATCTGCCGGTCATCTTCGACCCCGAGACCTCCGGCGACTTCAGCGGCGAGCTGCCGGGGGCCACGCTGCTCGGGCACATGAACCGGGCCAATCCGCACTGGACGGCGCTGGAGACCGGCAGCGTCCTGCTGCTGACGTTCACCGGCCCGCACTCCTATGTCTCGCCCACGGTGTACGAGAAGACTCCGGCCGCCCCGACCTGGAACTTCACCGCGGTGCACGTCCGGGGCGTGATCGAGAAGATCGACTCGATCGAGGAGACGCTGGGCGTGGTGCAGTCCACCGTGCGCGCCTACGAAGGGGCGTTCGGCGACGGCTGGGACATGACCGAGTCGCTGGACTACTTCCGCAAGATCGTTCCCGCCGTGGGAGCCTTCCGGTTCACCGTGACCGGGGCCGAGGGCATGTTCAAGCTCAGCCAGGAACAGCCCGGCGAGGTGCGCGAGCGGGTGCGTGATGCGTTTGGGCAGAGCGGGTGCGCGTACAAGCGCGAGGTCGCCGGGCTGATGAACCGGCTGCCGTGAGGTGCCGCAGGCCTCGGCGCCGGGACGTCAGGCGCTGATGGCCGCCGGCCGGAGCCGCTCGGCGAGGCCCTCGGGCCGCGCGTTCTCCCCGGGGACGTTCGCGGCCGTCGCGGCCAGGCCCGTGACGCGCCTCAGCTCGGGGATCTCCGCGCGCTCCGCCGGCGTGCCGAGGTCCTCCAGGGCGCTCGCCGCCGCGCTGTCCAGCGTGGTCAGCACCCACTGCTCGAAGTCGACGCCCAGCTGCTCCGCGGCCTTGTGCCACCACTGGAACCGGCTGCCGGGGACCTCCAGGCGGCGGCTCGGCTCGGCGGGAGCGCATGGCTGCCGGCTCTGGCGCGCGGCACGGATGGCGCCGCGCAGCTGCTTGGTGGTCCACTGCCGCTGCTCGGCGCGGTCGAGCCAGAGTTCCTGTTCCTCGACCGGCATGGAAGCCAGCTCGGCGTGGTGCTGGAAGGTCAGGGCGGGCCGGCGCCGGGTGAGGTCGAAGCGTCGTGAGACCCACGCGTAGTTGCGCAGGGTCTGGTACGAGAGACCTGCGGCGCGAATCCCCCGCTGGTACCGGTCGGTGTAGTGGTCCTTGCCGTACACGAGCCAGTCGCCCAGCCACCAGGAGGACGAGTCGAGGACGTCGGCGAGCTGGCGCCCGGCCCGCTCCCACTCGTCGTAGGCCATCTTGGCCGGCATCTGCAGGCCCACCCTGGTCGTCAGTACCTGGCCCCGGCGCGGCGCGGTCCCCGTGGCGCGCGGCTGCCGCGCCGGCTGCGGGAGAGTGGTTGCCGGGCCGCCATGCGACCCCGCGGTCTGACCGGCCTGACGCGTCATCATGCCTCCATGAAAAGGGTCCACATAACCGGCGAGAAGCCTCGCAGCGGGGGGTGGAGCAGGGCCGGAGTGGCGCTCGAACTGGCGAACGCCCTGAGGCGTCCCGCCGACGGGACACCGTCACCGCGGAGGTGCGCGACCGTGGCGGAGGACGAACGAGGCGGCGTACTCCGACGTGGTGTCGGTGTACGCCGCCTGGGGTGGGACGGGGTGCGGGAAGTGGCCCGCCTCGGCACGGCGGTTACTTGGGGTCCTGGTTGAACTTGGCGGTTGCCCAGCGGTAGCCGAGTGCGGTGAGGGCGAGGCTCCAGGCGAGGGCGATCCAGGCGTTGTTGCCGATGGGGGTGCCCAGGAGGAGTCCGCGGAGGGTTTCGATGGTGGGGGTGAAGGGCTGGTAGTGGGCGATGGGCTGGAACCAGCCGGGCATGGAGTGCAGCGGGACGAAGGCGCTGGAGAGCAGGGGCAGCAGGATCAGGGGCATGGCGTTGTTGCTGGCGGCTTCGGCGTTGGGGCTGACCAGGCCCATGCCGACCGCGATCCAGGTCAGCGCCAGGGCGAACAGGACGATCAGTCCGAAGGCGGCGAGCCAGTCCAGGGCGGTGGCGTGGTGGGAGCGGAAGCCGATGGCCACGCCGACGGCGCCGACCAGGACCACGCTCATGACGGACTGCAGGACGCTGCCGATGACGTGGCCGATGAGGATGGAGCCGCGGTGGATGGCCAGGGTGCGGAAGCGGGCGATGATGCCCTCGCTCATGTCGGTGGAGACGGACACGGCGGTGCCGATCGTGGTGGAGCCGATGGTCATCAGCAGGATGCCGGGCACGATGTAGGCGATGTAGGCGTCGCGGCCGGCGCCGCCGCTCATGGCGTTGCCGAAGATGTAGACGAACAGCAGCAGCAGCATGACCGGCGTCAGCAGCAGGTTCAGGGTCAGGGAGGGGTAGCGCCGGGCGTGCAGCAGGTTGCGGCGCAGCATCGTGGACGAGTCGCGTACGGCGAGGGAGAGGGAGCTCATCGCTGGGTCTCCTTGGACTGGCTGGGCCGGGTGCTCTGGTGGGGGATGCCGCTGCTGTCGGTGAGGGCGAAGAAGACGTCGTCGAGGTCGGGGGTGTGGACGGTCAGTTCGTCGGCCTCGATGCCGGCCGAGTCGAGCCGGTCGAGGATGGTGCGCAGCTCGCGCTGGCTGCCGTCGCT
>NZ_JBSFIH010000087.1:0-24772 GCF_053597455.1 Streptomyces sp. NPDC001393
ACGCCGCGAACGACTGGGTGGTCACCAGTCCGAACGCGGCCGCTACGACGGTGCAGGTGATGAACCGTCGTTGGTGCTTCGGGGGCAACATGCCCGCTCCTCCCTGCACCGGGCACATGAGGGTGTCCCGGCGCAGGGGGGATCTTGGCGTGACCACAACAGCCACACAAAGGGCTCACAGGAAAAATGGCGGGTTGTTTACCTTGCGCCTCACATGAACCCGAAGTTCCGGAAGCTGCAGCCTCTTTGCGACGCCTCTTCGATCACCGGACGAGCCTGTGCGGCCGGGCTCCCAGCGTTCCTGCGGTGCGCGCTGGGGCTGTGGTCGTGGCCTCGGCAAAGGGGCCGTTGTGCCTGCCGGTGTGGAACAGCCCGCTGTAGGCGTCCGTGGAGTCCTGCGGCACGTTGGCATTGGTCTCGATGAACAGTGGCCGTACTCCGAAGCGGCCATCCGTGGCGAGGCCCTCATAATCGCCGAGGAAGTGGCCTCCAGCGTAAGGGGCCTGGAGCCAGTCGAAGACACGGGAGACACGGCGCTCGGTGGCACGGTTTTCCGCACCACGGGGGAAGGTGAGCAGCCAGGCGGCGGTGGGCAGTGTGGTGGTGTTCCCGGCGGTGAGGTAGCGCAGGTCGTAGTAGGTGATCGCGACCGTGCCATGCGCGTCCACACTGATCGAGGGCGTGAAGGCGGGTGCGGAGGCGACAGAGTTGACCCGTCCGGGGGCCGACCAGGTCCGCCCGCCGTCGGTGGAGTGGATCAGCTCCACGGAGTCGTAGCCGCCACCGCTGAAGTCCGATCCTTCGTAGGCGACGTACAGCTCACCGGTCTGCGGGTCGATGGCGACGTTCGGCAGGTCGCCGCCCGCCCGCAGGGTCTTGGTCGCGTCGGTGGGGGCGTTGGGATCGACTTCGGGCGCGGCCGTGTCCTTGGCGATGGTGACCGGCTTGCTCCACGTGCGGCCCTGGTCGGTCGACTTGACGACGGCGAAGTGCAGGTCGGTGGGTGTGAAGGTGCCGGTCGTGTAGTCGATGTCGTAGGTCTGCCAGTCGAAGACGTCGTACAGGGTGTCGGTGCGCGGGTCGACGACGATGACGTTGCCGATGGTCTGCGAGTGCGGGACGACGGAGGTGTCCACGAACGGGCGTGCCTTGGTCCAGTGCCGGCCGCCGTCGCGGGTGATGGAGATGTAGGCGGGTCCGTCGTAGACCTTGGCGGAGTCGTCCTCGTCGATGCGGTCCCAGACCTGGTAGGCGACGCCGGGGTGGACGGGGTCGGCGGTGACGGCGTTCTTGTCGTCGCTGAACTGGGTCTGCGTGTCGTCGATCAGGGGGGTCGTGTGCTTCCAGGTGCGCCCGCCGTCGTACGACGTCGACGCGGCGACTCCGTTGCGTGCGTCGGTGGCGTCGAACACCAGGCCGCTGGCGTAGACGGTGCCGTCCGGACCGGTGCTCACCCAGCCGTCCGAGGCCCGCTGGTAGTTGAGCCCGTCCGGCGCGCAGTGCGAGAACGGCAGCGGGGTCTCGGTGAAGTGCCGTCCGTCGTGGGTGTAGGTGGCGGTCAGCCCTCTGGCGCCGCCGTTCGACCAGCGGTCCTGCTGGAAGATGCCGACCGCGTTGCGCGGGTCGCGCGGGGAGACGGTGACGTACGGCTCGTCCTCCGCGGACGGGTAGTTTGTGCCGGTCCCGTCGCCGCTGATGTCACAGGCGGCGTAGGGGTCGCTCGGCGAGACCAGGTGAACGGGCTGACTGTCGCCGGAGGCCGCGGCACTGCTGACGGCGGCGACGAGCAGATATGCAGCGGCGGCGGCCACGAGAGACGCTCTTGTACGTGTGCGCATGGCGATTCCCCCAACTCCGCGAATGACGGTTCGTCATGGGCTGTGCTGGCGCAGGCACGCCCCGGGGTCGCCGGGGCATGAGTCGCCTCGCGAGCCTAACCCTGCACCGTGCGAACGGAGTTGGAGGCAGCGGTCAAGGACACGTCAATAGTTGTTTGTGGATCCGGTCCCGCCGACGCCTTGCGCCGTGGCAGGCAGAGTCACGGATGCAGTACCTCCAGGAACCGGCCGAGCGCCGAGGTGGCGTCGGCCACCGCGAGCGCCGTCACGATGACCAGGGACGCCGCCAGCAGAGCGGCACTGCGGCGGCTTTCCGGACGAGCGCCCTACAAAACGATCCTGAACACCCTCGTTCTCGTCTCAAGGCACCCCTTGGGACAGATCATCTAGCTCGCACGACGCGTACCGGTCTGCCGTTGACCGAGCGTGCGGGGGACCCCCCCCGGCCACGCTCGCTCGCCGGCTATCTGATCTTGATGATTACCTTTCCGAACGGGCTGGCCGATTCGTAGTACCGGTACGCTGCCATGGCTTCTTCGAACGGGAACACCTGGTCGAGGACTGGTCGGAGCTGATGCGCGGTGATGACGTTGTTCATTGAGGTGAACTGAGCGCGACTGCCGACGGCCAACGCCCGGACCGTAGCGGCGACGCCGAACAGCAGACGAGGGTCGACCGGTGGCCAGTTGCCGGAGACGGACCCGACGAAGGCGATATGTCCGTCGACGGCGACTGACTTCAGCGACTGCTCCAGCGTTCCGGCCGTGTCGACGACGCGGTCGACCCCTCGTCCGGCGGTGAGTTCGCGGGTAGCCGTGTGCCAGTTCGGAATGTCGCGGTAGTTGATGACCTCGTCGGCTCCCAGATCGCGAAGGCGCCGTTCCTTGTCCGCGCGGCCTGTCGTGGCGATTACTCTCGCGCCCAGGAGTTTGGCGAACTGCACCGTGAACAGCGACACGCCGCCGGAGCCGGTGGCCAGCACGGTCTGTCCGCGCCGGACTCCGCGGCCGTCGCCGGTCAGGGCGTTCCACGCCGTGACGGCGGCACAGGGGAGAGTTGCCGCCTCGGCGTAGGAGAGGTGGTCGGGGATGGGCACGAGGGCGTCCTCGGGGAGGACGGCCAGCTCGGTCAGCATTCCGTCGAGCGAGCCACCCAGCTGCGGCAGGTACGCCGGTTCCAGCGGGCCGTCCAGCCACCGCGGGAACAGTGCGGCGGTGACGCGGTCGCCTGGGCGTACCCGCCGGACATCCGGCCCGACAGCGATGACCTCGCCGGCACCGTCCGAAACCGGTATGACGCCCGGTTTGACGGGCAGCACGTACTGTCCTCGTAGCACGAGAAGTTCGCGGAAGCTGAGCGAGGTGGCGTGGACCGCGACCGCGACCTCCCCCTCCCCGGGTGTGCGTGGCTCGTGCGTGCTCAGCGACAGGCCATCGATACCGCCGCCGGTGCTGAGGTGGTAACTGCGCACCCTCGATGGGAGCATTGCCATCATTGCGGTCATCCTTCGATGAACTGGTAGTCGCTGACGATGCGGCCGTCGGGGCCGAGCATGAGGATCTCCAGTCCGACGCCGGCGACCTCACCACCGTTCCGGGGCGCCATCTCCCAGTTGAACTTGACGACGTCGTGGAGCCTGTCGGTGTTGCAGCGCGACCGGAAGACGAAGGTGCCCGGCGCGACGAACTCCTCGTAGGCGCGCTTCACCCGGAACTCCAGCGCGCGGTGCCCGCGCGCCTCCAGAACGAGACGGTCGAAGCCCAGCCCGGCAGCGGTCTGCAGGATCTCCTTGGGAGGCTGCAGCACGTGGACCGCATCGGCGGACCACAGCTCGCGAATCGCGGCGCGGCGTCGCTTCGCATCGGGTTCGTTCCACACGGCAACGTAGCGGTCGGTGAGGTTGTGGATGGATATGTCTGCCATGGCTGTTCCCCTCGGTTGCACAATGGTCGGCGTGCGGCAACGACCGTGCAGCCGCTGGCTGTCACGCGGCAATTCCTCGCAGGGAATCGCGGGTCGGCAGCTGAGCGGGTTACACAAGAGGGGTGAGCAGCGCATCGACCAGAGGCGGTCTCGCCGGAGCGTTGCGTGAGTGGCGCACTCGGCGGCGCGTCAGCCAGCTGGAACTGGCCATGCGTGCCGGAACCACGCAGCGGCACGTCAGCTTCATCGAGAGCGGACGGTCCACCCCCGGCCGATCAATGATCATCCGGCTGGCCGAATCTCTGGAGGTGCCGATCCGCGAGCGCAATGACCTGCTCCTTGAGGCCGGATTCGCACCGGTCTACCCGCAGACCCGCCTGGACGCCCCCCCAGCTCGAACCGATTCGCACCGCCGGTGAGCGTTCCCCGAGTGTTCCTACATCCGCAGGGCCTCGCGCCACGCATCGTCAACCTCGACGAGTGGGCGTGGCACATCATCGACCGCATCCAGGCCGAGAGCATGCGCAACCCAGACGACCAAATCCAACGCCTGGCGCGGAAGATCTTGCCCGCCCACAGCTCTTCCTCGACGAACGGCCGCTGCCGGAAACGCCCGGCGTGCTCGTCCATGCAGGTGGACGAGCAGACCATCACCATCCGCTTGCCGTCGTTCGCCGGGCTGAGCTCATACACCGCCGACGAGTCCGGGAACACGCCGAGCAGCGGGGCATCGCCCTCATACAGGCTGCCCAGCTCCATCATCCGGCCACAGCCGTCACACGGCTCCAGGATCGGCCCGTCGTCCTCGTCCGCCGACGCGTCCCATTCGTCCTCAGGCTCGTCCAGTCCATGACGAGCCACTGCCCAACCACGACGGTTATCTAGGGTGAATCGCCGTTGTGACAGGTCAGAGCTTGATCGCCGGGTCAGGCAAGTCAGGCAAGTTGCTCGACGTCGGGTAGCGCGGCGAGCCGCCGACAGGGATCAGGCCGTCGAGGACGTCGACGACGAACTGGGACGCGGGGTATCGCTTCGAACTCGTCTCGTGAGTCGTCGTTCAGCACCGTGTGCGTTTCAGGTGACGGATGCTCAGCGATGGCTGGGCCCGCCGGTCAGTCGATGCTGTCGATGATGCGGAAGTCGCGCTCGTAGCCGTCGGGGAGGGCCGCCAGGGCCTTCTGGTATGCCTCGCTCTCGTATGCCGCGACGGCCTGTTCGAAGCTGTGGAACTCGATCAAAACGACGCGCTGCGTGATTCCGGCCTCGTGGGCCACGACTCGACCGCCACGGGACGGGAGGAGGGACAGGACGCGCCCGCCCCCAGCCTGGACAGCCGGACCGGCCAGCTTGTCGTAGGCAGTCAGCGCCTCAGGGTCGGAAGTGGCGGGGTAGACACTGACCCAGTAGCCCTTAGCCATGGAAACCTCCTGTGTTCGGCCGGACAGGTCCGACTTCGAATTGACACTCGGATCGATCGATCCCGGCGACGGGTACTGCCGTCAGTTGAATCGTCATATGCGCAGGCTAGGGCTTGATGTGCCGTCGAGGGAAAGACCGGTACGGGATAGACTCAGAACGGATCGTTATCAATCGGCAGGGAGGGCACGTGGCGCCGGATACGGTGAGCCTGCGGTACTTCCTGGTGCTGGCGCAGGAGTTGAACTTCACCCGCGCGGCCGCACGGATCGGTATCGCACAGCCCGCACTCAGCGCCCGGATGCGCCGATTGGAGGCGGAACTCGGTACGGCCCTGCTGGTCCGCAACACGCGTAGCGTCGTATTGACCACGGCCGGTGCGGCTTTGGCGGAGTCCGCGCCGCCCGCGCTGGCGGCGCTGGACCGGGCATGGGAGACCGCCCGGAGCGCGGCGGCCGGTGAACTGGGCACGCTGCGCATCGGATACAGCCTCAGCGCCGGGGCCGAGACGGCACCGGCCCTGGTGGACAGGCTGATGCGCGGCAACAGCGGACTCGAGGTCGGCGCGGTCCCGATGGCGACACCGGAGATCTCCCCCGCGGTCGCCGACGGCCGCATCGATGCCGGGATCACCCGCGGTGAACAGCCGGGCCGTGGCGTGCGCCGGTTCCTGCTGCGACGTGAGCGCACCGGGGTCCAGCTGGCGCAGCACCATCCGCTGGCCGAACACCCGGAGATCGAGATCGCCGACGCGGCCGCGTATCCGCTGCGACTCCCGGACCGTGCGGCCAACCCCGTGATCCACGATCAGCTGTCCGCACTGTTCCGAGACACCCGACCACACCCCCGATTCCACACGCCCGCAGTCTCTTTCGACATGTCTCAGCGTGACCTGCGCGACGGGGTCACCCTCGCCCCGGCCGGAGAAGCCGCGGTCACGGCACAACCGGCCGGTCTCACCTGGCGACCGCTGCGGGGCGCGCCCAGCCTGACGTTCCACCTGGTCCTCCCACGCGAGCAGTCGCGACTACACCGCCGCATCCGCGCCGTCGCCAAAACCCTGGCGCACGAGCTGCACTGGCTGCCGGACTGACGCGCAAGAGGTCAAGCAAGACGGACCTCCGCGGTGGCGAGGTCGAAGACCTTGCGCCGGCGAACTTCGCGGTGATGACGACGACGGCGGTCTTGCTGAATGTCCGACACGACCTCGCTACCGCCGGCGGATCAGCATCCGATGATGGCCCCGGGTCCGGTCCGAGTCGTACACCGCGGCGACGTCCTCGCCCAGCCCGAGGTCTCGGCGGATGTGGGCCGCTGCCTCCGGGACGTCATCCAGCCGGGGGAAATAGCCCATCCGGTTGAAGCACTTCAGCTGCACCATCAGTGCCAGCAGGTGGTTGTCCGACCGCACCTGCCCACTCGCCCACGCGATCTCCTCCGTCTGCGGCGTGTAGAACACGTGCAACTCCCCAGCCCCATACGGCTTCGATTGCGTACGTGTGCGCGCCGCCAGGGAGGAAGGCGCCCTCACCGTGGCGGCCATCGCCAGAGCGGCCGGGACCAGCAGCAGGGCGGTCAGCTTCTACCTCTCCGGCGAACGGCATCCGCGGGCGGAGATCCTTGCGCGCCTGGCGCACGCGGTCGGTCTGGACGAACCGCTGGACCTGGGCGACCTGGGCGACGGAGAGCGGGTCGTCCACCTGCGGATACGGACCGGCAAGGGCCGGGCCACGATGGCATCCGTGCTCGGCCGGCGCCCAGAGACGTGCTGGGAATGGCCGGCCACCATGCAGGCGAAGCCGGGTGTCCTGCAAACCGGCAAACCGGCAAACCGCGTCATTCCGAAGAAACGCGAAACTCGAATTCGGGACGGTCCCACAGGACGGCGGGCGGGTTCGCGAGCGCGGTCCCGATCCGCACTGCACCTGCGCGGTGGTAGAAGTCCGCGGCGGGAAGATGCGACACGACCTTGACACGGTCGAGCCCGGCGGCACGGGCCTCGGACTGCATGTGCGCGACGAGCAGCGACCCAATACCCCGTCCTTGCGCTTCGTCGGCGACGAACAGCAGGTCGAGCTCCGGTGGAACGAGGACGAGCGAGTAGAACCCGAGGACCCGGCCTCCATTCTCGTCGGCACCGACGGCCACAAAGGCGCGGTGGGCCTCGATGTAATCAGGCCCGACCCGGTAGCCCGCGACTGCGGCTGCGTACTTACCCGCGTAGGCGCCTGAGCCACGCACGAGCCGCGTGAGCCGTTTGGCATCCCGCGCAACGGCCCTCCGTATCGTAATCGGCTGCCTGATCGGGGAAGTGCGTGAACTCATCGGGAGAGTATTTCGCACCGGGGCGTGCCGTCGTGCGGCGGGTCGGCTGCTCGCGCAGGGTTCCTGCACCGCCCCCGGGAACCGCCTTGTCTTGGCCGCCCGCACCGGCGTTGTAACCCACCTGTTCGGAAGCCCCGCCAGGCCGCACCCGCGGGGCTTCTCGTCGCACTCCGCTCTCACAGACGCCCCTATGACGGGGGGACCCTGGGTACCGTCCTGACCAGGTTGAAGACCTCTCGGCGGCGACGCCTCAGTGGCCGGGCGCTCGGGGAGCGCGACGGAGCTGTCCGGGCCGATGCCCACCGGTATGAGCAGTTGCGGGGCGTGGCGTTCGACGAGCTGGGTCAGGCCCTGATGGAGTTTTTTGCCAGGGCGCCGGTGGCAGGCGTGCGCTTCCCGGTATGGCCCGGGCGGGCCGGTCGGCGTGGTGAGGGAAGACCGACCCGCCCGGGAGTCATCTGGGGCTACAGGCCCACGTCACGGCTGCGGATGTCCTCCAGGGACTCGCGGCGTACGAGAAGGCGGGCGGATCCGTCGTGCACGGCCACCACCGGCGGGCGGCCGACCAGGTTGTAGCCGGAGGCCATGGACAGGTGGTAGGCGCCGGCCACGGGGACGGCGAGCAGGTCTCCGGGGCGGGTGTCGGCGGGGAGTTCCGTGTCGGCGGCCAGAACGTCACCCGCCTCGCAGTGCCGGCCGACCACGGTGACCCGGGCGCGCTCCGCCGTGCTGTGCCGGCCGATCAGGCGCGGCGTGTACCGGACGCCGTACAGGGCCGGGCGCGGGTTGTCGCTCATGCCGCCGTCCACGGCCACGAACACGTGGCTGCCCGTGTGCTTCACGGACAGGACGCGGTACACGGCGATCCCGGCGGGGCCTGCGATGGCCCGCCCCGGCTCGATGATCAGCCGGGGAACGGGCAGCCCGGCCGTCGTGCAGGCGTCGGCGAGTTCCGCGCGGACCTTGCGGGCCAGCGCCGTCAGGTCCAGGGCCGGCTCACCGGGGCGGTAGGCGATGCCGTGGCCACCGCCGAGGTCGAGTTCGGGCAGGACCAGTCCGTGCTGCTCGTGCAGGCGGGCCATCAGCCCGACCAAGCGGCGCACGGCGATGAGGTACGGCTTGACACTCGTGATCTGAGAGCCCAGGTGGCAGTGCAGGCCGGTGAGTTCCAGCTGGGGCTGGTCGAGGATGCGGGCGATGGCGTGCTGGGCGTAGCCGTCCGCGATCGGCAGGCCGAACTTCTGGTCGTCCGTTCCGGTGCGGATCTTCTCGTGACCGCCCGCGCTGATCCCGGGCACCACACGCACCATCACCTTCTGGTGCCCGTCCGGGCCGACGGCCGCCGCCAGCCTCGCGATCTCCGAGGGGCTGTCGATGACGATCCGGCCGACGCCCAGGCGCAGCGCGGTGTCCAGGTCGCGCGGCGACTTGGCGTTGCCGTGCAGCACGATCCGCTCGGCCGGGAAGCCGGTGGTGACGGCCAGTTCGAGTTCACCGGCGGAGCAGACGTCGAGGCCGAGGCCCTCCTCGTCCATCCAGTGGGCCATGGCCCGGCACAGGAACGCCTTGGCCGCGTACAGGACTTCGGCGTCGGGGAAAGCGTCCCGGTAGGTGCGGCAGCGGTCGCGGACCTCGGCCTCGTCCAGGACGTAGACGGGGGTGCCGAAGCGGTCGGCGACCTCGGCGAGCGGTACGCCGCCCACGGCGAGGGCGCCCGGACCGGACTCGGTGGCGGAGGCGGGCCATACCGCCAACTCGGCGGCCGCAATGGCAGGTTCGTGAACCGTGGTCATCGTGTCCTCCCCTTTCAGGCTGCGAACGCCGGTGCCGGCGCGGGCATCGGCCTGGGGGCCGGCGCGGTGAACTGCGGGTCCACCGTGACGGTGGTGACACCGAGCGGGGCGGCCAGCGCCCGCAGCGCGGGCTCGGCGAGACGGATCCACGCCTGGTCGGGTCCGAGGGTGGTGGTCAGGCGGAGTGCGGAGGTGAAGCCGACGGCCGTGCGGTCGCCGAGCGGGGTGCGGAAGAGCCGGGCCGCACAGCCGGAGGGGCCCGGCCGGACCGGGACGTACAGGGGTTCGGCCGGGGACGGATCGGAGGGCTCGGGGTCTTCGCCGTAGCGGAGTTCTGTCATGGCATGCCTCCCGGAAGGCAGGGAGCGAGGGATCTGGTGTGGCCCCGGACGCGGGGAGGCGGACCGGGGCTCGCCCTCGACCGTATGCCCGTTGGTCCCGGGTTCCGGACGCGCCCTGACGGGACGCTGACAGTGATCCGGGCGACCTTGACGGGATGCTGACACCCCTGGTGAGAGGGCAGGGGAAAGGCCGTCAGAAGGGCGCCAAGAACGGGCGTGCGGGCTGTTCGAAAGCCTTGGGCAGAGGTGAGATGGAAGCGGTTCCGAGAAGAATCGCCGGCCCGGAAGCCGCTGCCGGCGCGTGCAGAACGGTGAAAGCGATGTCCCAGTCCCGTCCGTCCTCAACCGCTCGTTTCGTGGTGGGAGTGAGCGGTTCGCCCGGCAGTCTCACCGCCTTGAGCCGGGCGGCCGACGAGGCCCGGCGCCGAGGGGCGGAGCTCTGGCCGGTGCTGGCCTGGGAGCCGCCCGGCGGGGATCCCGCCGCCCGGAGGTTCCCGGCCGCGGCCGTCATGGTCGAGGAGTGGGACCGGCTGGCGCGGGAGAGGTTGCTCAAGGCGCTGCGTGACGTGTTCGGCAGCACGGACACCGGGCTGCCCGGGCAGGCGCTCGTCGCACGAGGCGCTCCCGGGCCGACTCTGGTGCGGACCGCCGGCCGGGAGGGCGACATCCTCGTGGTCGGCGCAGGCGGGCGCGGCCGACTGCACCGTGCGCTGTGGCCGTCGGTCAGCCGCTACTGCCTCGCCCGCGCCGCGTGCCCCGTTCTCGCGGTGCCGCCGTCGCCGCTGCAGGCAGCGCTGACAGCCGTGCACCGGAGGAATGCCCTGCGGCTGCCGCTGGACATGGAGCGTCTTCAGCGGGAGTTCGAGACCGTACCGCCCGGCGCCTGACCTCCTCGGTGGGCGGCGGCGGTCGGCAGGGCCGGCTGCTCCGGACGCCGCGCCGGGGCCGTCGGTACGGCGAGCACCATGGTGAGGCCGCCGCCGGGCGTGTCCTCGGCGTGCAGGGTGCCGCCTATGGCCTCGGTGAAGCCGCGGGCGACCGCGAGTCCGAGGCCGACGCCGACACCGCGCGGCGAGTCGCCGTACCGCTGGAAGGGCTCGAAGATGCGGTCCTTGGCCTCGTCCGGGACACCGGGCCCGCCGTCCACGACCCGCAGTTCGACCCGGTCGGCCAGGGCACTCGCGGACACCAGCACCCTCTCCCCCGGCGGACTGTATTTGACGGCGTTCTCGACGACGTTGGCGACGGCCCGCTCCAGCAGGCCCCGGTCGACCCACACCATGGGCAGAGTCTCGGGAATGTCCAGGTCCACGCTGTCCTCCGGCACCCCGCCCAGCGCCATGGGCACGACCTCGTCGAGGTCGCTCTCGCGGATGATGGGGGTGACGGTGCCGGTCTGCAGGCGGGACATGTCCAGAAGGTTGCCGACGAGGTGGTCGAGCCGGTCGGCGCCCTCCTCGATGGCCTGCAGCAGCTCCGCCTGGTCCTGTGCGGACCACTCGACGTCGTCCGACCTGAGTGAGGTCACCGCGGCCTTGATGCCCGCGAGCGGGGTGCGCAGGTCATGGCTGACGGCGGCGAGCAGCGCGGTCCTGATGCGGTTGCCCTCGGCCAGTTCCTTGGCGCGATCGGCTTCGCGCTGCAGGCGCTGGCGGTCCAGGACGACGGCGGCCTGCGCGGCGAACGCGGCCAGCACGCGGCGGTCGGCGGCGGGCAGGACGCGGCCGCGCAGGGAGAGGGCCATGTGGTCGCCGACGGGGACGTCGACGTCCGCGTCCTCCGGAACCTCGGCGGGCTGCGGTCCGACACTGCCGGCGCAGGTCCAGGGTTCCGTCTCACCCGTCCGCTCCAGCAAGGCCACCGACTCCATGCCGAAGGTTTCCCGGACCCGTTCCAGCAGCGCCTCCAGAGTGGTCTCGCCGCGCAGGACGTTGCCCGCGAGGAAGGAGAGGATCTCCGACTCGGCGCGCAGCCGGGCCGCCTGGTGGGTGCGGCGGGCGGCGAGGTCCACCACCGAGGCCACGGACACGGCGACCCCGACGAAGATCGCGATGGCGACGATGTTCTTCGGGTCGGCGATCGTCAGGGTGTGGACGGGCGGGGTGAAGTACCAGTTGAGCAGCAGGGAGCCGACCACCGCGGAGGCGAGCGCGGGGAAGAGGCCGCCCACCAGGGCCGCTGCCACCGTCAGGGTCAGGAACAGCAGCATGTCGTTGGCGAGGCCGACGTCCGGCACGGCACTGGTGAGCAGCCAGGTGAGCACGGCGGGGCCCAGCACTCCCACGGCCCAGCCCCAGATGACCCGGGAGCGTCCGAGACGGGCGCCGCGGGCCACCGGCAGTCCACGGCCCTTGCCCGCCTCGTCGTGCGTGATGAGGTGCACGTCGAGGTCCGGACCGGACTCCACGGCCACCGTGGCGCCGACCCCGGGCCCGAGGACGTACTGCCAGCTGGGGCGACGCGAGACGCCCAGCACGATCTGGGTGGCGTTGACGCCGCGGGCGAAGTCCAGCAGGGCGGCCGCTATGTCGTCGCCGACGACATGGTGGAAGGTGCCACCGAGGTCCTCGACCAACGTGCGCTGGACGGCCAGTTCCTTCGGGGAGGCCGAGGTCAGCCCGTCACTGCGGGATATGTAGACGGCGAGCACCTCGCCGCCGGCGCCCTTCTCCGCGAGCCGCACGGCGCGCCGTATCAGGGTGTGTCCCTCGGGGCCGCCGGTCAGGCCGACCACGATCCGCTCGCGGGAACCCCAGATCTTGGAGACGCGGTGTTCGCTGCGGTAGGCGGTCAGGTACTCGTCGACGCGGTCCGCCACCCACAGCAGCGCCAGCTCGCGCAGGGCGGTCAGGTTGCCGGGGCGGAAGTAGTTGGACAGGGCCGCGTCGATCTTGTCCGGCTTGTAGACGTTCCCGTGCGCCATACGGCGGCGCAGCGCCTCGGGGGACATGTCGACCAGCTCTATCTGGTCGGCGCGTCGTACGACCTCGTCGGGGACGGTCTCGCGCTGCCGCACGCCCGTGATCGACTCCACGACGTCGCCGAGTGACTCCAGGTGCTGGATGTTGACGGTCGAGACGACGTCGATCCCCGCGGCGAGCAGTTCCTCGACGTCCTGCCAGCGCTTGGTGTTGCGGGAGCCGGGGACGTTGGTGTGGGCGAGTTCGTCCACCAGGGCGACGGCCGGAGCACGCCGCAGGACGGCGTCGACGTCCATCTCGCCGAACGTGGCGCCCCGGTACTCCAGCTGTCTGCGCGGCACCTGCTCCAGGCCGTGCAGCATCACCTCCGTGCGCGGCCGGTGATGGTGTTCGACGAAGGCGACCACGCAGTCGGTGCCCCGCTCGATACGTCGGTGTGCCTCCGACAGCATGGCGTAGGTCTTGCCGACGCCGGGTGCCGCGCCGAGGTAGATCCGGAGCTTGCCGCGTGCCATGTCATCCTTCGAAGCGATAGCCCATGCCGGGCTCGGTGATCAGATAGCGGGGGTGGGAGGGGTCCGTCTCCAGCTTCCTGCGCAACTGCGCCATGTAGACCCGCAGATAGTTGGTCTTGTTGCTCTGCGAGACGCCCCAGACCTCCTGGAGCAGCTGTTTCTGGGTGATCAGCCGGCCCGGGTTGGTGACCAGTATCTCCAGCAGGTGCCACTCGGTCGGGGTCAGCCGTACGTCCCGCCCGTCCCGTACGGCCTTCTTGGCGAGCAGGTCCAGGGTGAAGTGCTCCGTCTCGACCAGTGTCGTCTCGGGGACCAGCGGGGTGTCCTCGGTCCGGCGGACGGCGGCGCGCAGCCGGGCGAGCAGCTCGTCCATGCTGAACGGCTTGGTGATGTAGTCGTCGGCGCCGGCGTCGAGGGCGGAGACCTTCTCGTCGGACGCCTGGCGGGCGGACAGGACCAGGATCGGCACGCGGCTCCAGCCCCGCAGACCCTTGATGATGTCGACACCGTCCATGTCGGGCAGGCCGAGGTCCAGCAGGACCACGTCGGGCTGCCGCGCGGCGGCGAGCCGGAGGGCCGTGGCGCCGTCGGGGGCGGCGTCCACGCCGTAGTGACGTGCCTGCAAGTTGATGACGAGGGCCCGTACGAGCTGCGGGTCGTCCTCCACCACTAGCACCCTGGTCATGGGTGTGTGCCTCTCCTGTCATGGCTGCGGGAGTCGGCACCCCGAGGTACCGACTCCCGTCGCGGATCGCGTAAGGCGGTCACTTCTTCGCCACGAGGTCCTTGAGCGCGGTGTTGAGCTCCAGGACGTTCACCCGTGGTTCGCCGATGAAGCCCAGGGTGCGGCCGGCCGTGTGGTCCTTGACCAGCTTCTCGACCTGGGCGACCGAGAGGCCGTTCCGCGCAGCGATCCGGTGCACCTGGAGTTCGGCGTAGGCCGGGGAGATGTCCGGGTCCAGTCCTGAGCCGGAGGAGGTCACCGCATCCGCGGGGACGTCCGAGGGCCTGACCGTGTAGCCGGGCACCGAGTTGTCCTGCACCACGGCGGCTTGGGCGTCCTGCACCTGCTTGAGGAGCACCTTGCTGTCCGCGGACAGGTTGGTGGCGCCCGAAAGGATCAGCTTGTACTGCGTGTTGACGCTGTTGGTACCGAGACCGTTCTGCGGGCGGCCCTGGAACCATTTCAGGTCCGGGTCGGGGGTCTGCTGCCCCTTCTTCGGCGGCAGGTTGTAGGACTGGCCGATCAGGGACGAGCCGACGACCTTGCCGTCCGCCTTGATCTCGGAGCCGTTCGCCTTGTCGCTGAACAGCCCCTGGGCGATGCCGGTGACGACCAGCGGGTAGATGACGCCGGTCACCAGGGTCAGCACGAGGAGGGCCCGCAGGCCCGCCCCGAGCAACCGGGCGGTGTTCGTTACGGAGTTGTTCATGGCGATCAGCCGATTCCGGGGATGAGGGAGATGAGCATGTCGATGATCTTGATGCCGATGAAGGGCGCGATCAGTCCGCCGATGCCGTAGATCCCGAGGTTGCGGCGGAGCATCTTGTCGGCGCTCATCGGCCGGTAGCGCACGCCCTTCAGGGACAGCGGCACCAGCGCGACGATGATCAGCGCGTTGAAGACGACGGCCGACAGGATCGCGGAGTTGGGCGAGGACAGGTGCATGATGTTCAGCTTGTCCAGGCCCGGGTAGACCGCCGCGAACAGCGCCGGGATGATCGCGAAGTACTTCGCGACGTCGTTGGCGATGGAGAAGGTCGTCAGCGCCCCCCGGGTGATGAGGAGTTGCTTGCCGATCTCCACGATCTCGATCAGCTTGGTCGGGTTGGAGTCGAGGTCGACCATGTTGCCGGCCTCCTTGGCGGCCGACGTGCCGGTGTTCATCGCCACGCCGACGTCCGCCTGCGCGAGGGCCGGGGCGTCGTTGGTGCCGTCACCGGTCATCGCGACCAGCTTGCCGCCGGCCTGCTCCCGCTTGATGAGGGCCATCTTGTCCTCGGGGGTGGCCTCCGCGAGGAAGTCGTCGACGCCCGCCTCCTCGGCGATCGCCTTGGCGGTCAGCGGGTTGTCGCCCGTGATCATGACCGTCTTGATGCCCATGCGGCGCAGTTCCTCGAACCGCTCCCGCATGCCCTCCTTGACGACGTCCTTGAGGTGGATGACACCCAGCACGCGGGCGCCGTCGGCGTCGTCCACGGCGACCAGCAGCGGAGTGCCGCCCGCCTCGGAGATCCGGTTGGCCGTGCCGTCCGCGTCCTCGGCGACCGTGCCGCCCTGCTCCTTCACCCAGGCGATCACCGAGGCGGTGGCGCCCTTGCGGATCTTCCGGCCGTCGACGTCCACGCCCGACATCCGGGTCTGGGCGGTGAACTCGATCCACTCGGCACCGGCCAGCTCGCCCTGGTGGCGCTCGCGCAGCCCGTACTTCTCCTTCGCCAGGACGACGATGGAGCGGCCCTCGGGGGTCTCGTCGGCCAGCGAGGACAGCTGGGCCGCGTCCGCGACCTCCGCCTCGGTGGTGCCCCTCACCGGCACGAACTCGGCGGCCTGGCGGTTGCCGAGCGTGATCGTGCCGGTCTTGTCCAGCAGCAGCGTGGAGACGTCACCGGCGGCCTCGACCGCGCGCCCGGACATGGCGAGCACATTGCGCTGCACCAGCCGGTCCATGCCCGCGATCCCGATCGCGGAGAGCAGGGCGCCGATCGTGGTCGGGATCAGACAGACCAGCAGGGCCACCAGCACGACCATGGTCAGGTGCGTGCCCGCGTACGTGGCGAACGGCGGCAGCGTGGCGCAGGCCAGCAGGAAGACGATGGTCAGCGAGGCCAGCAGGATGTTGAGCGCGATCTCGTTGGGCGTCTTCTGCCGGGCGGCGCCCTCGACCAGACTGATCATCCGGTCGATGAAGGTCTCGCCGGGCTTCGTCGTGATCTTGATGACGATCCGGTCGGACAGCACCTTCGTACCGCCTGTCACCGCCGACCGGTCGCCGCCGGACTCGCGGATGACCGGGGCGGACTCGCCGGTGATGGCCGACTCGTCCACCGAGGCGACCCCCTCGACGACATCGCCGTCACCGGGGATGACGTCACCGGCCTCGCAGACCACCAGGTCACCGATGGTCAGCGCGGTGCCGGGGACCTGCTCCTCGGTGCCGTCCGCCAGGAGCCGGCGGGCGACGGTGTCGGTCTTGGCCTTGCGCAGGGTGTCGGCCTGAGCCTTGCCGCGGCCCTCGGCGACGGCCTCGGCGAGGTTGGCGAAGATGACGGTCAGCCACAGCCAGGCGCTGATGGTCCAGCCGAACCAGTCGCCCGGGTGCTGGAAGGAGAAGACGGTGGTGAGCACGGAGCCGATCCACACCACGAACATCACGGGGGACTTGACCATCACCCGCGGGTCGAGCTTGCGGAAGGCTTCCGGCAGCGACTTGACCAGTGCCTTGGGGTCGAAAAGGCCCGCTCCGACACGGCCCTCGGCGGGCTTGCGCCCGGTCGGCGCGTCCTGGTGGGGCGCCAGGGTGGGTGTGGACATCGCGTCCTCGTGGTTTTCCGTTCGGGTCGTCATGACGCCAGCCCCTCGGCCAGCGGACCCAGCGCCAGCGCCGGGAAGTAGGTCAGACCGGTGATGATCAGGATCGCGCCCACCAGCAGCCCGGTGAACAGCGGCTTCTCGGTGCGCAGGGTGCCCGCGGTGACCGGGACCGGCGTCTGCTCGGCGAGCGAGCCGGCCAGCGCCAGCACGAACACCATCGGCAGGAAGCGGCCGAGCAGCATCGCGAGCCCGGTCATGGTGTTGAACCAGTCCGTGTTCGCGTTCAGACCGGCGAAGGCCGATCCGTTGTTGTTCGACGCCGACGTGAACGCGTACAGCACCTCGGAGAACCCGTGCGCACCGGAGTTGAGCATGGAGTGCGGCGGGGTCGGCAGCGCCATGGAGGCCGCGGTGAAGACCAGCACCAGGGCGGGGGTGATCAGGATGTAGCAGGCGGCGAGCTTCATCTCGCGGCCGCCGATCTTCTTGCCCAGGTACTCGGGCGTGCGGCCGACCATCAGACCGGCGATGAACACCGCGATGACCGCCATGATCAGGATGCCGTAGAGGCCGGAGCCGGTGCCGCCGGGCGCGATCTCGCCCAGCATCATGCTCAGCATGGTGATGCCGCCGCCGAGTCCGGTGAAGGAGGAGTGGAAGGAGTCCACCGCGCCGGTCGAGGTGAGCGTGGTCGCCACCGCGAAGATCGAGGAGCTGCCGACGCCGAAGCGGACCTCCTTGCCCTCCATCGCGCCGCCGGCCGCCTGCAGCGCCGGGCCGTGGTGGGCGAACTCGGTCCACATCATCAGGACGGTGAAGCCCAGCCAGATGGTGACCATCGTGGCGAGGATCGCGTAGCCCTGCTTCACGTTGCCGACCATCACGCCGAAGGTGCGGGTCAGCGCGAACGGGATCACCAGGATCAGGAAGATCTCGAACAGGTTCGTGAACGGGGTGGGGTTCTCGAAGGGATGGGCGGAGTTGGCGTTGAAGAAGCCACCGCCGTTGGTGCCCAGCTCCTTGATGGCCTCCTGGGAGGCGACCGCGCCGCCGTTCCACTGCTGCGAGCCGCCCATGAACTGGCCGACCTCATGGATGCCGGAGAAGTTCTGAATCGCACCGCACGCCACCAGCACGACGGCGGCGATCACGGCGCCCGGCACGAGGATGCGCAACGTGCCGCGCACCAAGTCCGACCAGAAGTTGCCCAGTTCACCGGTGCGCGAGCGCGCGAAGCCCCGCACGAGCGCCACCGCGACGGCGATGCCGACGGCCGCGGAGACGAAGTTCTGCACGGCCAGGCCGGCGGTCTGCACGACGTGACCCATGGTCTGTTCGCCGTAGTACGACTGCCAGTTGGTGTTGGTCACGAACGACACGGCCGTGTTGAACGACTGCGCCGGGTTGACCGACGAGAAGCCCATCGAGCCGGGCAGCACGCCCTGCAGCCGCTGGAGGAGGTAGAGGAAGAGGACGCTGACGGCGGAGAAGGCCAGCACACCGCGCAGGTAGGCGGGCCAGGTCATCTCCGCGTCGGGGTTGGCACCGATGGCCTTGTAGACCCACTTCTCGACGCGCAGGTGCCGCGGCGAGGAGTAGACCCTGGCCATGTAGGTGCCGAGCGGGATGTAGGCGAGCGCCAGCGCGCCCACGAGGGCGAGCAACTGGAGAAAGCCCGCGACTTCTGGACTCATGTCTGGCTTCAGAACCTCTCCGGGAAGATCAGGGCGAGGACGAGATAGCCCAGCAGAGCGACGGCCACGACCAGGCCGACGACGTTCTCGACGGTCACAGCTTCGTCACCCCCCGGGCGACGAGAGCCACCAGCGCGAAGCCCGCGAGCACGGTGACGACGAAGGCCAGATCGGCCATCGTGAACTCCTGAAGAGGTTCGGGGGTGAAACAAGGACGGTTAGAGGAAACCGCCTCCCTGGCCGGATCTGGACACTCGTTGACGGCCCTCTTACGGCCTCGCCCACGGCTTTGACGGGACTCTTACGGCCACCGATCCCTACCGGCCAGTAACAGAGCGTTTCCCTTCAGAGCAGCCGGAACCGCAGCCGGCAGATCACCGCGTCCGTCTCCCGACGCACGGCGTGTGCGACCACCGCACCCCGCTGGTTCTGCAGCAGCCGCTGCCACAACCGCTCCGGCTCGGCCTCCGGGATCAGCACCGTGACCCGCGTGGCCGGCTCGGCGGCGGCCACCTCACGGACGTACGCGGCGATCGGGCGGCCCAGGCTGCGCCTCTCACAGGACAGCCGCACCAGGGGCACGCCCGGGTCCCACTCGGTCCAGGCTCGCTCCAGGGCGTGCAGCTGGGCGCGGTCCTCCGGGTCCGGGTAGCCGACGGTGACGGCACGGACCTCGTCGCCGAGGGAGGCGGCGGCCGTCAGGGCCTCGGAGGTCAGCCGGGACAGCGAGGACACCGGCACGATCACCAGGGAGCGGTCGCGGTGCGGGGGCTCGGGGATACGGCCCAGGCCGAGTCGCTCGGCGATGCGGTCGTAGGCACGGTGGACGGCGACGAAGGCGGCGATCAGCAGCGGCAGCGCCACCACGATCAGCCAGGCCCCCTCCGCGAACTTGCTCGCCGTGACGACGACCGTCGAGACACCGGTGAGCAGCGCCCCGAAGCCGTTCAGCAGCGCCTTCCCAAGCCAGCCACGGCGCCGCTCCAGGCGCCAGTGCCGGACCATGCCCACCTGGGCGATCGTGAAGCCGACGAAGACCCCGATGGCGAACATCGGCACCAGGGTGTTGGTGTCCCCGCCGGAGAAGACCAAGAGCGCGGCCGAGACGACGGCGAGGGCCAGCACGCCGTGCCGGTGCACCTGGCGGTCGGCCTTCAACGCGAACACATGCGGCAGATAGTTGTCACGTGCCAGCAGCTTCAGCAGCACCGGCAGCCCGCCGAAGGACGTGTTCGCCGACAGCGCCAGCAGGATCATCGTCGCGAACTGGATGACGTAGAACGCCCAGTTGTGGCCCAGCGAGGCATCCGCGAGCTGCGCCAGCACCGTGACGCCCGCCACCGGCTGGAGGTGGAAGCGGCCGATCAGCACCGCCAGACCGATCAGCATCAGACCGAGTACGGCACCGAGGGCGATCTCCGCACGCTGGGCCCGCCGCACGCGCGGTACGCGGAACGAGGGGACGGCGTTGGCGATGGCCTCGACTCCGGTGAGCGCGGAGCACCCGGAGGCGAATGCTTTCAGCAGGAGCAGGACTCCGACACCGGTCGCGTTGTCGGCGACGACCGAGGCGTGCCCGGCCGCCGTCGCCGTACTGACCGGCTCGGAGCGGAACAGACCGACGCCGATCAGCACGAAGATCGCACCCACGAAGACGACCGTCGGCACGATGAACGCCTTCGCCGACTCCACGATCCCCCGCAGATTCACCCCCGTGATCAGCGTGAGCACCGCCAGGCACAGCCACAGCCGGTCGCCGTACAGCCCCGGGAACGCGGACGTCAGCGCGGCCACGCCGGCCGTGACCGCCACGGCGACGTTGAGCACGTAGTCCAGGATCAGCGAGGCCGCCGCCACCAGGCTGGTCCGCGGCCCCAGATGCGCCTTCGCCACCGCGTAGGAGCCGCCGCCGTCCGGGAATGCCGCGATGACCTGCCGGTACGAGGCGACCAGCACCGCCAGCAGGGCGGCGATGGCCAGCGTCACCGGCAGCGTGAAGCCGAGTCCGTGCGCGCCGGCGGCGGCCAGGACCAGCACGATCGCCTCCGGGCCGTAGGCGACCGACGCCATGGCGTCCAGCGACAGCGCCGCGAGCCCAGTGACGGCGGTCAGCCGATGCCGCTCGCCGGCATCAGGCGGCTCCTCGCCGGCAGGGACGGCATCCGGCTGCTCGGTGGTCAGAACGGTCATGGGTGCGGTACTCCTTCGGCGAAAGCCGCGCAGCTACATCGATTTGTGCGCGGCGCACTCAGGTTGTGACCGATTCCGACAGTGTTCGGCGCTTCCTTGCGCCATCTTCGCGCCGACCGGCCCGACCTTGACGGGATCTTGACGGGCATGCGCCATCAGAGCCGCATCAAAACGCGTGGTTCCCGTCCTGAGCGCCTCTACCGTCACCGGTATGGGACGCCGCGAGAAGGCGCGCAGGTCACCGGCCCGCGCCGGCGAAGAATCGTCCGGGGCCGCGGTGCACGACCGCTGCTGGGCGCGAGAGGTGAGGGACGCCGTCCGGTGCGCCGGAGTACTGCTCGCCCTGCTCCTGTTCATCGACTGGGGGTTGGGCCAGTTCACGCTGTGGCGGGGCCTGTTGTGGCTCACGCTGGCTGGGCTGCTGTTCCTGGTGCTGTTGCCGGCCCGGGTCACGGCCGGTGAGGACTGGCTGGCCGCACGGTGGCTGCTGCGCGAGCGCCGGGTCCGGACCGACCTGCTGGTGTCCGTGCGCTGCCTGGAGGGCGTCTCCCAACGGCTCCTGCTGCGCGACGCGTTCGGCGCGCGCGTCGCGATCGATCCCGACGTTCTGCTGAACAACCCCGCCCTGTGGCACCGCGTCGAGGCGGGCGCCCGGAAGGCCGCGGCCGATGGTCTGCTGCTGTGCGGTCAGACCGCTGTGCGGCGTCTGTCGTCCCGCGTGGACCGTGAGACCGCGCTGGCCGTTTTCAAGGCATCCGGACTGGAGTGACGTGGCTCCCCGGCTGCCGCAGGCCCCACCGCCGCTCTGCTCATCGCGCGCCTCCCGCGCTCTGCTCGGCGGGTCCGGCGCCCACGGGCTGCTCCGCGAACGGCAGTGACACGACCATGGTCAGGCCGCCGCCGGGGGTGTCCTCGGGGGTGAGGGTGCCGTTCATCGCCTCGGTCAGGCCCCGGGCGAGGGCCAGGCCGAGGCCGAGTCCGGTGGTGTTGTCGGTGTCGCCGAGCCGCTGGAACGGTTCGAAGATCCGCTCCCGGCCGGTCTGCGGGAGTCCGGGGCCCCGGTCGATCACGCGCAGCTCCACGCGTCCCGCCAGGGCACTGGCGGTGACCAGCACCTTGTGCCCCGGCGGGGTGTGGCGGACGGCGTTGGAGGCGAGGTTGGCGATCACCCGCTCCAGCAGCGGCGGGTCGGCGAGCACCGCCGGGATCTCCTCCACGTCCGCCACCTCGGCCTCCGGCACGTCCGCGAGCGCCATGGGCAGGACCTCGTCCAGGGAGGTCGGGCGCAGGTTCAGGGTGAGGGCGCCGGCCTCCAGGCGGCTGAGGTCGAGGAGGTTCTCCACCAGGCGGTTGAGCTTGGCCATGGACTCGTCGGCGGTGGCGAGGAGTTCGTCGCGGTCTTCCGGTGTGAACTCGACGTCCTGGCTGCGCAGTGAGGTGACGGCGGCCCAGCCCGCCGCGAGCGGGGTACGCAGGTCGTGGCCGACGGCCCGCAGGAGGGCCGTGCGCAGCCGGTCGGCCGCTTTCACCGGCTCCACCTCCGCCGCCGCCTGAGCCAGCCGGGCCCGCTCCACCGCCGAGCCGACGTGCGCGGCGAACGCGGCCAGTACCCGCCGCTCGGAGGAGGAGAGGGTACGGCCCCGCAGCACCAGGTACGCGCCCGGACCGGCCGGCACCGAGGTGCTCCCTTCCACATCCGGCGGCTCGTCCGCCAACTCGGCCGACTCCATGCCGAAGGTCTCGCGGGTGCGCTCCAGCAGCGCCGGGATCGTCGCCTCGCCACGCACGATCGTGCCGGCCAGGGACGACATGGTCTCGGCCTCGGCGGTGGCCCGCGCCGAGCGCCGGGACAGCCGCAGCGAGCGGTCGACGACCCCGGCCACGATGGCCGCGACGACCGCGAACACCCCGAGGGCTATCAGCGCGTTCGGGTCGCCCAGGGTGAAGGCGCCGATGGGCGGGATGAACCAGTAGTTCAGCAGCAGGGACGCCGTCACGGACGCGATCACCGCCGAGGCGACCCCGCCTATGCAGGCCACTCCCACCACGGCGAGCAGGAACAGCAGCGCCTCACTGGTCAGGTCCAGCGTTCCGCGCACCTGCGCCAGCACGGCGGTGAGCAGCATCGGCAGAACGAGCCCGGCCACCGGTCCGGCGATCAGCCGGGCGGTGGAGAGCGTGCGGCGCCGGGAGGGCAGGAGGGTGCCGCGTCCGGCCCGCTCGTGGGTGACGCGGTGGACGTCGATGTCGCCGGACAGCTCGGTCACGGTCTCGCCGGTGCCGGGCCCGGTCAGGAAACGCTGCAGACGACCGCGTCTGCTGGTGCCGAGGACGAGCTGGGTGGCGTTCTCGGCACGGGCGAACTCCACCAGGCCGGTGGCCACGTCGTCGCCGACGACGGAGTGGTAGCTGCCGCCGAGGTCCTCCACCAGCCGGCGCTGCCGGGCGAGGGAGGCGGCCGAGACGCCGCCGGCCAGGCCGTCGCTGCGGGCCACGTGCACGGCGAGCAGGTCGCCTCCGGCGGACCGGGCGGCGATCCGGGCGGCCCGCCGGACGAGCGTGTCGCCCTCGGGGCCGCCGGTCAGGGCGACGACGACCCGCTCCCGGGTCTCCCACACCCCGCCGATGCCGTGCCGCGAGCGGTACTCCTGGAGCGCCTCGTCCACCCGGTCGGCCACCCACAGCAGCGCCAGCTGCCGCAGCGCGGTGAGGTTGCCGGGACGGAAGTAGTTGGCGAGGGCCGCGTCGATCTTCTCCGGGGCGTAGATGTTGCCGTGCGCCATCCGGCGGCGCAGCCCCTCGGGGGGCATGTCGACCAGCTCGATCTGCCAGGCGCGGCGTACGACCTCGTCGGGCACGGTCTCGTGCTGCGGGACGCGGGTGATCTTCTCGACCACGTCGTTGAGGGATTCCAGGTGCTGGATGTTCACCGCGGTGATGACATCGATGCCGTCGGCGAGGAGTTCCTCGATGTCCTGCCACCGCTTGGGGTTGCGGCCGTCACCGGGGACGTTGCTGTGGGCGAACTCGTCCACGATCGCCACCTGGGGGCGGCGCGCCAGCACCGCGGCCAGGTCCATCTCCTCGAAGCCCCCGCCGCGATAGGTGCAGGACGTGCGCGGGACGACCTCGAGGCCGTCGAGCATGGCCTCCGTGTGCGGGCGCCCGTGGCACTCCACGAAGCCCACCACCACGTCCGCCCCGCGCGAGGCACGGCGCCGCCCCTCGTCGAGCATCCGGTAGGTCTTGCCGACCCCCGGGGCCGCCCCGAGGTAGACCTTCAGTCGTCCGGGCCGTACGTCACTCATCGCCGCCGACGCGCTCCGCTCACTCGCTCAACTCCCCCGTGATGGAAGGAGACTGCTCCTAAGAAAGCCCTTCCGAGGGCCGGGTGGAGCCCGTGTTAGCGCATCCTTGGCGCCTGCCCAGAGGACATTGACGCTGTTTTGACGTGACCTGGGCCAATAGGGTGACCGTGGTGTGTTCTCGCGCCGGGAGCCGCCGTAGAAGCCGACTGCCTTGTCGTACGGTGTGTCCAGGCGCCCGTTCCCGGCGGCGCCGTTGGACAGCAGGATGTCGGCGGCTTGGGCGCGAGGTCGAGGTCGGCGGCGCAGAGCGGCCCGCGCGGCCACGGCTCGCTGCCCCGGGCGCAGCCCCGGACCCGGTCCGGCCGTCCCCGAACACCCTCGTCTTCGCGGTCCGGGGCTGCCCCCGGGTTGGGCGACCGCTCTCCGTGGCGGTGCTCCTTGCTCGGTCCGAGAACCCTGCGCTGATCCGGCCGTGAGAGCCACGGTCCCTCCAACGTCACCGCCACGGGCGGTCGCCCGTCCCCCGTTGCCGATCAGTCTGCGAGCGGATTCGGCCACCCATGTCCCGCCTTGACGGCTCCCTGATGGCGAATCAGCTCTGTTTGACGGCACTTTGACGGCGGCCTGCGCGGCGCCGTATGAGTGCCGCAAATTCTGTGTCCGCCACGCCGGTCGGAGCGGCGAGCGGGATTAGATTCGCTGTCGGCCGCCGCTGGGGCCACGGACGTCAGTGGCCCCGCACGACGGGCGGAGTCCCCACTCCGCGGTGACGCGAAGGCGGCCCGGTGCGTGTCCGAGGGGCACGCGCCCGCGCAGGACGCCTTGTCGTCGCCTCATCGCCGGCGTCCGTGCGCCACCGTGCGGTGCCGGGGCCCCGGCGCGTCGATCAGTTCGCGGATGCGGCGGGCGGCGCCTTCGGCTTCGGCCGGCTCGTCGGTGTACTCGGTGTAGACGGGTTCGGGGCCCGCGGGGC